>CAYGZE010000124.1:0-5438 GCA_964354185.1 uncultured Anaerolineales bacterium | reverse complement strand
TGCGGCCAGCAGACGCGGCGGCCGTACTTCTTCCCCGTCCTGGGTCCGGGCGGGACGCCGATGACGCGGCCGTATCCCCTGACGGACGACCCGATTCCCGACAACGTCGCGAAGGACCACCCGCACCACACGAGCGTGTGGGTGGCCCACGGCGACGTGAACGGCGCGGACAACTGGTCGATCGGCGAGAAGGCCGGCTGGCAACTGCACCGCGACTTCCAGGCGGTGGCGAGCGGGCCCGTGGTCGGGTGGTTCCGCGAGACGCTCGACTGGACGACGGCCGACCGCAAGCCGAACCTGGCCGAGGTCCGGACGGTGCGCGTCTGGCGCCTGCCGGAGGCGGCCCGGATGCTCGACCTCGAGATCGCCTTCCAGGCGAAGTACGGCAAGGTCCAGTTCGGCGACACGAAGGAAGGCGGCCTGTGCGCGACGCGGATGCGGCCGGAGTTCCAGGCCGACCGCGGCGGCCGGCTCGTCAACTCCGAGGGCCAGACGGCCGACGCGACGTGGGGCAAGCCCGCCGCGTGGGTCGACTGCTCGGGCCCCGTCGAGGGCAAGCGCCTGGGCTACGCCCTCTTCGACGCGCCCGGCAACCCGTGGCACCCGACGCCCTGGCACGCCCGGACGTACGGCCTCGTGACGGCGAACCCGTTCGGCCTGTCGGCGTTCGACCCGAAGGGCGGCAAGAAGGGCGACTGGACGCTCGAGGCCGACCGGACCGCGACCGTGCGGTACCGCCTGTACTTCCACCCGGGCGACGAGAAGGAGGCCGCCGTCGCGGCCCGCTGGGCCGACTACGCGCAGCCGCCAGCCGCGCGCTGGAAGTAGCGGCTCGTGGCTCGTGGCTCTGTAAGGAGCGCGGATGGAACTCCTGGGACTGCACTGGGCGATCTGGATCGTCCTGGCCCTGTACTTCGCGGGCATGCTCCTCTTGGGCTGGTGGAGCAAGCGCGAGGCCCGCGGCCGCGAGGGCTTCCTCCTCGGCCGGCGCCGGTTCGGCATCGGCATGATGGTGATGCACGCGTTCGGGGCGGGCACGCATCCGGGCGACGTGGCGGGCGTCATGTCGAAGACGGTGTCGGACGGCGCGTCGGGCATCTGGGTCTCGTGGATGTGGATGTTCGGGACGCCGTTCTACTGGCTCATCGCCCCCGTGGTGCGGCGGATGCGGTGCCTGACGATGGCCGACTACTTTGAGGAGCGGTTCGGCAAGTCGGCGGCGATCCTCTACATCGTCATCGCCACGGTGGGCATGACGATCGCCACGTCCAGCGTCCTGCTGGCGACGGCGCGGACCGTCCAGGGCATGATGGGCAAGGCGGCGGTCGCGCGGGCCGAGCCGAAGGCCGAGGCCGCCGCCCGGGACCCGGCCGCCACCGCGGCCGCCGCGCCGGCTGCCGAGGGCCGGACCGCACCGTCCGTCTCCGCCCGCGAGGGCGAGGCATGGTTCCTCGGCATCCTGTTCGTCACCACGGCCGTGTTCGTGGTCTACTCGTACTGGGGCGGGATCGTGGCGGCCATCCGGACCGACTTCGTCCAGGGCCTGATGATCATCGCGCTGTCGTTCCTCGCGATCCCGGCGGCCCTAGCGCTGCCCGAGGTCGGCGGCTGGTCGGGGACGGTGAACACCCTGGCGGCCCATGGCGGCAGTTACCTGAGTTTGTTCGATCCGAAGGCCTTCTCGCTCCTGACGGTGCTCCTCCTGTGCATCAACGCGCCGTTCAGCATGATGGCCCAGCCCCACCTCATGACGGTGTGCGGGGCCGGGAAGTCCGAGTGGGAGGGCCGCGTCGGGTTCACCTACGGCAACGTCCTGAAGCGGGTGTGCACGATGGGCTGGTGCCTGCTGGCGCTCGCCTGGCTCGCGTTCCTCCTCAACACGGGCCAGCGGGTCCAGGCGGACGCGGCGTTCGGCGACTCGGTCCGGGCGCTCCTCTCGCCCGTACTCCAGGGGGTCATGCTCGCGTGCGTCCTGGCGGCAGGGATGTCGACGGGCTCCGCCATCCAGGTGACGGTCGCCGGCCTGTTCTCGCAGAACATCTACCGCCGCTACCTGCGCCCGCGCGCCGACGAGGAGCATTACGTCCTTGTCACGAAGGTCGCGGGCGTCGTGATCATCGCCGCAGCCATGGTCACCGCGATCCCCATGCGGGCGAGCGTCGTCGAGGCGATCCTCGACTACTTCAACCTGACGGCGTCGATCGGACTGGCCGTCGGCATGGGCATCCTTTGGCGCCGGATGAACACGGCCGGCGTCTTCGCCAGCGCCCTGACGGCCGGCGCGGTGCTCCTGGCGACGCGCGTCCTCATCCGGTGGGACGAGGCCGCCCTCGTCGCCGCCGGATGCCTGGACGCGGCCCAGGGCGCCCGGACCTGGACGCCCGACGGGGGAGCCCTCCGCTGGCTCACGGAGGCGGGGCTCCTGGGCTGGTCCGGAACGGGCCTCGTCTGCACGCGGCTGACCACGATCGGGCTGCCCCTGGCGACGGGCGCCCTGGCCGGCGTGATCGGGAGCCTCCTCGCGAAGCCGCCGCCGGCGGAGGTCATCGAGCGGTTCTTCCGAAAGATCTACACGCCCATCGGCCAGGAGGCGCGCCTGGCGCTCCCCCTGGATGAGGCGGTGCCGCCCGCCCGGCGGCTGCTGACGGCCGGCGGCCTCTTCCTCGTGAAGCCCTCGCGGCAGTCCTGGGTGGGGTTCCTGGTCACGCTGGGCGTCTGCCTGGTCCTGGTCGGCCTGATGGTGCTCCTCCTGCGGTGACGGCGAACCCCTGCGTCGCGCCGTCCTTGGTCGAGGCGGCCCTCGACAAGGGGCGGCCGGCGGGCACCTCAGGCGGGCCCCTGCCCTCGCTTGCCGAGCGTGTCGATCACGACGGCCACGAGGAGCGTCGCGCCGATGATCAGCCGCTGCCAGTAGACGTCCACGCCCAGCAGGTTCAGGCTGGTGACGATCAGGGCCATGAGGATGCACCCGAGGAACGAGCCGAGGACGGTGCCCTCGCCGCCGCGGAGGCTGGCGCCGCCGAGGATGACGGCCGAGATGACCTGGAGTTCCAGCCCGCTGCCCATCGTGACCGAGGCGCTGCCGAACCGCGCGGTCATGAGGATGCCGGCCGCCGCCGCCAGAACGCCCGTCAGCACATAGTTGAAAATCTTCATCCGATTGACGCGGATCCCCGACAGGACGGCCGCCCGCTCGCTGCCGCCCAGGTAGTAGCTCTGGCGGAAGAACCGCGACTTCCGGAGCGCCAGGTCCCCCGCGATCACCAGCACCACCGAGATCACGATCGGGTTCTGGAAGCCCACGAGGTGGCCCTGCCCGATCGCCTTGAACGCCTCCGGCAGGCCGTAGACGTTCCGGCCCTGCGTGATGACCTCCAGGACCCCCCGCACGATGCCCATCATCGCCAGCGTGGTGACGAACGGGTTGATGCGGATCTTCGCCACCACGAGGCCGTTCCCGAGGCCGATCAGGCCCCCCAGCGCCAGGCCCGCCCCGATCGCCGCCGCCGTCGGCAGGCCGTGCACCAGGCCGAGGGCCGTCACGGCCCCCGTCAGGCCGACGGTCGACCCGACCGACAGGTCGAACCCGCCGCTCACCAGGAGGACCGTCATCCCGATGGCGACGATCGCCTGGGTGGACACGGCCAGCAGGAGGGCCGACAGGTTCTCCCAGGTCAGGAAGTGCGGGGAGGCGATCGACATGGCCGCCCCGCCCGCCAGGATGATGGCGACGATCATGAACTCGCGGATGTCCACGAGCCTTCGGATCGCGCTCCGGCCGCCCGCCGCCTCGCCCAAGCCCGTCATGGCCCCGCCCTCCGGCCGGCGTGCGGCCCTTCGGCCTCCAGCCCCACGCCCGAGGCGCACGCGATGATGCCCTCCTCGGTCGCCTCCGCCCGCGGGAACTCGCCCGCCACCCGCCCCTGCCGCATCACGAGCACGCGGTCCGCCAGGCCCAGGATCTCCATCAGGTCCGACGAGATCATGACGATGCCGACGCCCGCGCCCGCCAGGTCCCGGAGGAGCGCGTAGATCTCGCTCCGGGCGCCCACGTCGACGCCGCGCGTCGGCTCGTCCACGATCAGCACCTTCGGCCCGGTGCCCATCCACATCGCCAGCAGCACCTTCTGCTGGTTGCCGCCCGAGAGGTTCCGCACGGGCCGGCGCACGCTGGGCGTGACGATGCCGAAGCGGCGGCGGACCGTCTCGGCGTGCGCGGCGATGCGGCGGTCGTCCATCCAGCCCAGCGGGCCGGCGAACCGCCCCAGGCTCGGCGCAACGCAGTTCGCGCGGACCGCCATGTCGAGGAAGAGGCCCTCGGCCTTCCGGTCCTCGGTCACGTAGGCGATGCCGGCGGCGACCGCCTCTCCCGGCGACCGGACCCGCACGGGCCGCCCTTCAAGGAGCACGCGCCCCGCGGCCATCGGCTCGGCGCCGGCGATCGCGCGGCCGAGTTCCGTCCGCCCCGCGCCCACGAGGCCCGCCACGCCCAGGATCTCGCCGCGCCGCAAGGCCAGGCTCACGTCGCGGAATCCGCCGCCCGCGGCCCCCTCCACGCGGAAGTACTCCGGCCCGATCGCCGACCGCCGCGCGCCGTAGATGTTCGCCAGGTCCCGCCCCACCATCAGCCGCACCAGGTCGGCCTCGGTCGCCTCCGCGGCCGCGCACGTCGCCACGTGCCGCCCGTCCCGGAGGACGGTCACGCGGTCGGCCACGCGGAAGATCTCGGGCAGATGGTGCGAGATGTAAACACACGACGCTCCCTCGGCCTTCAAGCGCGCGAGTTCCCCGAACAGCCGCTCGGCGTCCGGGGCCGCCAGCGAGGAGGTCGGCTCGTCCAGGATCAACACCTTCGGCCGGTGCGACATGGCCTTCAGGATCTCGACGACCTGCTGCCGCGCGACCGGCAGGCGCCGCACCGGCGTCGCCGGGTGCTCGTCCAGGCCGAACCGCGCCAGGAGGTCACGGGTCGCGGCGTACAGGCGGCGCCGGTCGACCCAATCGACCCAGCGGACCGGCTGGCGGTTGGCGAAGACGTTCTCCGCGATCGACAGGTTGCCGACGAGCGAGAGTTCCTGGAACACGACGCTGATGCCGCCGGCGGCGGCGTCGTGCGCGCCGCGGAACCGCACCGGCCGGCCCTCCACGAGCACCGTCCCGGCGTCCGGGCGGTGGACGCCGCCGAGGACGTGCATGAGGGTGCTCTTGCCGGCCCCGTTCTCGCCCACCAGGGCGTGCACTTCGCCTCGCCGCAGGTCGAAGTCCACGCCGTCCAGCGCGCGGACGCCGGGGAACGTCTTCACGATGCCCCGCGCTTCCAGGACGAGGTCCCCGGCCATCGCGCGCCCCCCTACCGGCCCCGCAGGAAGTACCGGCAGTTGTCGCGGTCCACGATCACGACGCCGGTGTCGACGACGCGGGGCGCGCCGGTGACGCCC
>CAYGZE010000123.1:9163-11507 GCA_964354185.1 uncultured Anaerolineales bacterium | reverse complement strand
TCTCCCTCTGGTAATACCATATTATTTTGGAAGAAGTCCAGTCTTGCCATAAGAACATCTAATGGATCATCTGGATTAACATCCCAAAGGAAGTTTCCATTGATAAACGCATTTCTAATTTCGTCAGGTGTTCTATTAATCGGTTCACATGCCATACTTCTAGTCTTTATAAGCCACAAGCTATTTTAATAATTCCCTTATTTACTGCATCCTGAAAGATATTTTTCTCCATACCACTTAAATATTCATATTGTGGATATAATTTATTAAAGTCAGTATTATCTTCCTTATTTAATTCTTCCCTATTAATAACTTTAATCTCATCATTACTTGAACTTTGATTTCCTATAACATTTATTATAGGCTGAGTCTTAAGTTCTTCACTAAGCCCCTCGTCTACTACAAGTATAAGTTCTTTCAGAACTGATTCCATACCCTGAAGTTCCTTATTATATTCAGAATGAGTTATACCGAAAGTAGTATTAAAGAATCTCTTAATTATATCTAATAAACTACCCATAAATTCTTTTAATACTGATATTTCCTTGGACTTCCCTTCTACCATTTCAGGATTTTCAGATGGTGTTACTGCTAATAGACTCTGGAAGTTGCTACTTGTGAACCCCCATGATATAAATTCATGTGGGTCAGTTAAGATATCATAGGTTTTCTGAATAATATTTTTACCAAAATTTTTAAGAGCATACTCATAAGTATGGTCTGCCATCTTCTGTATACGTTTTTTAAATTCGGGGTTTTTTTCCAACTCATTATGGCTTAATGCATGCATGGCCTCGTGTAAAGTAGCTACTTCAAACCCAATGTCATCTAACTTCTCATATACATATGCCTTTTTATCATTATAATCGTAAGCCCCTACTGAAGCAGGTCTACCAGTATCTGGATCAAGTTCCTTCTCAAAATTCTTTTTCTGAATATACAAAGGAACTGCTGTACTTAAAGCACTTTTAAGAACTTTTGCAAGTTGAACCCGTGAAGGATTGGTAGATTTATTCTCTATCATTCTAAGAGCCCTATGCATAGTAGACTCTTTACCTAAGACTTTATAGTATGAATTATTTTGATCCTCTCCTATAAAATCAAAATCTCTGCCACTTAGTTTATTTACATCAAATTTATGTATATTTTCTCCAAAAGGCAATTCTTCATCATTAATATCTTTACCAGATACTTCATCGTTTTGTATAGGTTCCTCTGCATAGACTACATCAAGAGGGAGTTTATTATATCTGGAAGCCTCAACAATAGTAACATTATCAATTTCCCCGGCATTAAGCATGGGATAATATTCTCTCATTCTAATACCTTCCCCCTGCTTACTAATAAATTCAAATGTATTGGCTCCTACTCTCTTATAAAGTACAACACTAGTAGGTGCAGACTTATTAGATCTCCAATATGAGAATGGTTGATGTGTATAGTAATTAAATGCAATATAGTCATAGTTAGAATAGTATCCTCTCTTATCAGGATATGTCTTCGGAAACCAATATCCAGTCTTTCTTGAAGCTCTGGTAGTCCAAGGATATCTAGGTACTATGTCAGGATTAGAAACACTATTCCTGAATAGTTGCTCATAAAATGAATTTAGTTTGGCTCTCTTAGCTTCTGATGTCATAGCAGAAAATTTAGCCACAGCTTTCTCAGCAACATCTATAAATATCCTATTAGGTATAACTTTCATATAAGAGTTAGCCGCATTAGTAAATCCTGACTGGAATATACTATGAAGCATTAATCTATATAAGAATTTTTTATTAGTATCATTGGGTTCTACTCCAAGAGAGTATAAGTCAGATTCTATAACGTCTAACTCCTGAATATTAAATGCTTTATTAAATAGAGATATATTATCAGTTTCTGATAGAGTTCTACTCTTAGTAAGTCTATGTGCTATATCAGGCTCTAATTCATTTATGGCTACATTACCTTCTATTACATTCTTTAGTGCCAATAGTTCTTTTGGTACAGAATTTTCTCCAATAAATAGATCCTTGTAGAAGTCCTGCATCTCCTTATATGTGGTTTTACCAAGACTATCTGCTATAATAAAAGTCATAAGTTCTGACTCTACTGTAGTAATAGCATGGTCTATATCTTGCTTCTTCTTCCAATTATCAGGGTTAGCAAAATGAGGAAGGACAGTACTCTCAAAGAAATCTCTTATATCAGGATCCTTCTGTGCTAAGAAGAAATTCCCAAAGAAATTAGAAGTCAGAGCCTGGGTACTATAAAATTCTTTAATTAAACTAGGGTTCTCTTTAGTACCAAGTATAGCTAATCTAAAATCATCAGTATTAAATAACTCTGATGAAAATAACTT
>CAYGZE010000123.1:6474-9063 GCA_964354185.1 uncultured Anaerolineales bacterium | reverse complement strand
ATATTCTACATCAGTCTTAAGCATTCCTTTAGTATACTTAGCAGTTAGATCCTTAATATCCTTAGATGCTACCGGGGTTATAAGTTCTTCAAATCTACTTGGATCTAACAAGGCTTTTACAGCAATCGCATTTAGTCTATTCTTCTTACTTTGTAAATCTCCTTCATCAGCATATATAACCTTCTCATCTTCTACTTTATAATAGTAGAAGTACGATGTCATTTTATCTACGTCAAAGTCAGAACTAGCCTTAACTGTAATCTCAGGAGGTAATATAACCTTTGCACCATGATATGTAGGAAGGAATTTTTTAACTCTACCTATATCTAGAGAGCTTAATGCTTGACCTGGAATACGGTTCATTGGTATGTCTAAAATTTTAAAGAAGTCTTTCCCCAGCTTACTAGTATCATGGTTTGCTATAGCTTCATTAAGTTTATCCAATCCTCCAATTTTATTCATTACTGGGATTAGATCTTTTGGTAGAGCTATCATAATTTCCATTGGAAGAACTTCTCCCCCCTCTATTCTATAAAATTTAAGATCCTCATCATAGGGTATTGATGATTCCTGAACTAGCATATCTCCTTTAGTCTTTCTACTGATAATATTTCGTCTTATAAGTGATGTAAGTACTTCCTCTATTTTAAGTTTATTAACAGTCATATCAAATACCTGTTCCGCTGAATTTAGAGCAAAGTCAATACCATCAATTATATTGTATGGAAGTAGTGCAAAGTCGAATGCCTTAATAAGTCTATCTTTAAATGTCTTAATATCTTCCTTTGTATTAAGCTCATATATTTGTTTACTCTCATTATAGGTTAATCCTAAATCAGTTAATAGCGCTTCTCTTTCCTCACTAACTATACTATTAACAAGAGTATCATATTCTATCTTAAGATTAGATAAAGTCTCACTCTTAACTAGCTTCCCACTATCAAATATATCCAGGAATTCAAGTCTAGTCCTTTGTGTAGATACTGATACTTTATTCTTCTCCTCGTCACTTATATCTAACTGGAGGCCAAAGTCTGCATACTTAAGATTTTGGCTAAAGTAGCCTTGTCTATAAACATCTCCTGTTATATCAAGAAGATTCTGATTACCATAAACAACTCCCTTCATAGATGAACCAAAGGCTAATATACCCTGCTGCTTATCCATCATAGTTAGAATGACATCTAAAGTTTTACTATCATCTGTAAAGGCTGAAGGGAATAATGGGGCAGTTGATGTCTTAAAAAACTGAGGAGCATTTAATCCTGCTATATCAGATATATGCCCAAATCCCTGTGGTTTCTGTATAGTGAGAGTACCTAATTCATCAGTATGAATTTTCTTACCCTTAAACATAGGATAGACAGCTAACATACCCTGTGTATGTTCATAGAATATACCAGTAGGATCAGTAAACATTCCAGAACTTATCTTATCTAAGAATGGATGTTTCTTACCATCCTTCTTAAGTCTAAGTAGACGATGTATAAACATTTGCATCTCATACTGGTAAGTCTTCTCATACTCATCGGGCCATACTCCATGTCTTATCATTATGTCTCTATACTCATCAAGTAAGGCATATGATTGAGCATCTGTTCCATTAACATTATCATACTCTGGGAATATCTTAGCAAGTGTTGGATTAGAGGATATAATATCATTTACCACAACTATATCTACTCCATCTGTTCTCTGTCTTCCATCAACCCTTTTAAATAACTCATCTAACTGAGTTCTTTCTTCAACACTATCGGATAGCTTATTCTTAGGAGATGTAGCACCATTAACTCTCTTATGGAAGTCTGTGGTATCATCCCACATAGCCATATCACCCATGATATACTTAAGTTGTTCCTGACTCCCTATAAAACTAGTATAGTTAGCAAACAAGATCATCTTATCTAACTTCTCTCTACTTAAGTAAGGATAATCAGCTGATGCTACTGGTATACCCATCTTAACTAAAACTTCCTGATCTATACCCCTAGGATATATACCCATAGACTTTCCATCAGCAGTAAACTTTTCTGTAAGAACACTATCTTCCTTAAGAGACTTTTCAGTAAGAAGATTCATTCTATCAATATATCTATCAAAAGATCTATCTATATAATCCCCATAGTCCCTAATATACCTATCTACAAGTTCCCTAGCCTTAGTGATAGTATCTCTATTATCTCCAGGGGTTATACCTTTTGAATACTCTTCAAGAACTATAGGAGGGGTAGGTTCTTCTGCATTAAGTTCAGTATCATATAAGAAATTAAAAGTTCTGAGTTGTCTAGCATTTTTAGAATAGTGACTGAGATTTCCACCCCAAGCAGGATCTAATAGAAGAGCAAATGACGTAACCAGCTCATCTTTGAGATAACCTGACATCCTATCCTTAAAAACTTTTCTACTAATATTATAGTTTATAGGACTAGGATTACCCTCACTATCAGTAAGCATGAAGCCTAATTCTCTCCGTCTATCAGCAGATCTTAATTGAACATATATACCATTTAATAGAGCATTGAATGTGACAGCTTTATAGTCTCCAAAGGTAGCATTAGATATCCTACTACTATTCTTACTATTAATCTG
>CAYGZE010000123.1:5257-6374 GCA_964354185.1 uncultured Anaerolineales bacterium | reverse complement strand
CCCTTTAATATAGTTATATATGAATCAAGTCTATCCCTGCTACCATCCTGAAGTTTATTAGCAGCCTGAATATTAGTCTGCAATTTATTTGTATCTAGAATATAACTACCTCTTGGATTCTTAATTACAAATGAGGCTGGGTAACCTACTGAAATTCTTGCATTATTAAGCCACTTAGTTCTTATAAGTCTAGTTCTCTCCTGGTCTGCTGCATTGAATGTATTCTTTACTCCATTAGGTTTATAATTAGTCATAAGTGGAGTAGACATATCATGAGCAAATACTCTAACAAACTGATTTCTTAGGATAAGCATACTTTTACTTATGTCTGTGGAATCAACTTTAAGTCTATCTAGAAGAGTAGTAAGTTCAGGATATTTTTCTGATAGTTGTCTAATCTTATCTGAGTAGCTATTAAAATCTATTCCAAGATTAGTAAGATTCTCACTTAGTAATCTCATTATTCTATTGAACCTTGCAGTAGATCTGGTCTTATATTCAGTAAGATCTGCCAATAATTTAGAATCCTGAGTAACTGAAGGAAGTCCTGCAATAAGCATTCTAACTGGATTATCTATTAAAGCAACTAAGTCAATCTCAAGATTATCTTTATATGCATATGTTGACTTATCAAGTTCATTATCCTCACTATCAGCCTCATCCGCTATCTCTGCAGTTATATTCCCAATATTAATATTATACTGTTTAAGAAATCTTTCGTGTTCTGTCTGTATATCCTCAAAATTATCTAAGACTTTCTGGTAGTATCCAGAATACTTATTAGCCAATCTAGAATAGGAATCAAATACTACTGCATAGATATCATTCATAGAGGTATCTAAGTTGAACAGATGAGTATCTACATATGTCATCTTAGGATTAAATAGTACATCAAAGAACCTGGCATTCATATCATTTACAAATACAACAGTCTCTTTATCAGATAATCCCTTAACTCTTGTACGCTCTTGCACCCTTTCAAAATTAGATGGTAGTTCCTTCTGGTAGATATCAAATGTACCATCTTTCAGGATATCAAAAGAATCTTCAATCTTATTTATATTAAATATCTTAAAGATAATATCCAATAGCTTCTGAAAGAAAGACTTCTTAGCTA
>CAYGZE010000123.1:1555-5157 GCA_964354185.1 uncultured Anaerolineales bacterium | reverse complement strand
GGAGCTTTCTGTCCAAATGGAACAAAAGGTCTAGTGTTAGGTTCTCCTAATACCTCTACTGTTCTTGCTGCAGGAGTATTTCCCTTAATAGGCATACCCTGTCCAAAAGGCATAAAAGGTTTACCACCTATAATAGTATTAGTTTTATTAGAAGTCTTAGGTACAGGTTTTTCTACATGTTTTATTAAGCTAATAGACTGGTTAGCATATTGTGGGTCTCTTGCAGTAGCAAGTCCCTCTCCAGCACGAGGTTTTACATATACTGTACCCTTAGTTTTATTATCATTCTGAGTAGAGAATAAAAATCCTTTATATCCTCCATCAGCCATCTCCCAGAGTTTACCCTTAATTTTACCAGCTTTATCTACTACATATTCAGTAAACTCCGCAGCATTTAATTGCTTGTTATCAAAGTTCCAATATTTCTTAGCTAAGAATGTCTGAAGTGGTTCAAGATTAGTCCCCTCAACTAAATCCTTCTTAGATATACTAGTATCTCCAAAAACTAGAGAAGTAAATTCTCCTATGATCTTATTCTTAGCATCTCTTGGATAATCAAAATAGAATGCATAAGGAGATCTTGCACCAGTATTATTATTTACTCCAGAATATAATATAGTATTAATATACCCCCTAATAGTATTATTCTTATCTGATCCCTTGGCTATAAACTGTAATAGTTGTACTATATCATTAACTGATTCTGTTTCCCCCAATGTCTTAGGTTTGATAAGTTCAAGCCTATTATCTATACCTAGATACCAGAAACCATTAGTTATACCATGTTCAGTTCCACTATAGGTATGATTAACTTTAGTATTATAAGCATCCAATCCAGGTTTACGTGCCTCGTAACGAATTCTCTTAGATAAAGATGTAGCCTTGGTAAGCCCAGCAGCAGCTAAGAGATCTTGTTCTACTAGAACATTCTCTTTATTCTCATTAACTTTTATCTTTGCTCCGGGGTTAATGGCATTGATATCAAAGACTATCTGAGTATCTTTCATAGTTTCCCTAAGGTTACTATACTCTACTCTGGACTTCTCTAATTCATTATTAATATAAATAGTAAATTGTTCTTCAGTGGCTCCAGGTTTTTTAAGAAAAGTTTCTCTCTCTTTATTAAGACTAAATCTTTCGTATCCTTTAGTAGTCTTAAGTTCTGCAATAGGAAGAGAACTAAATACTATCTGAGTCTTATCTTCAGTATCAGCAGGATCACCATTCTTACTAACCTGAACAAGTTTACCTGTTCTTTCAAAGACTACAAGTTTTATCTCATCATTGGCAAATGAGTTGGTCTTATCTTCTATCTGATCATATGTCCTAATATCTCCATCTGCACTAGTAACGAAGGTAAGATTCTGGCGTATAGGATCTAACTCATCTAATAATCCTACTTGCCTAAATGAATAAGACTTTAGATTATATCTATATCTACCCTCAGTATCCTTTTCATGGGCATATTTATTTACAAAGATATACCATCTGGCTAAGTTGTCATTACTCTGAGCATACTTCTGATTTCCAGTAGATACTAACCAGTTATTTATACCAGAAGATACTCTAAATACATGCTTAAAGTTATCTTCAAACTTAGTTATATACCCCTCCTCATCTGTTCTAATATTAGCAAATTTATCCTCAGGAATAGGAATATCAGTAAGATTATCAGACTTGGGTTTAGTTGGAGTTACTTTAGGTTCTTTCTGAGGAGATTTAGGTGCCTTAGTAAGTAGAGGTATATCTTCAATCTGAAAATCTTCTCCTCTATAGGTTAATGAATTATCATCATTAAGATAGGCAGTTTCTCCAAGAGCTATTGTTTCCTTAATTAACTTTTCTTCCTTATCAAAGGCTTCATTTTCTATGGGTCTAATAGCTAATCTACCTCCTAAGACCGGATCTAATACTTCAGCGGTAAGAGTGGCAAGTTTTCCAGCTTTATCTCTATAGTTAATAGCAATATTACCAGAATGTCTAATTTCATTCTCATCTACTAACTCATAATTAACAGCCTTATTATATAACTCTTCTAGACTAGGATTAAGATTGGCTGCTCTAGAGTTCTTATACTTCTTAAGATCGGAAGCTCCCATACCAGAAGTCTTAGCTCCCTCCTGGATATTGGTCTTATATGAATTAAATTCTTTCTGTAGATTCTTAGTATTATATAATTCACCAAGCCTCTTTCTACCAAGTTCTATAGACTTTATATGACCCTCTATATTCTTTATGGTGGTACTAATCTTATCTACATCAGTCTTCATAAGATTAGACCTTTGTTCACTTAGAGACTTATTTAAGTCATCAACTATCTTAAGAGTTGGATTAGTTTCACTAGAAGAAATTGCTACTGTACTAGTGTCGCTTACTTCATAACTTGCGAGTTCATTCCGTAACTTACTTAATCTATCAATACTAAACTTAATTCCAGCCTCAGTACCAAGTTTTATATGTTTTATAAGACTACTAAAGTCATTAAATAAGATTTTATCTTCCTTATTATATTTGACGTTCATGTTTAAATCATGAGTATCTTCTATCTTATCATATATCTTCTGGAATCTCTTAACTTTATTTACAAGTTCCTGCTTAGTATCCTGTATATTAATAGGAACCCCCTCTTCCTGCATCCACTTCATATCAGTTTCAGCAAGATTATTTATATGATGAATAGCAGCTTCTAGTCCACCAGTAGCCTGTAAGAATGGAAGAAAGTAGTTGAAGTCTCTCTGATCCTTGAGTTTCTCAAAAGCTTCTACATTACCATTATTTGCAAACTCAACTAATTGCTTACCCTCAAGATACTTAACTATATTCCGCTGTAGTTGTTCCCTAGCCTTACTCTCATCTATCTTATACTTACCATTTACTATCTTGGGCCTATCAGTAGTAGGATCAATCTCATAAATATCAGACATGCTGGTATATCGGTCTAAATTATTCTCTTTGACCAGACTATGAAAGTTACCAAGAAGTTGATCCTCACCTTTCATATCTCTGACTGTCTTTACTCCAGCCATTACAGAACCCATAACAGCACCAAGGAAGATACTCTTTTGCATATCAGTATCTCCTAGGTTATCAGCATAAGTCTTAGCTATATCTACTATTTCATTAAGGAATCCCTCATCGTCAGTATCAGGTTTCTCAGCCTGTTTCTGTACAGCAAACTGAGTACCCTCTTCCCAGAAACCCTCTTTAAGAGAACCACTCAAAATAGTCTTAGATATATTACCTACCTGATTCCAGGTAGTACGTCTAGCAACCTCATCTAATAATTTTCCAGATTCTCCTAACTCAGAACTAAATACTCTATTCCACTTAGATCCTTTAGATAGTCCCTTAGTAGCAAGTCCATAGTCTTTTACTAATCCAAATTTACCAAATAGCCATTTCTGGTCTATGTAGTTAGATATACCAAGAATACCAAAGTTCTTTTGTACTACATCTACGGCAGCCTCAGCAGCCTTCTGTCTATCCCCAGTCTCATTTAGAATAGTCTGGAATGTATCCCCACCCTCAGCAGCAGACTCAAATAAGGTATTGACTATAGTTGAGGTAATATCATTTATATTTCCTGCTAGTTTCATACCAGC
>CAYGZE010000123.1:0-1455 GCA_964354185.1 uncultured Anaerolineales bacterium | reverse complement strand
GGAGTATTTTTAATGGTCCCAAAATCTGTATTAGGAGGCGAACTCCCCAGACCGGGGAGATCTGGAAACTTCGCATTCTGCTCCTCTTGCAACTGCTGAGTTTCTTCGTATAGAGCCATGTTATTCTTCTATAGGGGAATTTTCGTATATCTGTCGTAAGTTATTAACACCTTCTATATTTCCACTAATCTCAAGCCTCTTTAAAATTTTACTATAAAAATCATTATCTAAACTAAATAAGGATCCAAGCATATTATATATATCAGTACCAGGAACTATAGCAGTAGGATTTATGTTAGTATCTATCTCTATTGGAGCAACAGTACCTGAACCCTTTTTAGGAGGAGTACCCTCTATCTGTAAATTAAGAACTAGCGGAATATTTGGATTCTGAGTAGTTATCACAGACCACGATTTAAGATTTAAGTTTTTGATATCTTTAAGCTTTTTACTATTTTCCTCATCAACACCCACTATATCTCCTCTCTGCATATTATTTAGAATATTATTAAAGTTTTCTGAAACACTATTTAATCTATTTATAGATTTGGTATCATTTGCAGCATACCTATTAAGTTCATAAATAGGAGTAGCATATCTTTTCTTTAATTCATTCTTAACTAATCTTTTCTCCTTATGACTTAGATCATCATAAGGCTTACTAGCAATAGCTCTGGAGATTTTATCTACATCGTCTCCCCAGAGTAGAGGATCAGCTAGCATTTCCTTCTTACTAAAAGGATTTTCTTTAGCTCCAGCAGTTATTATAGCTCCTGGACCAGCGGAGTCTCCAGCTAATCTAGCTAAATCACTAGGTTCCATATAAGCCCTATTTGGCATATAATCAACCTCAGTCTTACCAATAGCACTATGAGCACCTTCAAAGATTGCACTTAGAACTTGATCTTTGGGTAATTGGGCCAATATAGGATTCTTAGAAGCTATATTTGCTATCATCTGTTGACCTGATTCACTAGCTAAATAATCTTGTAAAGCCTTAGGATCTTTCAATCCACGCTGCATAACACTTAGGAAGTATTGACCACCAGCAGTAGATTTTAAACTAGGATTACTCATTATAGTATTACCTAGAGTACTAAATTCTATAGCAGCTTGCTTGACAATATCTTCTCTATTAACAGGAGTAAAATCAAATGTTTTACCATTCTGCCAATCCTGGAAGGATACATCAAAAGGACTACTTGATGACATAAAGTTAGATCCCATCTTCATCTTAGCATCAAGATAAGCCTTGCCCATCTCTACCTTCTGCTTATTGAAATGATAGAATGGATTAGTGCGTTCTGTACCTATCATAGTAGCTATCTCATTAGCTGCAGCACTATAGTCACCATTATACTTATCCTTAACTAAGTTCTTAACTCCACCTTCAAAACTACTAAGTCTCTTAGTAAGTTCAGCCATATCATAAGTCTCAGTCTCTCCTATACGAGC
>CAYGZE010000122.1:0-11538 GCA_964354185.1 uncultured Anaerolineales bacterium | reverse complement strand
GCCGGGAGAGTGGTCGTGGAAGGGCGGCTCCAATCCGCCCGACTCTGGCCTTGCCGGTGCAAGCGGCGGTTTCACCGCCACTCCATGGACAGAGGAACAGAAGGGCGAAAACCCCTGCCGCCGCGGCATGGTTCGGCCCTCGGCCAACGGCCACGCCTTTCAGTACGCCGACGCCGCACCGTTCTTCCTCATGGGCGACACCTGGTGGGCCGTGCCCACGTTCCGGTTCCGCTGGTATGATGATGACACGCCGCGGCCCCTCGGGCCGGACGCGGGCTTCAAGGATTACGTGCGTTTCCGCCGGAAGCAGGAGTTCAACTGCATCGCCATGATTGCGGCCTTTCCGAACTGGGCCAACGACGACAAGCCCTCGACGCTGCAGATGGAGGACGGCACGTTCCTCCGCGCTGCGTGGGAGCAGGCGGGCACCCAGAGTGCCAAGGAGATGACCGACGAGGCCGGCAACCGCGCGTTCCTTTTCCCCGGCAAGGTGCCTGGCTTCGAGAAGTACTTCCCGGACCTGGAGCGCATCAACCCGGCGTACTTCCGCGGGATGGACAAGAAGATCGATTACCTGAACTCACAGGGGATGGTGCCGTTCATCGAGGTCGCTCGGCGCGACATCGGCCAGGGCTGGAAGGAGTTCTATCCGTGGCCCGACTCATACACGCGGTACATCCAGTATGTCTGGAGCCGCTACCAGGCCAACATCTGCCTCTTCAGCCCCATCCACCTCGACACGCCGGGGCAGAGCATCCCGACCGAGGACTGGAACCTTGCGGCCAACCGCGTGATTGAGAAGTACGGGCCACCGCCGTTCGGCACGCTCTGCGGCACGAACTCCAACCCGTCGTCGCTGCGCAACTGGGGGCACGTCGACAAGGCCCGGTGGCTTTCTTTCCACCAGATCGGCAACCGCCGCACGCACGACCTCTACCCGCACCTGACGGAGATCTTCGGCGCCTCGCCGCCCGTGCCGGGCATCAACGGCGAGCCGTATTACGACGGCATGGAGAGCTTGGAGGGCGGCACCGACGCGGCCGCACGGTACTGCCGCTCGGCGATGTACGGGAGCGTTCTCTCGGGCGGGCTGGGCGGACACGTCTACGGGGCGGGCGGATGGGAGGGAGGCCTCTGGAGCGGCGAGGTCGAGGCCATGTCGAAGTACCCCATATGGAAGGTCGTTCAGTGGCCCTCGGCGGACCAGATGCGGCACCTGAAGACCTTCGTGCTGTCGGAGGGCCGCAAGTACCAGGACCTTGTGCCCGATGTGGATCTCGTTTCGCCGAACCGTTCCGGCAAACCCAACACGTGCGTCGGGTGGGCGTACTGCGCCCGCACGGCTGACGAGAACCTGTTCCTCGTTTACTTCGAGAAGGACTGCCCCCGAGCAACGCTGTCCGGAGCGCGGCCGGGGGTGAAGTACAAGGCCGAGTGGTTCAATCCGCGCACGGGCCAGTGGGCGGACGCCAGAATGCTGAACGCCGACGCCGAAGGCAGGATGACCTTGCCGGTGTTTCCGGGCGGTGCAGAAAAGTCGGATGAGGACTGGGGCCTCAAACTGACCGTTGCCGCCCAGCCGTAGCAACGCCCGTCGGCCTATGCGCCGGGAACGGACTGGCGAACCGGAAGCAGATTGCCGCGATTGGCTGTCAACGCCAATCCACCACCACGCCATCGACGAGCGTCCGCTTGCCCTCGCGTGTCAGGTTGCCGCTGGCGGGCACGATGACGATGACGGCGGCAGAGTCCGCGGGGAGCGTGAGCGTGGCTTTCTCCCGCACGTTGCGCTTCACGAACTGGTGCGTCACGGCGTCGTAGAGGTCGGCGGCCCGCGGCCCGACGGCGAACTCGAAACTCCGCTCGTCGGTATACGGATTATAGCAGAGGAACGTAGGGTAGGCCTTGTCGCGGAAGAAGTCGGTGGCCAGGCAGTCGAGTTGCAGGATGCGCGGCACGTTGGTCGGGCACACCAGGGCGCCCAGCAGTCCGACGTAGCCGGAGCCGTAGAGGCCGAGGTCCGTCTTCGGGCCCCACTTCATCGCCACGGGGTCGCCGGTCGCACAGGGGCTCTTGCCCCGCCACTCGCGGCGCAGCCCTTCGTAGGCGATGACGTGCTGGGGGTCGCCCTTCCAGAAGCCGCTGGTTTCGTGGCCCGGCGGGAGCGCGCCCGGGTAGAACAGCCTCGCGGCGTTGGCGAGGTTCAGCATCCACTTGCCGATGGCGCGGGCATAGCGGGTGTCGTAGCGCGGCAGCGGCACCAACGCGCCGGCCTGGGTGAACGTGTTCATGGCAAAGGCGTAGCCGCCCCGGTTGTCAATGCTGCCCAGCAACCCGTCGCAGTCGTAGCCGCCCCAGTTGCCCACTGTCACGCCCCAGCCGCCGCGACAGTCACTCACGCCGAAGCACCAGTTGAGGAAACGGTCCGTGTCGTAATCGCGGCCCAGTTCCGCGTTCATGCGCGCAGCTACGAGCGTGCCGTAAGGCAGGAGCACTTCGTAGTAGGGGTTGCTCGGCAAGCCTTGCAGGAACTTCAGGCAGCCCTCGGCGGCGGCGAGATGATCCGGGTCGCGGAACTTCATCCAGGCCGCGTACTCCAGCCACGCCACGCCGGCGGCCGCATCGGGTTCCTTCCACTTGCCGTTGTCGACCGGCTTACGGGTGCGGAAGTTGAGCGACGTGTGGTTGAAGTCCGGCACGCCGCTGGCGTCTGCGAGGTCGAGGCACGCCTGGTGCCAGCGGTCCGCCGTGATGCGCGTGATCTCGGTGAGCCGAGGATTGTCGGGATACCGGTCGGCGATCGCGTAGAAGATGATGTGCGGCCAGATTTCATACCAGAACGAACCGCCGGTTTCCTGCCGCTGAAGGTTGAGCACCAGGTTCAAGCCGTTCCGGGAGTTGAACCAGCCTTCACACATGCGGACGTAGTCGTGTTCCTGCCGGCTCTTGTCGATGCCCACCAGCGTCGCGCCGAGCACCGCGCCCATGCAGGTGATGCCCTCCTGAGCACCGGGATGCTCACCGCTTCGGGCCGGGTCGCCAACGTAGCTGGGCATGCCGAAGGTGGGCTGGCTGGTGTTGGTGCGCGACTCGTCGAGCCACATGAGCGGCAGGAACTCGCCCTTCGCGCCGGAGTCGAACACGAATCGGTCGTAGGCCCGCGCCTTCTCGCGCCAGTCCACGAGTTCAAAGGGCTCCGGAAGGTTGGGCATCAACTCCACGGCGGCGATGTCCTTCTGGCCGGGTTGAAAGACCTTTCGCGCCTGCCAGTTGGGCCTCGAAACCGGCGGCAGAAAGGCCATGTCTTCGAATACAGCGAACGCGCCGGGGGGACCTTCGACCCCAAGTTGAAGTTGAAGCGGCGCGTCGGGCAGTTGACGCATTCGCGGGTCGAGATCGAACACGCGCTCCCCCGCAGCGGTCTCGTCTTGAGCGATGCCAACCGTGCGGCGCTCACCGGGCTGCCGCAACTCTCCGTGAAGCCGCACGAACCATTTCGCCTCGCCGCCGACCTGGGCCACGCGAACCCGGACGCGCCCCGTGTCCTTCGGCAGCGCAAGGCGAGAGGCCGCGGCGATGGCGAACTTGCGTCCGGCCGCCACCTCGACCCGCAGCCCGGCCGGCGTTGCGGCGATGCCCGCGTCGGCACTCGGCCATGCGGCGGCGTCGCGAAGGAGGTCGGGCGTCCATGTGCGAGGGGGCGTCTCGCCCGCCACGGCCGAACGGGCGGCGAGCGCAAGAACCAGCCACGAAGCCCAGACCGTCGTCAGGACGTGGGCGGAGCGCCGCCAAGAGTACCCCGGCTGTGCCGGAATTCCCCGGCGAGCCCCTGTCGCCGAGGCTGGCATGCCCACGCCGCTGTTCGCGTGGGCATGCTTTTCGAGCAGGGCAGAATCATGCCCACGGAAAGACGCCGTGGGCATGCCACCCGCAAAGGAGACCTTGCTCATTCGGGTCCTCGTCTCTGAGAGCGCGGTGTGCTCCGGGGCAGCGGCGTGAACCGGAGGCCGAGGCCTGATTCCCGTCGCTGCCCCGGGCCGTGGAGTCGGCGCTCCTGCGTTCACAGCTTCCCGGCGAGCACGGCGATGTCGTCGAACTTCCGCTCCGCCAGCAGCCGCGCGTAGTCGTGCAGCACGCCTTTGCCCAGGTTGCGCCAGCCGGCCCAGACCGACTTCTCCTGGCCGGCGAGCGTCATCTGGCGCTCGACCAGGGCTCCCTCGGCGTCGGCAAACCGCGCGACCGTGGCCTTGTCCCACGCGGGCATCTGCCGGGCGAGGTCGGCCAGCCGCGCGATGATGGTCTGCGCAATCTTCCTGCCGTCCGTTTCCGTCGCGAACTGCTTGGGATCGCGGCCGCCCACTCCCTTGTGCGGCTCGTTGCCGAGGCGAGAGAGGTCCACCGAGGAAGGATCGAGGTACATCATCAGCGAGGTCTCGCCCCACGCGCCGTGGTCGCCCAGGTACCCGGCATCCAGGCCGAGCATGTACTCCGGGGTCCCGAGCACAGGCACGCCAAGGACCCGCGTCATGCGGACCGCCGTCTCGCGGACCACGATCTGCTGCGCCGCACCGTAGTGGCCGGTCAGCACGATGATGCCCCGGAATCCCTGGCGCACCGCCTCCTTGCAGAGTTTCTCGACCCAGGGCCTGAGGAGAACGGAGAAGAGGTCGTTCTCCGGTTCCATCACGAACGTGTGGGGCTCGTCCATTCCGCCGACGCCGCCGAAGAGGGCCGGGGCGACAAGCCCGCCGCCCTGCTGGGCCGCGCGCACGCACAGCATGTGCGCCTTCACGGCGTCGAGGCCGACGACGTTGTGCAGCCCGTGCCACTCGATCGTCCCCAGAGGCAGGAAGAGCACGGGGCACGCCCGCATGGCCTCCTCGATCTCGCGCGGCTTGAGGTGCTCCAGCCTCACCTCCTGTGGTGCCGGGGCGCCCGGCCTGGCGGCCGTCTCCCCCTGAACCGACGACAACGGAGTGCCCAGGCACGCGGCCGTGGTCACGCCGGCAAGGAAGGCCCTGCGTTTGATGTTGCGGCCCATCGGATTCCCCCTGAGTGGTGCAGATTGGCGCCCCGGTTCGAGGCGACTGCGGCCTCGAGGAAAGCCAGCCCCGTGACGGGGTGGCCGCGACCCGAAGGTCGCAGCTCGAACAGCCGGGCGCCACGCGCCCCCGCCACGGCGGGTTGACGGCTCTCGTGGCACCCGCCGGGCTCGCGCCGCAGGTCACTTGTCCTCGACGGTCCACTCCGGGTCGGTCCGGAACGGCACGGCCGGAAGGCCTTCCTTGTTGAAGAAGTTGCAGTGATCGGTGTTTGTGGTGAAGGCGTAGCGCGCGGCCACGGGCTTCGAGACCTCGGCGCTCGAGACGACGACGGTCTGGCCCTCGATCTTCGCGTCGGCCCAGTACCACTTGCCGTCGTCGCCCTTGATGGCGAAGCCCTTCAGCACGCCGTCCTTGACTTCCTGCGTCGGCGCCAGACCTTCCTTCCTTCCGACCATCAGGCCGCTGCCGACGTGGTCGAAGGAGAGGATCATCCGGCTGCCGTCGATCTTGGCGTCCTTGAGCATCGGGCCGCTGTAGACGATGCCCTTCTTGCCGTAGTCCTTGGCCAGGGCCCACAGGGCCAAGCGTTCGCCGACGTCCTGCTTGTTCTTCGGGTGGATGTCCTTGGCGTCGCCGATGTCGGTCAGGACGGCCATGCCGGTGTGGGGGATGGAGAGGCAGGCGGTCTGGGCCTCCTTGACGCGAGCCCACCCGTCGCCGCCCTCGGGGTTGGGGTTGGGGTTCATGAAGTTGGCGAGTTGGACGAAGTAGAACGGGAAATCGCCCTGTCCCCAGAGTTTCCGCCAGCCGCCGATGAGGGCGACTTTCTTCTCGTAGTAACTCTTGCCCTCGCCGCCGTTCGATTCGCCCTGGTACCACAGGGCCCCGCGCATGGCGTACGGGATGAGCCCGTGGATCATGCCGTTGTAGAGCCCCGTCGGCGCGCCGGCGGAGTCCAGCGGATGCTGCGGCACCTGCGGGGCGGGCGGGATCGGGCCCTTGGCGGCCAGGGCCTCTTTGGCCTTTGGCAGCCAGGCCTCGACCTGGGCGATCGCCCCGCCGACCTGCTTCCGGTACTGGGCGGGGGCTTCGTCGACCTGCTTGACGAACGGTTCCAACGACGGGACGGCCGCGAACCCGCACGGCGGCGTCCACGGCTCGATGGCCGTGCCGCCCCACGACGAGTGCAGCAGCCCGACCGGCACGCCGAGTTCCTTGTGGATCCGCAGGCCGAAGAAGTACAGGACGGCCGAGAAACCCCGCACAGTGTCCGGGGTGCAGACGTGCCACCGGCCGAAGACGTCGTCGCGCGGCTCGCCGGACGGCTTCTTGTCGACGATGAACATGCGGATCGCCGGGTACTTGGCCTCCTGGCTGACCTTGTCGACGTCGAGGCAACCGCCGACGCTCATCTCCATGTTGGACTGGCCGGACCCGAGCCAGACCTCGCCCACGAGGACGTTCTTGATGGTGCGGGCCTTGCCGCTGCCGTCGGTCACGGTCATCTCGGCGGGCGCGTCGGCGGCCGGCATCTTGTCGAGTTTGAGCGTCCACTTGCCGTCGGCCCCGGCCGTGGCGGTCTTCTCCTGGCCGGCGAACTTCACGGTGACCTTCTCGCCGGCGTCGGCCCAGCCCCAGACGGGCACGGGCATCTCGCGCTGGAGGACCATGTCGTCGCCGAAGATGCTGGGCAGCCTCACGGCCGCCGGCGCTGCAGCCGCCACGATCCCCACCACCCACGCCGCCACGACCACGAACAACCACGCCTTGCTCGTTCTCATCAGTCTGCCTTTCGTGTGAGGGCGGCCCCCCGGACCACCCCGCCCGCCGACGGCCGGGAACGATCTATTGTGCGCCAGCCCGCCGGCGCGTGCAAGGGCGCAGGCCGGGCTCGACCACGAAGTAGTCGGGCCTCCGGCCTACAAGTTGAGCCTCACAAGCAGGCCTGGCCGACCTGGCGCGCGGATCGGCCGGCTCAGCGAGCGGTGCAACGTCCGCGCCGCGGCCTCGGCGTCCTGGCGACTGACCCGCGCGCCGGGAGCGGGCGCCCGTGGCGGGCCGCCTTGCGGCGCGCCCGCCGGGGCCCGACGCCCCCGGGCCGAGGGACCGCGGCCGCGCGGCACCGAGCGAGCCCTGGCCCGCCAAGTGCCGGTTTGCTGCCAGTCCGTCCGCTCCGAGGCCCGGGCCCGACACCTGGGGCCACCGGCGCGATCGGCGTCTCCGGAAACGCCCCGTGGAGGCGTTTCCCGCGCGCCGGCGACGAACGGCGGGGCGATCTGGCCGGCGGGCCCCGCGCGGCGGCCTTGCTTGCCGGCATCTCCCGATGTATACCTGGGAAGTCCTCAGGCCACCGCACGCCTGCCGTGCCTGAGCGGACGTGCAACCCGTGCAAGTGGAAGGGGCCTGACATGATCACCGAGGAACGCCTGGAGAATCTGGAGCGGGAACTGGGGGCCGCGATCGAGACCGGCCCGGCAGCGCAGCCGCCGACTTCTCCGGTGCCGCCCGAACCGAAGCCGGCGCCGCCGCCGGCGCCTGTGCCGCGTCCCGCGCCTGCGCCTCCTGGAGCTGGCCGCCGGGCGCCTCCGCCTGCCGCGCCTCCCGCCGCGCCGCAGGGGCCCGCAGCGCCCCCGCCCGCGAAGAAGGCCCGCCGGCACCGGGGCCTGCGCGCGCTGTGCGTTGGAGCCGCCCTCGTTGTGGCGGCCGCGGGCGCCCGGGCCGCCGACCCCGGCGCGCCGGCCGAGTTCGTCGTCACGACCAAGGTCCTCCGTCCGGCCGCCAAGGTCCCGCCCCTGGGCGCCAACGGCTGGGGCCGCTGCGGTGCCGTCGAGTGGGCCGCCAACAACTTCGTCCGCAACCCGGGCAACGAACCCGTCTACTGGCGCAACCTCCACCGCGTCATGGCCTGCGGCCCCAACTGGTTTGAGATCGACGGCCCTGGCACCTCCTGGTGGGACCTCTGGGCCTCCGGCTTCCTGAGTGGTGCGAACCTCCGCATCTACCGCCTCGTCGACAACCAAGGGAAGGTCCTGCCCCTTAACGAAAGTGGTAAGTACCTGGACATCTCGAAAGCGGATCACGTCCTCTTCGTGGGCAAGGGCCAGATCCTCCCCGAAGGGGCCGCCGGCTTCCGCGACGGCGGCTGGGTGGCCACGCGCTACGCCGACGTCTACCCGAATGCGTGGATCCGCCACGGGAACCTCTCCTGCACGGACACCGCCGGCCTCCAGGACGGCCGCGCCTACTGGTATGTCGTCGTCGCCGTCGGGCCCGGCGGTGAGGAGTCCGAACCCTCGGCGGAGGCCACGGCCACCCCGAAGCGCGGCCTTGACACGCCCCCGCACATCCTCATCGGCAGGGGTGAGGACAAGGTACCTCCCCTGAAGGCCAGCGCCGACTCTACCCTCGCCCCCGAGGTCCACGGCGGCCAGCCGCCCTGCCAGTGGCAGACCGTCGATGCACAAGGCGCGCCCCTCGCGCTTCCGGACGGCCTCCGCCTCGATCCCGCCAGCGGCCGCATCTCCGGCAGGGCCAAGGCCGACTCGCCGCCCCTACGCCTCTTCCTCCGGGTGACCGATGGCAAGGGCCGCTCCGACACGCGGGCTTACGCAATCAACCCCGTGCCGCCCGAGGGCGACGCGGCCGCCAAGACGAAGCCCGAGCCGCCGCAGGGCCTTGCCGCCGTCGCGGGCGATGGGTGCGTCACGCTCTCCTGGAAGGCGAGCCCCTCGCCGAACGTCGTCGCCTATCGCCTGAAGCGCTCGGCCGCCCCCGCCTCTCGGCAGGAGTCGCGCGTCTACGTGACGCCCGAGACGCCCAAACTCGAGAAGTTCGACTACGTCGTCGTCGATAAGCGCTTCGGGAGCTTCGACATGCGCCTGGTCAACCCGCGCGTCCGCGGCATCGGCAACCCGCCCGACGCCCCCGCATGGTACTGGAACGGCGACGCGGGCGTCGCCTTCTCCTTCGCCCCGCACCCGAAACCCGTCCCCGCCGCCCTGGTCGAGCCGGGAGAGACCTGCCTCCAGGTCAAGGCCGGCCCCGGCGACCACACCATCAGCCAGACCGTCTTCATCGGGACCGAGCACGGCGGCGAGTCGGTCTGGTACGGCCAACTGGAACCCGGCCGGCGCTATCGTCTGGAGGTCTGGCTCCGCCAGGAGGGGCTGGGCGGCGACGGCGCCGTCACGTTCTCCTATGGCCGCGGGTACCCCGACATCCGCCAGGCCTTCCAGGTCACAGGCGAGTGGAAGCGGCAGGCATTCGACTTCACCGGCCCCGACCGCCCCCGGGATCCCTGGCATTTCGGCCACCAGTTCGCCTTCACTGGCCCCGGCACGCTCTGGATAGAGAATGCCCGGATCTTCCGCTGCGACCGCCCCGAGGACGCTCAGGCCCTCTACGTCCCCAACGCCACCGTCCTGGAGGAACTCCTCCGGAGCCAGCCCGCCGCCGGCCCGAAAGGCGCCCATCGCATCTGGTTCCTCGCGCGCGACGCCACGATGGCCTCCATCCTGGGCTGGTACGCCACCTCCTCCGTGCGCCCCGATTGGCGCACCGCCGTCGAGGGGACCATGGACATGACGCTACCGATGGGCCTGGCGTTCGACCTCAGGACCGGTCCGGACGCGCGGACGCGTATGCGCCCCTGGCTGGTGCTCCAACACATCCTCCACACGGAGGCCGACTGGCTCGCCTTCGTCGAGTACCTCGCCGCGCCCTACGATCCGAAGACGGACACGCCCCAGGCCAAGCCTTGGGCCTACCGCCGCTACCAGCAGCGCGGCACCGGGACGCCCTGGACGGACGAGTTCGCCGAGATCGTCGTCGAGTTCGGCAACGAGACCTGGCACAACGGCGTCTTCGACGACTGGCTCGGCTTCAGCACGCGCAACGCCGTCTGGCAGGGCGGGCCGGAGTACGGCTTCTTCACGCGCTACCTCGTCGAGACCATGAAGAAGAGCCCCTACTGGAAGTCGCAGGGCCTCGACACGAAGATCCGCTTCTGCCTCGGCGCGGGCTACAACGGAAGCGTCGAGAAGGACGGGCGCGTGGTCGGCTATGGGGAGGAGGCCATGCAGACCGACCCCTGGGTCACCGTCCTGGGGCACGCCAACTACGTCGGACCCAAGTGGGAGACCGGCGACGAGTCCGGCGACCGCTTCGACGACCACGGCGTCCAGGAGACGCTCCTGGGGTTCCTCGCCGGCCCGGAGCGGAGCCAGGTCCGCATGATGGAGGCCCACGACGCCCTCGCCAAGGCCGGCCATGAGTACGACATCGCCGCCTACGAGGGCGGACCGAGCGGCTACGCGCTGCCCGGCCGCGACTCCCCCGCCCAGAAAGAAGCCAACGAGCGCTACGGCAAATCGCTGGCCATGGCCGTCGCCGCCCTCGATTCCTGGATGCGAAGTTACGCTTATGGCTGGACCTATCAGTGCTTCCTCGGCTACGGGCAGGGCTCTTACTGGAACAGCCACACGCCCCTCTGGGACGGTTTCCGCCCCAGTCCCGGCTGGCAGGCCCTCGCCCTCCGGAACCGCTTCGCCTCCGGCGACCTCGTGGCCGTCGAGGAGCGCTCCGTCCCCACCTTCGAGCGCGCGGGTAAGCAGACGGAGACCTACCCCCTCGCGAGCACCTACGCCATGCGCGACGGCGACCGCTGGTCCGTTTTCCTCGTCTCCCGCAAACTCGACGGGCGCCACGACGGCGCCGACTTCGGCGACGGCTCAATCCCCGTCACGCTCCGCCTGCCGTTTCAGTCGGCCGCGAAGATCACCCTTCACCGCCTCGCAGGCGACCCGCGCCTGACGAACCGTGAGAAGCTGAACATCGCGCCCGAGTCGAAGGACGTGCCCGCCGCCGCCCTGTCCGACGGCACCTTCGTCGTCAACGAGCAGACGGGCGGCGCCAAGGGCGGCCTGCCCGCCGGCTCCATCCTGCTCTACGTCTTCGAGGGCGCCGCCGCGAAGTGACCTACCCGCTCCGCCGCCGATAGCCGAGAGGACACCCTCCCGTGCGGGGAGGTCGTGCCGAAGCCGGAGCGCCCCGATCGCGGAATCCCGGCGCCGAGTGGAAATGTCCCCGAGAGCCGATCCCACCGCCCGTGCGGCCGGTCCGAAAGCCCGGCGACCCGCCAGGCGAGCGGTTCGAGGCGCGCCTGGTTGAGGCGGCCATCCGCGCGAACTACGAGGGCCTCGTCAAGGATCGCAACCATCTGGCCTTCACCCCCCAGACGGACACAGCGCTGCGGAGGCTGCTTGAGTTCCTCGCCTCTGGCCGCATCGAGGTCCGCAGGTACGAGAAAGCGTTCCTGCACGGCAAGGCGTATATCTTCGCCGACGAAGAAGGCACGATCGTAGGGTCGAGCAACTTCACGGCCGCGGGCCTGACGACGAACATGGAACTGAACCTGGGCCGGTACGAGCCGACCCCCGTCCGACAGGTCCGCCAGTGGTTCGACGACCTCTGGGCCGAGGCCGCGCCGTTCGAC
>CAYGZE010000121.1:0-11551 GCA_964354185.1 uncultured Anaerolineales bacterium | reverse complement strand
CGCGGGCGGGTCGACGGCCACCGCTGGCGGTCCACCTCGCGGCTCGCCCTGCGCGGGGCCGATGCCGGCGCGCCCGTCGTCGTCTACGTCAAGCGCCAGTGGGGCCGCGAGGCCCGGCGGTCGTGGACCGATCTGGCGCGGCTGCGGTGGCCGGACCTCCCCGCGCGGCGCGAGTGGGAGAACGCCCGGCGGCTGCGGGCCGCCGGCATCCCCGTGGCCGAGCCCATCGCGTTCGGGTGCGCTCCGGGCGGCGCCGAGCCGAGATCGCTCATCGTCTTCCGCGAGGTGCGTGGCGTGTCGCTTGCGGCCTATGTCCTCGGCCTGCCCGCGGGGGCCGCCCGCGGACCGGCGGCCCGGGCCCGCCGCGCCGTGGCCCGCGCGGTGGGCGAGGCCGTGCGCCGGCTGCACGACGCGGGCCTCTCGTTCCCGGACCTCTACGCCAAGCACGTGTACATCGAGGCGCCTGACGGGCCGGCCCCACGGATCGTCCTGATCGACCCGCAGCGCCTGCGCCGCCGGACCGCGAGCCGCGCGGCAGCCGACCTGGCAGCACTTCTGGCAACGGCGACGGGCCCGGCGGTCACGCGGACCGACCGCCTGCGCGTGCTGCGATCGTATCTCGGGTCGCCCCATGCGGCCCGGGCGCGGGGGCTCATCCGGCGTATCGAGCGCCAGGCCGCGCGCATCGCGGGGCGCGGGCGCGATCCCCACCTGCTGGCCGAACGCCGCGCGGCGCCGCCCGGCATGGTGCCGCTGGCCGACGAGATGATGATGGACATCGACGGCGGGCGCCTCCGCATCAACGAGGCGTTCCGCCCGGCGCTCAAGGCGGCGGGCCTTATGACGCTCGACGCGATCATGAACTTCCAGGGCGGCCGCCCGTACCGCGACGTCCCGGGCCGCCTGACCGTCCGCGCCGAACTCGAAGAGCCCGGCGGCGGGCGGCGCGTCGTCTACCTGAAGCGGCACACCCGCGTTCCGTGGCGGACGGCCCTGCGGCGGACGGTCAGCCTGGGCGGGGCAGTCTCTTTCGCGATGGCCGAGGCGCGGAACATCGTCCGGCTGTCCGACCTGGGCATCCCGACGATGCGGATCGTGGCCGTCGGCGAGGAACTCACGCATGGCGGCCGGCGCGAGCAGAGTTGCCTCCTCACGGAGGAGGTCCCGGGGGCCGTCCAAGCGGACGAATACTGCGAGCGAACGTTCGGCACGGATCGGTCGCGCGGGGCCGTGGCCGCCAAGCGCCGGCTGGTCCGCGGCCTCGCGCGCCTGGCGCGGCGGTTCCACGCCGCGGGGTTCACGCACCGCGACTTCTACCTCTGCCACTTTCTGGTCCGCGCCGCGGCGGGCGAGGAGCCCGTCCTGCACCTCATTGACCTCCAGCGCGTCCGGGGCCACCGCCCCGGCAGGGGCGAGCGGCGGGTCGTCAAGGACCTGGCCGCACTCCTTTTCTCGTCGATGCCGTCGCGGGCCACGCTCATCCGGTCGGCCGTGTTCACGAGGACGGACCGCATGCGCTTCGCGCGAGCGTACTTCGAGACGCGCCGCCTCGGCGCGGACCACAAGCGGCTGATCCGCCAGGTCATCGCCAAGGCGCGCCGGATCGCGCGACACGCGGCGCGCTGCGAGGCCCGGCTCGCCAGGGCGGCGCCATGGCAAGCCCGGCGCGGCAAGGCCGAGGGTGAGGCATGAAGATCGGTTTCCAGGTCGAGAACCTCGATCCCGCCCGGGGCGGCGCGGAGACCTACGTGTACCGTTTCGCGACCGAGTTGCTCGCAGCCGGCCACGAGGTTCACGTGTTCGCCTCGGGGTTCGGCGCGTCGCCCGAGGGCGCGTTCACCCACCGCATCATGCGGCGCGGGTTCACGCGATGGGGGCGCGACCGGCGGTTCGCCTGGGCTGCCGAGCGGGCCGCGCGCCGCGCCGACCTCGACGTCGTCGTGGCCGTCGGTCGCACGCTCGGTGCCGACGTCCTCCAGCCCCACGGCGGGACGCTCCGCGCCAGCCGGCGGCAGAACCGCCTCCTCATCCGCAACCCCCTCCTGCGCGCCCTCAAGGCCCTCTCCGACGCCGTCAACCCGCGCGTGCGGACGCAACTGCGGATCGAGGCCCGTCAATACCGCGCCGACCCGCCGCCCGAGGTCGTCGCCATCAGCCGCATGGTCTGGTGCGACATGCAGGCGTTCCATCGGGTGCCCGAGGGGCGTCTTCACCTCGTCTACAACGGCGTGGACGTGGCGCACTTCAGCCCGGCGGCCTGCGAGGCGAAACGCGCGGCCGCGCGCCAGGAGTTCGGCATCGACGACGGCCAGGCGTGTTTCCTCGTCGTGGCCCACAACTTCAAACTCAAAGGGGTCCGCGAACTGGTCGCGGCGGCCGCACGCCTTCCGCCGGCGCCCGCGCGCTGGTGCGTGCTGGTGGCCGGCAAGGCCGACCCCGGCCCGTACCGCCGCCTGGCCGCGCGGCTCGGCTGCGGCGACCGGGTCCGGTTCATCGGGCCGCTGGCCGACGTGCTGCCGGGTTACGCGGCCGCTGACGTGTACGTTCAGCCGACGTGGTACGACCCGTGCAGCCTCGTCGTGCTGGAGGCGCTGGCGTGCGGGCTGCCGGTCCTGACGACGCGCTTCAACGGGGCGAGCGAACTGATGCAGGACGGCCGCGACGGCCTCCTGATCGACTCGCCGGCCGACACCGCGGCGCTGGCGGCGGCCATGACGCGCCTGCTGGACGCCGACCTGCGGCGCGCGATGGGCGTTGCCGCGCGCCAGACCGCCGAGCAGTATCCCCTCGAGCGCAACTTCCGCGAGATGATGGCCGTCTTCCAGCGCGTCGCCGCGCGCAAGGAGGCGCAGCCGTGACCGACGCGCTGATCACCGCCGCCTGGTGCGCGGGCGCCTACCTCCTGGGGGCCGTTCCGTTCGGGCTGCTGATCGGGTTCGCGCACGGCAAGGACATCCGCCTGGAGGGCTCGCGCAACATCGGGGCGACCAACTGCGGACGCGTGTGCGGGGCGGCGTCTGGCGTCCTCGCGTTCCTCCTGGACATGGGGAAAGGGTTCCTGCCGGTCTGGGCCGCTGCCCGGTGGCTTCCGGCGCTCCTGGGCTACGCGGCCGACCCAGGCTTGTGGGAGCGGGGCGAGTGGCTCGCCCTGGTGGCGGTGGCCCTGGCGCCGATCCTGGGACACGTCCTGCCCGTGTACCTGCGGTTCCGCGGCGGCAAGGCCGTGGCCACCAGCCTGGGCGTCCTGCTGGGGCTGCCGCTTCTTCGATGGATGGCGCTGGCGGCGTTCGGCGTGTGGGTGCTGGTCGTGCTGGTGACGCGGTACGTCGCGGTCGGCTCGTCGGTGGCAGCGCTGGCCCTGGTGGCGGGGTACCTCGGGTTCAACTGGGCGAGGGCGTGGGGCGCGTGCCTGCCGGTGACGCTGTTCGTCCTGGCGCTCGTGGCGATGGTTCTGGCGCGGCACCGGGCGAACTACGTGCGCCTGTGGCGGGGCGAGGAGAACCGCATCGGCGGCCGCAAGGCGCCGCCCCCGCCGGACGGCCCGCTCGCGGTTTAGAGGAAGTGCGCCGGCGCAGGCCCGGCCGCGCCTCACCCGCCGAGTTTGCGGATGAGGATCTCGCGGACGATCTGGGGGTTGGCCTTGCCGCCGCTGGCCTTCATGGTCTCGCCGATGAGGCGGCCGAGCGACGCCTTCTTTCCGCCCTGGTAGTCCTGGACGACCTTGGGATTGTTGGCGATCACCTGGTCGACTAGCGCTTCAATCTCGCCCGAGTCGGCCACCTGGGCGAGGTTCTCTTCCCGGACGATCTGGGCAGCCGACTTGCCCGTCGCGAGCATCTTGTTGAACACCTCGGCCCCGGTGTTCCGGTTGATCTGGCCAGTTTCGACGAGCGAAATCAGTTCTGCCAGCCGATCATTGAGAGGAGGGGCTAGCCCCGGCGCGTCAATCCGCTTCTCGTTAATTGCCCGGCGCACATCTTGAAGCAGCCAGATCGAGGCAAGTTGCTGGGATCGCGGCTCGCCCCAGGTTCTCGCCTCAGGGCGCGCTCTGACACTGTCGAGCAAGATGTCGAAGAACTGCGCTATGTAAGCTTCGTCGACGAGTGCGTCAGCAATCTTCTCGGGGAGCCCCATCTCGATGTAACGCTTGCGCTTCTGCCAGGGCAACTCGGGAAGGTCTTGCCGGATCGCCTCGACCCACGCGCGGTCGGGCACCAGCGGCACCAGGTCGGGCTCCGGGAAGTACCGGTAGTCGTGGGCCTCTTCCTTCGAGCGGAGGAGGTACGTTCGTTCCTCGGCGTCGTTCCAGCCGCGCGTCTCCTTGCCGAGGCGCTCGAGGGTGTAACCGGCCGGATCGTCCTCGTAGGCCTGGCGGTGGCGGGCGATCTCGTACGCGCACGCCCGCTCGACGCTTCGGAAGGAGTTCAGGTTCTTGATTTCGGCGATCGGGGTGTAGCGCGGCTTGCCGTCAGGGCCGGTCCCGATGCGGAGGCTGATGTTAGGCTCGAAGCGCATCTGGCCCAGCTGCATGTTGCAGCCGCTCACGCCGAGGTAGACGGCCAGTTGCCGCAGCGTCTCGCCGTAGGCGCGGGCCTCCTCGGCGCTGTGAATATCCGGGTGGCTGACGATCTCCAGGAGAGGCGTGCCCGTGCGGTTCAGATCGACGACCGAGTAGTCGCCGCCGCCCTCGGCGTGCATGAGTTTGCCGGCGTCCTCCTCGAGGTGGACGCGGATGATGCCGATCCGCCGCACGCCGCCCGCGGTCTCGACGTCCAGGTGGCCGTCCACGCCCAGGGGCTGGTCGTACTCGGAGATCTGGTAGTTCTTCGGCAGGTCCGGGTAATAGTAGTGCTTCCGGTCCCACTTGGCGAGGTCGGGGATGGTGCAGCCCAGGGCCAGGGCCATGCGGACCGCGAGTTCGATGGCCCGCGCGTTCATCACGGGCAGGACGCCCGGCATGCCGAGGCAGACGGGGCAGACGCACGAATTGGGCCGCTCGTCGTAGGCGACCCGGCACGCGCAGAACATCTTGGTGCGCGTCGCCAGGTGCATGTGGACCTCCAGGCCGATCGTGGGGACGAGTTCGGCGGCGCTCATGCCGCACCTCCCCCGCCGCCCGCGACGAGGGCCGGGGCCCGGGCGGCCCAGTCGACCTCGCGCTCGTACATGCGGGCGATCCGAAGGAGCCGGTCCTCGGTGAAGACGTCCGTGAGAATCTGGAGGCCCACCGGCAGGCCCGCCCCCGTGAACCCGCACGGGACGCTCAGGCCCGCGATAGCCGCCAGGTTGCACGAGACCGTGTAGATGTCCGACAGGTACATCGCCAGCGGGTCGGCCGCCCGCTCGCCGATCCGGAAGGCGGGCGTCGGGCTCGTGGGGCCCATCAGGCAGTCGACCTGGCGGAAGGCCCCCTCGAAGTCGCGGCGGATGAGGCGGCGGACCTGGAGCGCCTTCTTGTAGTACGCGTCGTAGTAGCCGGCGCTCAGGGCGTAGGTGCCGAGCATGACGCGGCGTTTGACCTCGTCGCCGAAGCCTTCGGCGCGGCTGCGCATGTACATGTCGATCATGTCGGCGTGATCGCGCGACCGGTGGCCGTAGTGGACGCCGTCGTAGCGGGCGAGGTTCGACGACGCCTCGCTCGTGGCGACGATGTAGTAGGTCGCGATGGCGTAGTCGGTCGCGTGCGGCAGGTCGACGTCGAGAAGCCTGGCGCCGAGCCGCTCGTAGACGCCCAGGGCCTCGCGCACGGCCGCTTCCACCTCGGCGTCGAGACCCTCGGCGAAGAACTGCCGGGGTATGCCGATCCGCAGGCCCTCGACGGCCTCCTCGAGCGTCGCCAGGTAATCGGGCAGCGGCTGGTCGGCCTGCGAGACGCAGGTCGAGTCGCGCGCGTCGTGCCCGGCGGCGGCCTGGAGGAGGAGGGCCGCGTCGCCCACGGTCCGAGCGATGGGGCCGATCTGGTCCAGGCTGGAGGCGAACGCGACGAGGCCGTAGCGGCTCACGCGGCCGTAGGTCGGCTTGACGCCCACCACGCCGCACAGCGCCGCCGGCTGGCGGATCGAGCCGCCCGTGTCGGACCCGAGAGCGACGGGCACCATCCGGGCCGCCACGGCCGCGGCGCTGCCGCCGCTCGACCCGCCCGGCACGCGGTCGAGGGCCCACGGGTTCCGCGTCGTCCCGTAGGCCGAGTTCTCGGTGGACGAGCCCATGGCGAACTCGTCCAGGTTCGTCTTGCCGACGATGACGGCCCCCTCGGCCAGCAGGCGCTCGACGACGTGGGCGTTGTAGGGCGCCCGCCAGCCCTCCAGGATGCGGCTCGCGCAGGTCGTCGCCTGCCCGTCGGCCGTGCAGAGGTTGTCCTTGATCGCCACGGGCAGGCCGGTCAGGAGGCCCGCCGGTTCGCCGGCGGCCAGGCGCCGGTCGATCTCGGCGGCGCGGCGGCGGGCGCCCGCGTGGTCCACCGAGAGGAAGGCATGCACCTGGGGGTCGATCCGGTCGATGGCCGCCAGACAGGCCTCGGTCGCCTCGGCGGCGCTCGCCTGGCGCCCGGCGATGGCATCACGGACCTGGCGGGCTGTCGACTCGGTTGGTGACATCGCGTGCGATCCGCCTGCTCGAGAAGCCGGCCTCCGGGGTCCCTCAGGCGCCGGTGCCGTCGTCGATGACGCGCGGCACACGGAAGCAATCGCCCGCGGACTCCGGGGCGCCGGCGAGCGCCTGCTCGGGCGTGAGGCCCTCGCGGGGCTCGTCGGGGCGAAGGACGTTGTGAATCGGCAGCGCGTGGGCCAGCGGCTCGACGCCGCGGGTGTCGAGTTCGCGCAGTTTGTCCACGTACCCGAGGACGTCGGAGAGTTGCGACGCGAACCGGGCCACGTCCTCCTCCGAGAGGCGGATGCGGCTGAGCGTGCCGGCCTTGAGCACCTCTTCCCTGGACAGGGCCATCGGCCACCTCTGCCCGCGCCCGTCCGGCGCCGGCTACTTCTCGGTCGGGGGAATGACGCGTTTGACGCGTTTGCGGACGCGGCCGGACCGCAGGCACTTCGCGCAGACCGTCAGGCGCTTCGCGGTGCCGTCGGGCAGGGTCACGCGGATCTTCTGGAGGTTCGGCCGGAACTGCCGGCGCGTGATGCCCGTGATCTTGCGGCCCACGCCGCCCAGGTACTTGGCCTTCCCGCGCCGGGCGATCGAGTTGCCCACCCGGGGCGTCTTCCCGCACACTGCACATTTCGCTGGCACCGCCGTTCCTCCCTGTGACACGTTGCCGCACCCGGAAGAGCGGGTAGTATAGCGTTTCCGGGCGGCGGTTCAAGCGCTTTTCCGACGGGCCGGGCGGGGGGCCATTTTTTGCTTGCTCCGCGGGCCGCCGGCGCGTAGAAGGAGGGGCTTTTCGGGAAGGGGGCGGGCCCGCGGCGGCGCGACGGCCGCCGAGGCACCGGCACAGACGAGGAGAGGCTCCGCGATGAAACGCCGCGCGACCAGAAGGTTGCCCAAGTACGTCCGCGTGATGGTGAGCGTCACCCTTTTCACCGCTCTGGCGCTGGTTGCGTCCCAACTCTGGAGCGCGACGGGCCCGACGGCGACCGAGCCTGCCGTCGAGGCGGCCGGCGGCGCCCGCCACCTGCCGTGGGCGTTCTGGCTCGCGCCTCTGGGCTCGATCGGCGCTCTGGTTATGGCGTATTACTTCTACAAGAGCGTGATGAAGGAGGGCGAGGGCTCGGCGGAGATGCAGGAGATTGCCGCGGCCGTCCGCGAGGGCGCCTATGCCTACCTCCGGCAGCAGTACAAGGTCGTGGCCATCTTCTTCGTAGTGACCTCCTGCCTGCTGGCCGTCATGGCGTTCGGCCTGCACGTGCAGCACGCCCTGGTGCCCTTCGCGTTCCTGACGGGCGGGTTCTTCTCGGGCCTCTCGGGCTTCATCGGGATGAAGACGGCCACCCAGGCGTCGAACCGGACGGCCCACGGCGCGATGCAGAGCCTGAACCACGGCCTGACGATCGCGTTCCGGGCGGGGTCGGTCATGGGCCTGACGGTCGTGGGCCTGGGCCTGCTGGACATCTCGCTGTGGTTCCTCTTCCTGCACCAGGTCTGGGGCCGCATGGCGGTCGAGACGCTCGGCTGGGCGCCCATGAGCCTGGAGCAGATCACGGTCGTCATGCTGTGCTTCGGCATGGGCGCTTCGAGCCAGGCCCTCTTTGCCCGCGTCGGCGGCGGCATCTTCACCAAGGCCGCCGACGTCGGGGCCGACCTCGTGGGCAAGGTCGAGGCCGGCATCCCCGAGGACGATCCGCGGAACCCCGCCACCATCGCCGACAATGTGGGCGACAACGTCGGCGACGTCGCCGGCATGGGCGCCGACCTGTACGAATCCTATTGCGGCTCGATCCTGGCGACGGCGGCCCTAGGCGTCGCGGCCACCTTCAGCGGCGCGGCCAGCGACGAGACGGCCAAGATGAACATGCTGATGGCCCCCCTGATCCTGGCGGGCCTGGGCACCCTGGCGTCGGTCCTCGGCGTGTTCGTCGTTCGGACCCGCGAGGACGCCAGCATGAAGGCCCTCATGGCCGCCCTGAACCGCGGCATCTTCCTCGCCAGCGCCCTGGTGGTTCCCGCGACGGCCTTCATCGTCTGGTATCTGGCCCTGCCCTGGGCCCTGTTCGGGAGCGTCCTGGCGGGCCTCGTCTCGGGCGTCATCATCGGCAAGGCCACCGAGTACTACACCTCGTCCGACTATAAGCCCACCCGGTGGCTGGCCGACCAGGCCCTCACGGGCCCGGCCACGGTCATCATCGGCGGCATCGCGACCGGCATGCTCTCGACGTGGATCCCGGTCCTCTCGGTCGGCGCGGCCATGATCGTGGCGTTCGCCCTGCCGGGCGGGTTCCACAACATCACGATGGGCCTCTACGGCATCTCGATCGCCTCCGTCGGCATGCTCTCGACCCTGGGGATCACGCTGGCGACCGACGCGTACGGCCCGATCGCCGACAACGCGGGCGGCAACGCCGAGATGAGCCATCAACCGCCCGAGGTCCGTAAGCGCACCGACGCCCTCGACGCCCTTGGCAACACGACGGCCGCCACCGGCAAGGGCTTTGCCATCGGGAGTGCGGCCCTCACGGCCCTGGCGCTCCTGGCGGCCTACGTGGAGGAGGTGCGGGTCGGCATGCACCGCCAGGCGTCGACCACCTACACGGTCCAGGCGGCCGAGAGCGGAACGGTCGTGCCCGTGGGCTACGGCAAGTTCGCCCAATTCGTCCCCGCCACCGGCGACTCGTGGCAGGACCGCATGAACGCCACCATGGCCTACCTCCAGGTATCCGGCATGAGCGAGGGGACCGTCGAACGCGAAGCGCCGGCCGGCGTGACCGAGGGCGTCTTCGATGGCACCGGCGCGATGGCCGGCAAGAAGGTCCTCTACCTGATCCCGGTGGCGGGCGGGGACGTGGCCAAGGGCAAGATCGAGGACGTCCGCGCCTACCAGGCGGGGATGCTCGACTTCATGCGGCACTACGGGTGCACGCCGATGAACCCGAACTTCCTCGTGGGCGTCTTCTGCGGCGTGCTGCTGGTGTACGTCTTCTGCGCCCTGACGATGAAGGCGGTCGGCAAGGCCGCCGGCCGCATGATTGACGAGGTCCGGCGCCAATTCCGCACCATCGCCGGCATCATGGAAGGCAAGGCCAAGCCGGACTATGCGGCCTGCGTCGAGATCGCCACCAAGGGCGCCCAGCGGGCGATGATCTTCCCGAGCCTCCTGGCGATCATCGCTCCCGTGGCAATGGGCCTCCTCCTGGACGTGGGCGGCGTCATGGGCCTCCTGGTGGGCGGCCTGTGCGGCGGCTTCGCGGTCGCCGTCTTCATGGCCAACGCCGGCGGCGCGTGGGACAACGCCAAGAAGTACATCGAGGGCGGCCACCACGGCGGCAAGCGGTCCGAGCCGCACAAGGCGGCCGTCGTCGGCGACACCGTTGGCGACCCGTTCAAGGATACGTCCGGGCCGTCGCTGAACATCCTCGTGAAACTCATGAGCATGGTCAGCGTCGTCTTTGCCGGCCTGGTCGTCAAATTCGGTCCCGTCATCAGCAACCTGCTCCACATCGGCTGGGACCATCTGGCGAAGTGATGGCCAAGCGCAAGACCACCTCGCGCCGTCTTGCCATCGAGATGGCGCGAACGTGCGCCGAGAACCGCGCCTACGACGTGGCCATCCTCGACCTGCGCCGCGTCTCGCCCGTCACCGACTTCTTCGTCGTCGCCACAGGCACCAGCGCCCGCCAGATGCGCGCCGCCGCCGACCACGTCCGCCGGGCTGCGGCCGCCCTGGGCGAGCGCCCCTTCGGCTCCGAGGGCTACGAGACCGGCTGGGTCCTCATCGACTACGTCGACGTGGTCGTCCACCTCTTCAGCGAGGCGTCGCGGTCCTACTACGACCTGGAACTCCTGTGGGGCGACGCCCCGCGGGTCGACTGGCGGCGGGGATGGAAGCCGCGCGACCTCGAGGCCGCGACCCCGCCCGTCGAGAACCTCCGGGTCGAACGACGCGGAGACGCCTGATGCCCAACGTCCGGCGCATCCTGGACGAGCGCGTGACGGCCGCCCTGCGCGCGGCGTTTCCCGGTGCGCCCGACGCCCCCGCCATCGTCACAGGCAGCCAGGAAGAGCGCTTCGGCGACTACCAGGCCAACGGGGCGATGGGCCTCGCGAAGCGGCTGAAACGGAAGCCGCGCGACGTGGCCGAGGCGGTCCTGGCACATCTCGACCTTGCGGACCTGGCCGAGAAGCCCGAGATCGCGGGTCCCGGCTTCATCAACCTGCGCCTCAAGGCCGATTGGGTGGCCGCGCAACTCGGCGCGGTGAACCAGGTGCCTTCCGAGCGGTCCGAAGATGACCGCCTGGGCGTGCCGCGGGCCGACCCGCCCGAGACGGTCGTCGTCGATTACTCGGCGCCGAACCTGGCGAAGGAGATGCACGTCGGGCATTTGCGCTCGACGATCATCGGCGACGCCCTGGTCCGGATGCTCGACTTCGCCGGCCACAACGTGGTGAAGCAGAACCACGTCGGCGACTGGGGCACGCAGTTCGGCATGCTGGTCGCATACCTCGAGCGGTTGGGCAGAAGCTCAATGGCGCTTTCTGAATTGGAGCAATTCTACAGAGACGCGAAGGAGCGCTTTGACCAGGATGCCCAGTTCGCAAGCGAATCAAGACAGGCCGTGGTTCGCCTGCATGCAGGAGATCCGTCTGCGAATCTGCGATGGGCTCTATATCGCAGACTATCAATGGAACACTGTTCTCAACTCTATGATCGCCTGGGCGTGCTTCTGACCGACGCCGACATCCGCGGCGAGAGCGCGTACAACGACGTCCTGCCCGGCATCGTCGAGGCCCTGCGGGAGAAGGGCCTTCTCTCGGAGTCGGAAGGCGCGCAGTGCGTCTTCCTGATATCCGCAATCCGCGATCCGCAATCCGCAATGCCCGCCAAGCCTCTCTTCGTGGCCAAGGACGGCTCCCCCCTGCCACTCATCGTCCAGAAGTCCGACGAGGGGTACCT
>CAYGZE010000120.1:0-11568 GCA_964354185.1 uncultured Anaerolineales bacterium | reverse complement strand
CGTTATCGGTGTTGCGTTGTTGCATTTTGGAGGCTTAAGTTGCGTTGTAGTACTAAGAGCGGGCAGGATACGCCTAAGCGGCAGACCGTGGTCTGGGGAGCAGGAGGGAGCAGCGGCCTTGCACGGTTGGCCGGGGGAGGGCATTGGCGGCGGCGCGGGTCGTGTTTTCACGAGAATCCCTGTACGGATTTGACAACCTGAGGAAAGTGGGGTATAGTACCCTCGGAGTTTAAGGGGTTGTAAAGCGCGGGCACGTCATCGGGAGGGCAGGACCTTCGGGTCCGGGCCCTTTTTTCGTTGTCCTGAAGGGTCCTGCGGGTAGTCCACGGGCGCCAAGTCTAAGGGAACCGGGTCACGCGGCCGGTGGCCGCGGGAACTCTGCACATAAGGAGCCCGAGGATGAGAATCACCGCTTTGCTGTGTGCCCTGGTCGGCCTGACGGCGTCGTCGCTCCTGGCCGAGGACCTCAACCTGCCTCCGTGGGACCAGAGTCTGCCTTGGCCGCAGACGTCCACGGCCTGGCAGTTCGCCGAGATGTTCAAGGACTGGCCGTCGGGCACCCCGGCGCCGAACCCGACGTGGCCAAGTGACTTCTGGAACAACTTCGGCGCGACCGGCGAGCCCTGCATCGAGTGGCCGGAGCAGGTGCCGGACCACCCGGACTACACGGTGGCGGTCACCATCCAGGTCATCGACTATTGGCCGCCGGGCTCGCCCGGGGGCACCCCGGGGATTCCCACGCCTACCGTTCACATCGGGGTCTACGGTCCGGACGGCCTGCCCGCCGACGGCGTGCCCGTCCCCGTTTCGATCTGGATCCCCAACAGCAAGGACGACAACCTGTACAAGGTGATCTACTGGCAGGTGACGTCGGACAAGTCGCCGACCCCGACGGGCGACTCACCGACGACGGACCCGCCGGGCACCCCCTCGGCGGCGGATCCGCCGCAGACACCGCACGGCGGCGGCAACTGGTACACGTACGGCGGCGTCAACACGATCAGCCCGAATCCGGATGGCGAGACCCTCACCTTCATGCTCGTGAACTCGACCAACATCGAGGAGATCGTGGTCAAGACGGTGTGCATGCCCGAGCCGGCGACGCTTGGGCTGCTGGCGGCAGGGGCCGGCCTGGCGTTTCTCAGGCGGCGGCGGTAGCGGCGAGGGGTGACTGGAGCGTGCACGATGAGGCGGGACGCGGCCTTCCCTGTGCCGCGCCCCCCCTCTGTCTAGATCGGTCGCATGGCATAGGACGGATTGTTGGGCCGGCCTGAGTGGCGGCCCCGGGAAAGCGAGTGGAGGTGATCCATGAAAGTAAGGCATTGCAGTCTGGTATTGCTTGTGCTGTTGGTGGCCGCCGCGGTGGCGGCGCCGGTGTTCGGGCAGCCCGCGAAGCCGTACGATGTGTACAAGTGGTCGCAGCCGGAGGCCGACGGGGTCGAAGTCCCGGACGTGAACAAGAATCCCGCGACCCCGCCGCCGGACAACTCGTGCTGGCTGGCGGTGGCGGCCAACCTCCTGGCCGGGGCGGGATGGGGCACGGCTGCCAACACGCCGCAGCAGGATGCCGACGCCATCTACGGCCACCTGACGGCCCACTTCGGCACGGCCGCGCCCGGCTACTGCGAGCGGGCGGTCAACTGGTGGCTCCTCAACTACGGCTACAACCCGAACGCGCCGGACAAGACCTTCTACAACCCGGCCATGACGTACAACGACGTCACGCGCGTCAATAAGCACCTGTGGGACGCCGAGTACGACTACCTCCTGGACGAACTGGTGCGTTGCCAGTACATCGGTGTCTCGTTCGAGATCCCGGGGGCGTCGGTCGGCCACGGCATGACCCTGGTCGGGGGCAACTACTCGAGTAGCCACATTCCGCCGCCGCCGGTCAACCCGCAGCAGGTGTCCGTGTTCCACGACAGCGATGATGGGCTGGTCGGGGATGCCGTCTGGACCAATCTCTGGGTGCCGGACGTGGCCAGCCCACCGCTCAGTTACTGGACGTTGGAAGCCGGAGTCGTGGGCGATCCTCGCGACGATTGGATGGCCAACGGCTACACGAAACTCTGCCCCGGCATCCAGAAACCCCAGGAAGCCATCGAGAACTTCGACTATGCCCGCTTCCGCGACCTCGATACCGTCTCGGGCTCCTGGTACACCAACGAGCGCTACGCCGGCGCGAAGGCGTACCAGGTCTCGTGGGCGCAGGAGGGTCCGGATGAGTGGATCCTCGCCGTCGAGAACGAGGAAATGCCGCAGCCCTGGTACAAGGAGGTCTGGCTCCTGGTCGACTACATGATTGGCGCGCCGGCCGACCCGGGCATCGTCCTGAGGCTGGTGGATGGAACCGACATGGCGCCGGAGATCACGCCTTCGCCTGACGGCGGCCAGTTGCTGTTCTACTGGCGGCTCGATCACCAACCGGCCGTCGAGTACATCGTCTTCCCGAGCCAGGAGTACAAGGACCTCTGGCAGAACGTCATCGGCGTCAAGGACTGGAACATTGCGACGCTTTGCACGCCTGAGCCGGCGACGATGGCTCTGCTGGGCGTGGGGTGCCTGGTGGCCCTGGCCCGTCGCCGCAGGCGGTAGGCGGGGAGCGCAGGTCGTTCCGCATGACACGGGCGGCGCCTTGCGGGGCGCCGCCCGCTTTTTCGGGCGCGCGAGGCCGCATTTCGTCGGCCGGGCCGGATTCGGGCGCGTTTGCATCGGCGCCGAAGTTCTTCTGGATTCAGCACTTACGGGCGAACCCGGCTCGCGGTTTTTGACTTTCGGCCGATTCTGGTGTAAGATTCCACCGTAGCTAACACCCGAGGGAGAGGGATTCGTCCGATACAGGAGACGGTTCAGACTGCGCTACGGCGCGCGTGCGCCCGAGGCGCCGGTTGGCATTGGCAGAGGCTGTGCTGACGCACGGTGCTCGCCTTTGCCGCGCGAGCCGTAGCCGTGCGGCGCGTCCCGGGTGTGCGTCGTCCGAGAGGATGTTGGGGGAGGGCTGTGGGAGAGGCGTTCGGGCCGGCCGCGCGTCTTCGCGACGCCGCGGGCCTCGCCGCCGGGCCGGGCTGCCGAAAGGGGGTTGTGATGAGGCACGCACAAGTCCTGACGTACGCCGTCTGCCTCGGGCTGGTCCTGGCGGGCGGGGCGAAGGGCGACCTGATGCTCAAGTACGCCCAGGCGCCGGACCTCACGACGAACGGCATCGACATCAAGGCCGTGACGCCGGTCACGCTGGCCGACGACTATCTCTGCGCGGACCCTATGCCCATTACGGCCGTCCACCTCTGGGGCTCCTGGCTGAACGACCTCAAGACCGACCAGGTGCGGTTCCGCCTGAGTTTCTGGACCGACATCCCCGCGTCGGCGGGCCCCTACAGCATGCCGAACCTGGAGGTCTGGAACCACGTCTTCAATCCGGGCGAGTACGCCGCGATCCTCTGGTCCACCGGCGTAGAGGACTGGTACGACCCGGTGGCTGGGACGTATCTGAATGACAACCACACCCAGACGTGGCAGTACAACTTCCTGTTCCCGGACGACCCGTTCCGCCAGCAGGGGACGCCCGGCGCCCCGCTTGTCTACTGGCTGGCCGTCGAGGCGACCGTCCTCGACGGGACGGGCTACACCTTCGGGTGGAAGACCTCCATCCAGCACTGGAACGACGACGCGGCGTACTGGGACCCCTACATCGACATTCACGGGGCGGGGTGGTTCTGGAAGGACCTGGTCTATCCGCCCGGCCATACCTACGAGAACGGCAACCCGTACACGGGCACCAAGAGCATGGACCTGGCGTTTGCCCTGATGACCCCGGAGCCGGCGACGATGGCCTTGCTGATCGGCGGCGTCGGCACGATTCTCATCGGCCGCCGCTACGGCAACGGGAGGTGAACCGAGGGGTACCCTACCGGCTCCGTTGAGGCATGGGGTGGCGCGCCTGGGGCGCGCCGCCCCGCTTTTCGGCGCCGGCGCTTGGGGCTCCGCCGCCCCGTTGCGCGGCGGGTGCGGAGACCCGCCGCGCAAACACTTCCCGCTTTTCGGCGCCGGTTGCGCCGGGCGGGGCTACTTCAGCGTCACCACCGTCACGCCGCGCCCCCCCTCGGCCTTCTCGCCGTAGCGGAACCGCTCGACCAGGGGGTACCCGCCGACGAGGTCGTGGACCATCTTGCGGAGGGCGTCGGTCCCGAACCCGTGGATGATGCGGACGCTGCCGAGGTCCACCAGGGCCGCCTCGTTGAGGTAGGTCTCCAACCGCCGCCGCGCCTCGTCGGCCCGCTGGCCGCGCAGGTCGAGTTCCGGCGCCACCGCGGCCGGGCGCGAGACGATGGTGCGGCCCTCGGGCCTCGGCTCGGGCGGGGCGGCCTCGTCGGGCTCGCGGATGGCGGCGGCCTCGACCTCCAGGACGAGGCCCTCGGCGTCGACGGTGACGATGCGGCGTTTCGCGTCGACGCGGCTCACGGTGCCGTGCCGCCGCATCGACTCGATCCAGACGCGCTGGCCCTCGGCCAGGCGCTCGAGGGGGATGGCGCCGCGGACCGTCGGGGCGAGTTGGGCGGCCTTCTTCTTCATGAGGTCGCGTTTCTCTTCGACGCGGCGGCGGATGTGCTTGGTGGCGCCCGAGTCGGCCCCGGCGGCACGGGCCTGGCGGAGGGCCTCCTCGAGTTCGCGGCGGGTGTTCTCGACGAGTCCGCGGGCCTCCTCGGCGGCCTTGCGGAGGGCCTCCTTGCGCCCGCGTTTGAGGTCGTCGAGGCGCTGGGCGAGTTCCTTGCCGGCGGCCTCGGCCTCGGCCCGCTGGCGCTGGGCGGCGGCCGCGTCGGCCTCGGCCTTCTTCAGGGCCACGGTCAGGCGCGCCAAGAGGCCCTCCATCTCGATCGCGTGCGAGTCGACGAGGCCCTCGGCCGTCGCCAGGACGTCCTCGGGCAGGCCGAACCGCCGCGCGATCGCCAGGGCGTGGCTCGCCCCCGGCCGCCCCACGATCAGCCGGTACGTCGGCCGCAGCGTCTCCGGGTCGAACTCGACCGACGCGTTTTCCATCCCCTCGTGCTCGTGGACGAAGCCCTTGACGGCCGACAGGTGGGTCGTGACGACGGTCATCGCGCCGCGCCCGTGAAGGGCCTTGAGAACGGCGCACGCCAGGGGCCCGCCCTCCACCGGGTCGGTCCCCGCCCCGACCTCGTCCAGGAGGACCAGGGCCCGCGCGTCGGCCTTTTCGAGGATCTCTTTCACGCGCCGCATGTGGCCGGAGAAGGTCGAGAGGTTGGCCTCGATGGACTGCTCGTCGCCGATGTCCGCGAGGACCTGGGCCAGCGGCGGAAAGGCGGTCCCCTCGGCCGCGGGGACGGGCAGCCCCGTCCGGGCCATCAGGGCCAGCAGGCCGATCGTCTTCAGGCCGACGGTCTTGCCGCCGGCGTTCGCGCCCGTGATGGCGATGGCGCGCACGGGGCCGCCCACCTCGAAGTCGAGGGGGACGACGCGGCCGCCCCCCTCGACCAGGGCATCCTCGAGGATCGGGTGCCGCCCCTGGACGATCCGCAGGACGCCGTCCGTCGCGACGCCGGGGAGCCGCATGTGGTAGGCGTGGGCGTACTTGGCCGCCGCGCGCACGAGGTCGAACAGGACGAGCGTCCGGACGGTCACGCGCAGCGGGTCCAGGTGGGCCCGCACGCGCCCGGTGAGTTCCCGCAGGATCCGCTGCACCTCGCGGTCCTCGTCGGACGCGAGGGACCGCAGTTCGTTGCCCAGCGTGACGAGGGCCTGCGGCTCGACAAACACGGTCACGCCCGTGTCGGAGCGGTCGTGGATGATGCCGGGCACCTGGGCGGCCTGGGCGGCGGCCACGGGGATGACGTAGCGGCCGTTGCGCTGGGTGACGTAATCGCCCGTGAGGAGGGGCTTGAGGTTGGCGTCCTGGGCCATGCGTTCCAGGCGGTCGCGGATGCGGGCCTGGACGGCGTGCATGGCGCCGCGGATGCGCCGCAGGTCGGGGCTGGCGTCGTCGGCCACGGTGCCGTCGGGCTGGATGGTCTTCTCGATGGCCGCCAGCAGGTCGGGCTCGGGCGCCAGGTCGGCCGCCAGTTTCAGGAGCAGGGGGGCCGCGTCGCGGTACGTCCGCAGCACCTTCTGGAGGTCGCGGGCGTTGCGGAGGACGGCCGCCACGGTCTGGAACTCGGCGGGCAGGAGGGCGGCGCCCTCGATGGCCGCCCGGCCCAGGAGGCCCTCCGGGTCCTCGAACCGCTCGACGCCGAAGTCGTGGCCTGCTTCCAGGAGGCCGATCCCCTCGGCGATGCGGTCGGCCCGCGTGCGGAGGACGTCGGCGTCGTCGGTCGGCACGAGGGCCCGGGCGGCCGAGGCGCCCTGGGCGAGGATGGCCCGCGCGGCAATCCGCTCGAGGACCTTCGGGTACTCCAGCCGTACCAGTGTGTACGCGTCCATGTCAGGCTTCCGCCGCCTGACGCAGGGGAGCGACCGGCGGAACGTCCGGCAGTTCCCGGCGCATCCGCTCGTTCAGGTCGGCCTCGGCGCCGGGACCGAGCGGCAGGTCGACGCGCGTGCGGTCCAGGGCACTGGCGCACAGCCCCTCGAGGATCTCGTAGCCGTGGTAACTCACGGCGAGGTTGCAGGGGTGGACCTTGGCGTCGTCGTCGAGCCAGTCGGCCAGGTCCTTGAGGTACAGGACCTGGAGGCTCTCGCGTTCCTGGACCTCCCAGGGCGCGCCCCGGCCGGCCATGACCTCGCCGCCCGAGGACCGCGTGAACGCGCTCCACCGGCCGTCCGTGTCGGCCCACGCGTAGCCGTGCGTCCCGTGGACGGTCAGCCGGTCGTCCACCCAGAAGTGGTCCTTGTCCATGTGCGAGGGCGCCAGGTAGCCGCACTCCAGGTACGCCCGCACGCCGTTCTCGAACAGGACCTCGCCCAGGACGTAGTCGGCCGAGGGGTGGGAGTCCGAGAGCATCCGGCGGCCGTGCACGTGGCCGACGACCCACCGGGCCCGCGCCCCGCCGTTGATCCAGAGGGTGTAGTCCATGTAGTGGGTGCCGAGGTGCGAGAGCCAGGGCAGGCACGTGGCGTGGATGGTCTCGACGCGGCCGACCTCGCCCCCATCGACGAGGGCCTTGAGTTTCTGCATGCTCGTCAGGTACTTCTGCTGGTGGCTGACGACGGCCTTGACGCCGCGCGATGCGCACAGGTCGGCGATGGCCCGGGCCTCGCCCAGGGAGGTGGCCATCGGCTTCTCGAAGGCGATGGCCCGGACGCCGCACCCGACGCCCAGTTCGACCATCGGCAGGCGGACGGCGGGGGGCGTGACGAAACAGAAGACGTCTGGCCGGGTCTCGGCGAGCATCGCGGCGGCGTCGGCATAGGTCCTGCGGATGCCGAACTCGCCGGCCACGCGGGCGAGTTTAGCCGCGTCGAGGTCGCACAGCGCCACCACCTCGAACCGGTCGGCGTTGCCCCGAAACCCCCTGAGGTGGGTCGTGCCGCGGTTGCCGGCGCCGACCTGGGCCACGCGGTAGGTCGTCATCGATCCTGCGCTCCTTCCAGCGACTGCCGTCCTCCTGGGCCGTGCCTGCGGTCTTGTGGACGGGCCGCGGTCCGGTATAATACGCCCCGGGCGTTGCCGGGCAACGCCAATTCTTTCGCGAGCGCGGGTTCGCACAGGCCTGCCGGCAGGCAGGGCACCAGGCACAAGGAGAGGACGGATGACACCGATCAGTATCCAACTGTACACGCTGCGCGACGCGGCCGCCAAGGACTTCGTCGGCGTCCTGAAGAAGGTCGCCGCCATCGGCTACAAGGCCGTCGAGTTCGCGGGCCTGCACGATCACAAGCCGAAGGAGGTCCGCAAGGTCCTCGACGACCTGGGCCTCGTCGCCTCCTCGGCCCACATCGGCGTGCCGACGCCCCAGAGCAAGGGTGAGATCGTCGACACGGCCAAGGCGCTCGGCTACAGCCTTGTGATCACGAGCCGCGGGCCCGACGACTTCAAGACGCTGGACGGCATCAAGCGGGCGGCCGAGGAGTTCCAGAAGGGGGCGGACCTCGTGAAGTCGGCGGGCCTCCGCTTCGGCTATCACAACCATTGGTGGGAGATGAGCAAGGTGGACGGGCGGCTGGGTCTGGAGCGGCTCCTCGAGGCGGCCCCCGGCATGTTCTGGCAGGCCGACGTGTACTGGGCCGCGAACTTCGGCAAGGTCGATGTGCCCGCGCTCGTTGCCGCCCACAAGCGCCGCATCCCCGTCCTCCACGCCAAGGACGGCCCCCTGGTCCAGGGCCAGCCGCACACCGCCGTCGGCAAGGGCAAGATGGACATGCCCAAGGTCATCCGGGCGGCCGACCCGAAGGTGCTGCGGTGGGTCGTCGTCGAACTCGACGAGTGCGCGACCGACATGGTGAAGGCCGTCGAGGACAGTTACACGTACCTGACCGGGCAGGGCCTTGCCGAGGGCAACCGGTAGGCGGTCCCGCGTACGTGTCTGGCGTGCCCGTAAGGGGGGTGCCACTGGCGGCTTGGCCGCCAGTGCCGCCCGGAGTCGCACTGGCTGCAAGCAGCCAGTGGCACTTGCCGATGGGAACTTGCCAAGCACGCTAGACACGTACGGTCCCGGAGCGGGGTGCACATGAGGCGGATGCGGGCGACAGGGGCCGCCGTGGCGCTCGCGGCGGCGCTCGGGGCGACGTGGGCGGCCGCGGCCGAGCCGCCGGCCGCGGCGCCCGACGCGGTCCGCATCACGCTCCTCCACATCAACGACGCACACGGCCGGTTGGAGTCGTACGCCGTGAACCGCCGGAGCGTGGGCGGGTACGCGCGCCTCGCCACGCTGGTGGCCGACGCGCGGGCCGAGCCGGGCGTCGCCCGCGTCTTCCTCGTGGACGCAGGCGACGTTGTCGCCGCCGGCCAGCCCCTGACAGCCCGGACCGGCGGCCGCGCGAACATCGCCGTGATGAACCACCTCGGCTTCGACGCCTGGGTTCCCGGCAACCATGAGTTCTACATGGGGGTCGAGAGCGTCCAGGTCCTCGTGCGGGCGGCGCGGTTCCCGACGCTGGCGGCCAACCTGGCGGTCAAGGCCACGGGCGAGCCGCTGGGCCGGCCGTTCGTCATCGAGAAGGCGGGGCCCGTCCGCATCGCGTTCTTCGGCCTCGGCATCGTGTCGGCCGACCATCCCTCGGCCGAGGCGGTTGCCGTAGCCGACCCGCTCGTGACGGCGGCCGACCTCGTGCCGCGCCTGCGCGAGCAGGCCGACGTCGTCGTCGCCCTCTCGCACCGCGGCGTCGTCGACGACCACAGCCTGGCCATGGCCGTCCCGGGCATCGACGTGATTGTCGGCGGCCACACGCACACGGTGCTTCCGGAGGGCGCGCGGTTCAAGGGGCCCGACGGCCGCGAGGTCCTCATCGTCCAGGCGGGCCAGCGGCTCGAGGCCCTCGGCCGCGTCGACCTCGTCTGCGCCAAGGTGGACGGCCGGTGGCGGGTCGTGCGGGCGGCCGCGCGGCTCATCCCGGTCGACTCGGACGTGAAGGTGGACCGGCCCGTCGCCGACCTCATTGCCCGGTTGGCTGCGGAGGCGGGCCTTGCGCCCGCCAAGCGCAAGGCCGCGCCCGAGCCTGCGCCCGAGCCGGCGACGAGCGGCGCCCCGCGCGGGGCGGCGGAGTCGCCATGACGCGCGACCGCGACGCCCATCTCCTCGCGACCGACGAGGCGCTTCTGGCCGACTGCCAGGTCGAGACGTACCGCGCGAGCGGCCCAGGCGGCCAGCACCGCAACAAGACCGAGTCGGCCGTCCGCCTGACGCACCGCCCGACCGGCGTCGTCGCGACGGCCACCGAGCGGCGAAGCCAGCACGAGAACCGGCGCCGGGCCCTGGGGCGCCTGCGTAAGGCGATCGCCCTGGAGGTGCGGCGCCCGGCCGTGGCGGACGCCCCGCCCGCGGGGCCCGTGGCCGAGGCGCTGGGTGACGCGGCCTGGCCGCGGCTCCGTGCCGGATCGGCGGCGTGGCTCCTGGCGGCCGCCCACGTCCTCGACCGCCTGGCGGTCGCGCGCGGGAGCGTGGGCGATGCGGCCGCGGCCTCGCGCGTCTCGACGGCGTCGCTGGTGAAGTTCCTCTCGCTCGACGCCGACCTGTGGCAGGCGGCCAACCGGCTCCGCCGCGCGTTCGACCTCAAGCCGCTGCGGTGAGCCGCGCGCGGGCGCGGCGGACGGCGCTTGCACTCCTTCCGGGGAATCCGTAGTCTGTCGTGGATGGGAGATCGGGTCCGTCCCGCCGGGCGACCGCAGCGGCCGCCGGCGGGGCGGCCTTCAGGTTCCTGTCAGGAGGTCCGGCCATGAGAATCGCGGCGCGAGTGTTGCCGGTGGCGGTGCTGGCGGCGGCGTGGGTGGCGCTTGCCGGCGGGTGCGGTCCGGAGCAGCGCGGGGCGGAAGCGGCGGCGGCGCGCCCGGCGGCCGTCAGCGAGTTGATCCTGCCGACCGGGACGACGAGTTCCCCGGTGACCGAGAAGAGTTTCGTCATGGACTGGCTCGTCCTGGGCCCGTTTAAGTTCGGCGAGGCCGACTTCGGCGGCGACCAGCAGCAGCCCGCCGCCGGCCACGCATTCGCCCGCGACGAGGCCGGCCTCGACGGCACCCAAAGCCCGCCCGCGGGGACCGCCTGGAAGGCGCACCACTTCACGGGGAACGCCGGCACGGGCCAGGTCGACCTGGACGCCTTCTACGGCGCGATCGAGCACGCGGCGGCCTACGCCGTCGCCTGGCTCGACTGCCCCGAGGCCCGCAGCGACCTCGAACTCCACGTGGGGAGCGACGATTACCTCAAGGTCTGGATCAATGGAAAACTTGTGTATACCTATGATGCCCAGCGGCGCGCGGGCCAGGCCGACCAGGACGTCGTCAAGGGGATCCGGCTGGCCAAGGGCCTGAACCGCATCGTCGTCAAGTGCGTCGACGTGGTGTTCGACTGGGACTTCTACCTGCGGCTGACGGACGCGAAGCAGAAGCCCGTCGCCGTCAAGGCGAAGTAGCAGGACAGGATCGCCCGGCGGCCGCGCGCCGCCTACTTCGCCGCGGCCGCGCGGATTGCCAGGCACCGCGCGAGGAGCCGCCCGACGTCCTTGAGGGCGATCGAGTTCGGCCCGTCGCACAGGGCCCGGTCGGGGTCGGGGTGGACCTCCAGGAAGAGGCCGTCGACCCCCGCCGCCACGGCCGCCTGGGCCAGGAGGGCGGCCAGGTCGCGGCTGCCGCCGGTCGCGCACCCGAGGCCGCCAGGTTCCTGGACGCTGTGCGTCGCGTCGAAGACCACCGGGTGGCCCAGGGCCGCGAGCGTCGGCAGTCCCGTCATGTCCGCCACCAGCCGGTTGTAGCCGAACGACGTGCCGCGCTCCGTCACCAGGAGGTCCCGCCCGCCCGCCTCGGCCGCCTTGTCGACGACGTTCTTCATGTCCCACGGGGCGAGGAACTGGCCCTTCTTGAGGTTGACGGCCTTGCCCGACCGCGCGGCGGCCTGGACGAGGTCGGTCTGGCGGCAGAGGAAGGCGGGAATCTGGAGGCAGTCGACGACGTCCGCGGCCGCCGCC
>CAYGZE010000119.1:0-11647 GCA_964354185.1 uncultured Anaerolineales bacterium | reverse complement strand
CGGCGCCCTCGATGAGGCGGTCGGCGGCGGCGTACACCTGCGGGGCCTCGTCGAGGATCTGGAGCGCCTTCGGGAAGAACCACTCGCTCGAGATTCGGCCGCCGTACCGCTGGAGCCACGGCTCGCCCAGGCGGCGGGCCGTCTCGTTGACGCGGTCGGCCTCGGGCTGGGCGGCGTGGTGCTTCCACAGTTTGACCCACGCGTGCGGGTTGGCGCGGAACTCCTTGAGGGTGCAAAGGGGCGTGCCGTCCCGCTTGGCGGGCATCATCGTGCAGGCGGTGAAGTCGGTCCCCATGCCGATGACCTGGTCGCCCCGGACCTTGGCCTTGCGGAGGACGGCGGGCACGGTGGCGTCGAGCGCCCGCAGGTAGTCCTCGGGGTCCTGGAGGGCCCAGTCGTGGGCCGGCAGGCGCGTCTTCGTCCCCGGCAGGCGGTCCGTGATGACGCCGTGAGAGTAGGGGGAGACGGCGGTGGCAACCTCGCGGCCGCTGGAGACGTCCACCAGGAGGGCCCGCGCCGACTCGGTTCCGTAGTCGATGCCCAGGGCGTACCGCTTCTCCGACTTGGCCATGATCGTGTCTCCACCAGGCGGCGGCTCCGGCGCCGGATCGCCAGGCGGTATTTTCTGCCACGGGCGCGGGGGAAAGGCAAGGAAAAGTCGGGCGGCGCCCCGCCGGTGTCGGGCGGCGCTCAGGCGGGCGGCGCGAGGGGATAGCGGCCGTGTTCCTCGACGGCCCGGTGGAGCGCGTCGAGGTGGGTCTGCGGGAAGGGGAGGCCCTGGTCGGGCCCGCAGAAGTAGCCGCCCTCGCGGCCGAGTTGCCAGAGGCGCCGGCGGACCTCCGCGACGATCCGATCCGGGGGCCCCTCGTAGATCGTCCTCGAACTGACGCCGCCCTCGAGGGCCATGCGTCCCTGGGTCCGGCGGCGGAGGGCCTCGAGGTCGTTCGCCGTCGCCTGGACGGGGTTGAGGACGTCCACGCCCAGGTCCAGGAACACGTCGATGACCGAGCCGACGTCGCCGCACGAGTGGAACCCCACCAGGACGCCGCGCCCGCGGTACAGGTCGAACAGCCTCCGATACTCGGGCACGAGGAACTCGCCCACGATCCGCGGCCCCAGGAGGGGGCCCCGCTGGGTGCCCAGGTCGTCGCCCAGGTGGACGTACTCAACGCCCGCGTCCAGGTAGTGCCGCGCGATGCCGAGTTGGAAGTCCATGATCCGGTGGAGCACGTCGCGGACGAAGGTCGGCTCGGTGTGGAAGTAGACCATGAGGTCCTCCATGCCGACGAGCATGTAGGCCTTCTCCCAGAGGGTGTCGCGGTGGACGCCGGACAGAAAGAGGTCGCCGCCGGGGAAGTCGGCGGCCATGCGGTGGACCCTGGCGGCGAGGCGCTCGTCGTCGGGGTCCGGCCAGCGATAGGTCGCCAGGGCCGCCGGGTCGGCCAGCGGGTGGCCGCGCGGGAACCCCATGACGCCCGCGTGCTCCTTGTGCCACGCGGTGCCCCAGATGTCGGTCCAGCGGGTGCCGACGGGGCCATCGTGGCCGCCGCCCTCGAAGCCCTCGTGATCGCAGCCGTGGTACCGGAGCGCGTACACAGGCAGGCCCGACACGACCCGCTCGGGCCGGTCGAAGCGGAGGATGCGAAGGGCGTTCTCCCTGGCGTTCACGGGCGCTCCCGCGCGGCACGGGTCCCGGGGGCGGCCGCATTCTGTCCGGAGGGCCCGGCGCGGTCAAGGGGATAGCCGGACAGGGGACAGACCGGACGGGGCCCGGGCCGGGGGGCAGGATTTTTCATGGGACGAGGTTTCGGCCCCGGCGTCCAGAAAGGCGGAAGGCCAAGCGAGGTCCCGGCGACGAAGGGAGGGAACCATGGATCGGTCAAGCGCCGTGGCGGACGCGTATCCAGGCGGACCGGCGGACGACGCCTCGGGCTGCCTGCTGGACTGGCTGGCCATGTACCTGCCGAGTTGGGGGTCGAGCGTGGTCCTCCACGCGGCGGTGTTCGTCCTGGCGGCATTCCTCGCGTGGCAGGGCGGGCAGGAGCCGCCGCCGTTCCGGTACAGGGTGAGCCTGGTGCCCGAGGAGCAGCACCAGGTCCAGCGGCCCCGGGAGGAGGCGGAACAGGTCGAGTCGCACGGCCGCAAGGAGCCGCGGCCGTCGGACTACCGGTGGCTGGAGCCGCCGAACCCGCTTGCGGGCATCGTGAGGAGCAACCTGGACGACGTGCCCGTCATCGGCGTCGGCCCCGGCCCGGACGCCTGGGGCTTGGGGCCGCCGGAAGGCCGGGACAGCATCGGTGGACCGGAGTTCTTCCGACTCCCCCCAAGCGATCCGGCGAGCAAGATCGTGTACGTCGTGGACAAGTCGGGGAGCATGACGGACTCCCTCGTCTACGTGCAGCACGAGTTGAAGCGGAGCCTCCGGGAACTGGGGCCCGACAAGCAGTTCCACGTCATCTTCTACTCGTCGGGGCCGGCGCTCGAGATGCCGGCGCGGCGCCTGGTGACCGCGACGGAGGCGAACAAGCGGCGCGCGTTCGCGTTCATCGACGGGATCGTGGCGGCCGGCGAGACGGACCCCTCGGACGCCCTCCAGCGGGCCTTTGCCGTCGGGCCGGACACGATCTTCCTCCTCACCGACGGCGAGTTCGACCGGGCGGTCGTGGGCCAGGTCAAGCGGGCCAACCCGGCCGGGAAGGTCACGGTCCACACGATCGCGTTCCTGTACCAGGCTGGCGTGAAGGTCCTCCGGGAGATCGCGGCCCAGAACGGGGGGAACTTCAAGTTCGTCTCGGCGGGAGACCTGGAGACCCTGGAGCCCTAGGCCTGGCGCTCCGGCCCGCCGCGCAAACGAGGCGAGCGTCCCGCCCTTCCTGGCGGGACGCTCGCGGGATTTCTGCGGCACGCGTGTCAGCGCCGTCGGTCAGCCCTTGGGGGCCTCGGTGCCGGCGGGCGGCTTCTTCTCCGTGGCCGGTTTCTCCGTGGCCGGCTTCTCGGTGCCCGGCGTCGTGGCGCCCGGCGTCTCGGTTCCCGGCGTCTCGGTTCCTGGCGTCTCGGTGCCGGGGGTGCCCTCCGTGGGCGGCTTCTGAACCTGGAGCGGCCCCATCGACTTCGGCCGCAACCAGCGGATCTTGTCGACGCGGTAGTAATCGTCCTTGCGCGACAACTCGATGATGAAGATGAGCGGGCCCTGGCGCTGCATCAGTTTCGGCTTGTTGACGTCGCGGTCGATGGCCTCCCAGAAGAGGGAGGCGTTGCCGATGAGCACCGAGCGGGCGGCGAAGGACTGCGGGTTCAGCAGGCGCCGCAGCGTGTTGTTAAGCGCCATGCTGGCGGCGCCCAGCGGGTTCCAGACGAACTGCTTGACGATGGTGCCCTCGGGCTCCTTCTCCGCCTCGTTGCGGGTCCCGGAGATGACCTCGAAGTAGAGGTCCTCCTTGATGGTCGGGGCGGTCGGCAGGTCGGCCAGGATCTCCTCGCACCGCTTCAGGAGGAGGTCCTGGCGTCCGCCGAACGTTTCGTCCCACATGCGGCTTGCCTCGGCCGTCACCTGGGCGGGCGTCATGCGCTCGGCCTCGACGACCATCTTCTCGTGGTAGAGATTCGAGTACTGGCGGTAGAGTTTCTCGAACTCCTTCTCCGCGGCGGTCTTGGTGTCGCCGCAACCGCCGATTGCCAGCATCACGCCTGCCAGCACTGCCAGGGGAAGCGTTCTCATCGGGTCCTCCGGTTTCAGGGCCAAGGGAATGGATAACTTATCGGGCACTCCCCCCATTCTGGTCCAGCAAAACCGGGGTGTCAAGGAGAATATGCGGGGGGGCCGAGCGCGAGGCGCGGCCGGGACCGCGCGGCGCCGGGTCCCGGACGGCGACGGGGACCCTGGATTTTTGTCGAACAAACCCCCGCCTCTCCCGTATCCTATGGTGGAACGGGCGGGGTCCGTGGGCGGACGCGGCGAGCCGAGGGTTGACACGAGGCCGTCCGAGTCTCTAACATAGCGACCCCTACCCCGTGCAAAGCAGGGAGGCGGTGCGATGGCACTCAGGTTCCGTTGCGACAAGTGCGGAAAGCGGCTGACGGTGAACGAGTCGCCCGGCGCGCGGGTGACGTGCCCTCACTGCAACCAGATGATCGTGGTGCCGGCCGACGCCCAGGCCGCCGACGGCGGCGCGCCCGACGCGGTCCCGGTGGCGGTGCCGGCGGCCGAGAGCCCCCCGCCCCCCGACCAGCCGCCCGAGGAGGCCGCCGAAGAAGAAGCCGGCATGGGCACCGTGATGAGTTGGCTCGCCCTGTACCTGCCCAGTTGGGGGTCGAGCGTGGTCCTCCATGCCGCCGTCTTCATCCTGGCGGCCTTCCTCGCCTGGCAGCAGGCGAAGCCGCAGGACCCGTTCAAGTACACGACGGGCGTGGTGGCCGAGTCGAAGCCGAAGGTCGTCAAGCGCGCCCAGCGGAACGACCAGGAGTCGTCGCGCGGCAGGATGAGGCCGGGGCCGTCGAGCATCGTCCGGCAGTTCACGACGAACCCGTTCCCGGACGTGGCCTCGAACAAACTGGAAGAGGTCGAGGTGATCGGCGTCGGGGCGGGCGGCAACCAGATCGGCGGCTTCGAGGGGCTGGGCGACGGCTCGGGGCGGGGCGGCGGGTCCGGGTTCTTCGGCACGGCCGTCGAGGAGGCCAGCAAGATCGTCTATGTCGTCGACCGCTCCGGCAGCATGACCGACTCCATCGTCTTCGTGAAGTATGAACTGAAGCGCAGCATCCGCGAACTCGGGCCCGAGAAGCAGTTCCACGTCATCTTCTACTCGTCGGGGCCCGCCCTCGAGATGCCCGCCCGGCGGCTCGTCAGCGCCACCGACGCCAACAAGCAGAAGGCCTTCGAGTTCGTCGACAGCGTCATCCCCCAGGGCGAAACCGACCCCTCCGACGCCCTCTCGCGGGCCTTCGCGGTCAACCCGGAACTCATCTACCTCCTCACGGACGGCGAGTTCGACAAGGCGATCGTCGACCAAGTCGCCAAGACCAACGCCGGCAAGAAGGTGACCGTCCACACGATCGGCTTCCTCTACAAGATGGGCGAGAAGATCCTCAAGGACATCGCCGCCCAGAACAATGGGACCTACAAGTTCGTGGCCGAGTCCGACCTTGAAACGCTCCTCCAGTAACCCGACACGCGCCCTGGTGGCGGCGCTGGCCGCCCTGGCGCTCGGCGCGTCCGTCCGCGCCGACAACGTCCGCACGCGCGCGGGCATCGGGTACGCCGGGAAGATCACGGACCTGGGCGAGGAGGGGCTGGTCGTCAACGTGGGCGGCACGAAGCGGAGCGTGCCCCTGGCGGACGTTCTGCGGATCGAGGTCGACGACTTCCCCGACCTGGGCAAGGCCGAGGCCGCCTTCGCCGAGGCCCGCGAGGGCGGCGAGAAGGCCCCGGCCCAGTTCGCCGCCGCCGAGCGCCTGTACAAGGGGCTCCTCAGGGCGCCGAAGGCCCTGCCCTGGATGAAAGTCCTGGTCCAGTTGCGCCTGTGCGAGGCCTACGGCGCCGACGGCCGCATCTCGGTGGCCCTCGACTCCTACCTGGCCGTCGCCCGCGCGCAGCCGAAACTGGTCGCCGGCGTCGCCCTGCCCGAGCCCCGCGAGGGCGACAAGAACAACCGGGCCATGTTGGCGAAGACCGAGGCGGCCCTGAAGGAGGCCGCCGGCAAGCCCTACGCGCCCAACCTCGAGGCGTTCCACGTGGCGCTGCTCGCGCTGGAGGGAACCCCCGAGCAGGTGCTGCCCATCGTCCGCGAGATGCGCAAGAGCGACGATCCCCGCAAACGGCAGTGGGCGGTCCTCAAGGAACTCGAGATCCTCCTGGCGACCGGCAAGGTCGACGACGCCGAGCCGCTGCTGGCCGCCCTCGCCAAGGAGTCGGGAAACCGGTCGGCCGGCACGTTGGCCTTCTGGAAGGGCCGCATCCTCGAGGAACGCAAGGAACCCATGGCCGCGGCAATCGAGTACATGCGGGTCGCCATCCAGCACGCGGCCGAGGACCGCGCCCTCACGGCCGAGGCCCTGTGGCGGGCCGGCAAGGCCATGGAGGCCGCCAAGGTCCCTCCGGCCGAGGCCAAGGCGGCCTACCAGGAGGCGGTGACCGGCTACCCGGGGACGGTCGGGGCCGAACGGGCCCGGCGGGAACTCGCCCGCCTCGGAGCCAACTGATGCCGCGCCGGCCGGACGCCTGGGCGCGCGAGGGGAAGCCGTACGACACGGGGCACAAGGGACGAAGGAGTCGAACCACATGAGTAGGCACAGGGCATGGGTAGTCGGGGTGATCGCCGCCGGGGCTCTCCTGGTGGCGGGCACGGGCGCGGCGGCCGGTGAGGCGGCGAAGACGAGCACAACGCCCACGTCGCTGGGCAGCATGTTGTGGGTCGCGACGTTTACCGACCCGATCGGCTTCGTGGACATGGTCTTGATTTACATGTGTTCGCTGGCCTCGGTCGCCCTCATTATCGAGCACGCCATCACCATCCGGCGTTCCGTCCTGGTGCCGGACCTGTCGGTGGCCCAGGTCAAGACGATGTTCGACGAGCGGCGGTTCCGCGAGGCCCTGGAGTTCTGCCAGGCCGACCCGTCCTTCGTGTCGGGCGTCATCCACGCTGGCCTGATCGAGGCGGCCAACGGCTACGAGGCGATGGAGACCGCCATGCAGGATGCCGCCGATGAGCGGACGGCCCGCCTCTACCGCAAGATCGAGTGGCTGAACCTCCTCGGCAACGTGGCCCCGATGCTCGGCCTGTTCGGGACGGTGTACGGCATGATGCTGGCGTTCGGCACGATCGCGGCCAAGGGCGGCAAGGCCGACCCCGCGGACCTGGCGGGCGGCATCATGGTCGCCCTCGTGTCGACCTTCTGCGGCTTGCTCGTGGCCATGCCGGCGCTCTCGGCCTACAGCATCTTCAAGAGCCGCGTCGAGCAGATGTCGATGGAGGCGGCCCTGGTGGCCGAGGAACTGCTCGCCAACTTCAAGCCCTCCGCCGGCGGCGCGTGAAGGGAGGCGGCGCGCGGCCGGCGTCGGAAGCCGGCCGTGCCGGAAGGAGACTGCCATGGCCAGAGTATTCCGACAGAAAACCACAGAGATCATCGGCTTCAACATGACGCCGATGATCGACTGTGTCTTCAACCTCATGATCTTCTTCATTCTGACGACGGTGTTCGTCCAGTTGGAGACGGAGCAGGTCGTCCTCCCGATGGCGGTGACCGCCGAGGCGAAGGACTACACGCAGTTCCGCAACATCGTCATCAACATCGTGGACCCGCCGCCCAAGACGCCCCAGATCAAGGTGTTCGGCCGGGTCTACGAGCCCGGCGAACTGACCGAGTACCTGAGGGAACGCAAGGCCAGCGCGGGCAAGGACGAGAAACTCAACGTCATCCTCCGGGCCGACGCCATGGTGCCGTACGAGGACGTCGCCCGCGTGATGCTGGCGGCCGGGTCCGCCCGGATCGAGGGCTGGTGGATCACGACCGAGATCGAGAAGCCCGACAAGGCCCAGCCTCGGCCGTAGCGGCCGTCGGCCTTCAAAGGAGTCCGTCCCATGGCGAAGCGAATGCGGCGGGCAGAACCGGCCAGGATGCAGCCGCCCATGACGCCCATGATCGACTGCATCTTCCAGTTGCTCCTGTTCTTCATCCTGACCCCCTCGTTCACCGCGGGCGAAGGCTACCTGACCACCAACCTCCCGCAGTCCGAAGGGCCGAACGCCGGCGTCCAGAAGCACCTGGAGCGGATCAAGATCGGCCTGGAGGGCGAGGAGCCCAACAGCGAGAACGTCAGCATTACGCTGAACGACACCCAGTCGCTGGGCGACAACTTCGGAGGACTCCTCAGCAACCTGGAGGCCTTCCGGGCCCAGGGGATCGCCCCCGACCATCCGGTCCTGATTGCGCCGAACATGGACGTGCGGCACAAGTGGGTGGTGGCGGCGTTCGACATGGCGGTGGCGGCGCGGTTCACCAACATCCAGTTCGCCGTCCCGCACTAGCGCCGGGGGGCGAGCGGCCCGGAAGGGGGGCGCGAGGCACGGGAAACGGGCGCAAACGCAGGAGGCGACCATGGCACGCGCGACGAGGCGATCCGGGCCGCCCAAGATGCAGCCCCCGATGACCCCCATGATCGACTGCATCTTCCAGTTGCTCCTCTTCTTCGTGCTGACCCCCGCGCTCATGGCGAACGAAGCCTATCTGACCACCAACCTGCCACAGGTCGGGCCGGGTGAATGGCCGCCGTCACCGGGCATCCCGGAGCCTGTCCGGGTCGCGCTCGGGGCGGCGGGGCCGCGCGACGAGAACGTCACCATCGTCTTGAACGGCATCGAGTCCCTCGGCGACAACTTCCAGGGGCTCCAGGCGGCGCTCGAGGCGTATCGGGCCCGGGGCCTGGCGGCTGGCCACCCCGTCTTGATCGCGCCGGACGCGGGCGTGCGGCACAAGTGGGTGGTCCGGGCGATGGACGCGGCCGTGGGGGCGCGGTTCAGCAGCATTCAGTTCGCGGTCCCGCACTAGCGGCAGGCGTGCCGCGTCGGCAGTCGGCTCCGAAGGGCCGAATTCCCTCGAGCCGCAGGCCGTCTGAACGAGCGGGCGATGGACGGGTGATCAAGGAACGGGTGGGCCAGATGCGAACGGTCTTGCTGGCGCTGGGCCTGACGGCGGTCGGGCTGGCGGCCGCGCACGGGGCCCCGGCGGCCAAGGAGGGGGCGGACGACCCCTTCTACAAGGGCCTTCAGGAGCGCGGCCTGAAGAGCCTGATGGAGTTCTACCTGAAGCAGGAGAGTGTCGGCGGCGAGGTCCAGAGCGAGTCCAAGTTGCTGCTGGCCGGTCTGGAGGTCAAGAAGGCCGCCCAGGGCAAGACCATCGGCGAACGCGACGCCATCTTCAAGAAGGCCTACGGCCTGTACCTCGAGGCTATCGCCGACATGCAGGCCGACCTGGCCAAGGTCCCCGCCGACAAGTGGCAGGAACAGGCCGCCCTCCGCCAGAAGATCATCCAGACGCGGATGTCCCTGGCCAACACGATCTTCGGCCAGTGGCTCCGGACGGACCTCGACCTGCTGGAGGTCACCGACCGGCGCGGCGGCGACCGCAAGCGGGCGGCCGAGCAACTCGAAAAGGCCAAGACCCAGTTCACGGCGGCCCTCCAGGAGACCAACCAGTGGCTCTCGGAGATCGACCGCCTCCAGGCTGCGGACCGCGACCGCCTCGTCAACGCCGGCTTCGAGGCCCGCCTCCGCAGCACCCGCCGCGAGGCCGAGTACAACGACGCCTGGGTCCGCTACTACTACGCGTGGCTGCTGCCGAAGGACTACAAGGCGCCGGCCGGCGAGCGCTCCCGCACCGACCTCCTCCGCGACGCCATCGCCACCTTCGAGACCTACACGAAGTTCGACGACAAGGTGACGGCCAAGTGGTTCGCCTACCTGGTCATGGGCCTGGCGCACCGCGAACTGGGCGAGTACGAGAATGCCATGACGGCGCTCCAGCAGGCGGGCGGGCCGAACGCGCCCGAGGTCCTCAAGATCCGCGTCGTCTTCGAACGCGCCCTCGTGCTCCTCAGGAAGGGCGACTTCAAGGGCGCCCGCAAGGCCATCGACGACGGACGCCAACTCTTCGGCGAGGCCAAGTTCAACCAGAACACCTACGGCCTCGGCATCCCCCTCCTGGAGGCCGAGAGTTACGTCCGTCAGGCCAAGGCCGATAGCAACGAGGACCTGAGGAAGAAGGGCGTCGAGATCTTCCAGACCGTCAGCGCCCGGGGCGGCGCGTGGACCGTCGCCGTCGGCGGCCTCCTGAACGACCTCCTCGGCATCCAAGCCGACCCCAAGGACATGGAGCCCATCCAGTTGTGGATCCTCGCCGAGCAGACCCGCGAGGACGCCCAGAAGGACAAGAAGGAGGGCAAGGCGAAGGACGCCCAGGAGAAGTTTGCCAAGGCGGCCGACCTGTACAAGGTCTACAGCACCAAGATCAAGCCGGACCACCCGAACTACGCCAAGGCGCTCTACACGATGGGCGCGTGCCTCGTGGAACTCGGCCGCGGCGACGAGGCCGTCGGCGCCTTCCGCCAGGTGGCCGAGGACTTCCCCAAGTACGAGTTCGCCAAGTACGCCGCCGGCCTCGTCGTCAGCATCACCGGCACCGTCTTCGACAAGGGCCAGACCGAGGAAAACCGCCAGAAGTACGAGGACGCCCTCAAGTGGTTCGTCGAGAAGTGGCTCGAGGCCGATCCCGACCAGCGCTACTTCTACGCCCTCATCCTGTATCGCGGCAAGAAGTACCCGGAGGCCGCCGCCGAGTTCCGCAAGGTCCCCGACGCGTCCGAATACTACGTCGACGCGCGGTACTGGGTCACCCTGTGCCGCCTTGAATCCTTCCGCGAGAAGACCGTCCCCACGCGCGACCCCAAGGTCATCATCCCCGAGGCCCGCGAGGTCACCAAGGAGTTGCGCGACTTCGCCGCCTATGCCCTGAAGGCCAAGGGCCTGGCCGCCGAGAAGCAGAAGACCGTCCGCGACTGGGCCCTGGCGGCCCTGGTCACGGCCGTCGACATCTACCTCTACCCCGAGGTCGGCCTGCCGGAGGATGCCCTGACCGTCCTGGCCCAGGTTGAGAAGGACTTCGAACTGCCCGACGCGATGCGCGGCAAGATCCTGAAGCAGCGGATCGACGCCCTCCAGCGGCTGAACCGGCTGGCCGAGGCCCAGCAGGTCCTCGACCAGTACCTGGCGGTGGCCCAGAAGGACGAGGTCGGCCCGGTGCTGCGGGGCCTGTTCGCCGCCGTCATCGAGGACGTCAAGCGCCTGGTGGGCGTCGACCGCGAGGCCGCCCGCGCCAAGGTCGCCGGCGCCGAGAAGGTCGGCGAGCGCCTCCGCAAGTGGCTCGAGGCGAGCGGCGGCGAAACCAAGGCCGCCCAGATCGAGGACGTCCGCTTCGACCTGGCCGAACTCTACATGGCCATCGAGGACTACGAGCGGGCCCTCACCCTCTTCGAGGAGATCATCGGCACCGCCTTCCCACCCCCCGAGCCCCTCAAGATCGAGGGCCTCTTCGGCCTGGCTCGCTGCTACCAGGCCAAGGCCGACGCCACCCGCGACGCCGCCCAAGCCGCGGTCTTCTACAACAAGGCCCTCAACTACTGGCGGCTCCTCCGCGAGACCGAAGAAGGCGGGACCTCCGGCGACAAGGATAAGCAGCGGCTCTGGCTTTACCGGTACCACGTCTACTACTGCACGTTCAAACTGGGCAAGAAAGACGAGGTCAAGGAGGGCCTGAGCAGCCTCGAGATCACGAGCAAGCCCGTGCCCCTGGGCGGCAACGACCCCGTGCTCCAGAAGAAGTTCGCCGACCTGAAACTCGAGGTCATGGCGGCCGGCAGGAAGTGAGGTTGTGCGGCAGATTGCGTGCGGCGGCCGACCCGGCCGCCGCCTCTTTGCGCGGCCGGCCCCACCCGCGGCCGGCCACTCCGCCGGGTGCCATGCTTTCGCTTGCGAACGCATACGCTGCCGGGTGCCGCGCCGGGTGCCACTGGCGGCTTGCCCGCCAGTGCTCATCGCCCGCGAAACGTGCCCGCAAGGCGCCCCCGAAATCGCTGTAAGTCCACTTTTTACAATTC
>CAYGZE010000118.1:0-11726 GCA_964354185.1 uncultured Anaerolineales bacterium | reverse complement strand
TTCGACTTCCCGCTCGAAGCGCAGCAGGGCCTTCGGCGAGGCGAACCCCCCGGCGAGGAGCAGCTTGAGCGCGACCGGACGACGCGTGCTGAGCTGCACGGCCCGCCAGACGATGCCCATGCCGCCCTCGCCCAGAGGCCCGAGGACCTCGTAGCCCTCGATCTGGGGCGGGGTTCGCTGGGGGCCGCCAGCGCCATCCGCACTGCGATCGCCCAGGGCCGGCAAGTTGGTGCCGTCGTCCGCCTGGGTTTGGCCTCCCAGGCCTCGCTCCAGCAGGCACGCCGGGCACAGGCCATGGGGTGTGTTGGCGGGCAGATCAGCCCCACACTGCGGACATCGTCTTTCCTGGCTCATCGCCTTATCCTCCCACCCAGTGGCTTCCACCCCTTACAGAAGTAAACCAACGGATGGGTTACAGGAAAACGTACCGTTCAGGGCCGGAAGGCCCCAAAGAGATGGCGGACCTCCTCATCGACCTCCTCGGGACTGGCCACGGTCTGAGCGATCTCGTCCCGTAAGAGTTGGCGGTAGCGGCGGCGCAGGCGATGCACAGCGACCTTCACGGCCCCCTCCGTCATCCCCAGGCGGCACGCCACCTCGGCATAGGGGCACGAGGCCTCGGCTTGCGTCAGGCATCCTTTGAGTCCCTCGAAGAGTCTTTCCGTTCCGGAGGCGACGTGTTCCGCCTCCAGGCTATCCAGGACTTGCCCGAGCAGGGCCAGGGCCCATTGCCGGTCGAAGTCCCGCTCCGGGGTCAACTCGTGCGAGGGTTCCAGGCGGTAACAGGTCTCCGCCTTGCCCCTGTCGAAGGAGAGCACGGTCCGACCGCCGCCGCGTTTCCGGGCCCTGGCCCAATCCCGCTCGTTCGCCAGGAAATGCCTGAGCGAGGCCAGCAGGAAGGACCGGAACTTGCCCTTGCTGCGATCCACGGAAGCCAGGTAGTCCTTGTCCAGCAAGCGGGCGAAGAACTCCTGAGTCAGGTCCTCGGCGTCGTGGCTCTCATGGCCGCAGCGCCGCACGTAGGCATAGAGGGGATACCAGTAGGCTTCGCACAACGTCGCCAGGGCGGCTTGGGCATCGGGCCGGCTTTCGTGCGCCGCGGCCAGCACGATGCTCCAGCGCGTCGTGGCGAACGATCGTGCGCCGCCGGGCACGGGTTCGGGCAATCGGTCGGGATGCGTCATGCCGGCACTATAGCAGAAACGTCCGCGGTCCTGAAGAGGCACGAGGGCGGACGACGCGGCCCGGTCTCAAGCGAGGAGCGACGGGCGGCCGGCGGGCGCCTTCGGGCGCCCGCCAGGCCGTCGCGCGGGCCCCGCGCGTTTTTTCGGGCCCGACCCGCGGCGGAACATGGTAGATTGGCGGGCGGAAACGCAACCTGGCGTCCGTGGAGCCGTGCGGGTCGATGGACGCGCGCACAGCGACCGCCATCCTGAAGCAGCACCTCAACGCCGGGCTGTCGGTCCGGGCGGTGCGACCCCTGCGCGGCGGCATGGTGAACCAGGTCCTGGAGTTCATCACCGATGGCGACCCGCCCTCGGTCGTCGCGAAGATCAGCGACGAACCTGGCCACGGCGGCTTCCGGTGGGAGTACGACGCCCTCCGCTGGCACCGCGCACACTCCGGCCTTCCCGTTCCCCGGCCCTACGCCTGCTTCGACGCGCACGACGGGTCAGCCCTGAAGGGCCTCCTGCTGGAGAAGGTGCGCGGCCGCAACCTGGCCGACGCCCGGCTGACGGAGCGCGGCATGGCGCACTTCCAGGTGGACCTGGCACGGCTCGCCGCCGACCTGCACGAGCACACGCGGGCGACGTACGGCAGCGCGCTCGGGGCGGGGCGGTCGACGCGCTGGCTCGACGAGTTCGCGCCCGCCATCGGGTCGGAGTTCCGCGCCGTCCGCGACCGCCTCTCGCCGCAGAGCCGCCGGACCGTCGCGCGGCTCCTGGAGCGCCTGGACGCCTGGCTTCCCGAGTTCGGACGGCCGACCCTCGTCCACGGCGACCTGTGGGCCACGAACATCATGGTCGACGACGCCGATCCCGACCGGCCCGCCATCACGGCCTTCCTGGACGGCGGCGCGAACTACCGCGAGGTCGAGTCGGAACTGGCGTACCTGCGGGTCTTCGGAACGGCTGACACCACGTTCTTCGAGCGCTACGGCGCGCGGCACGCGATCCGCCCCGGCTTCGACCGCCGCTCCCGCGTTTACTGGCTCTGCACGATGATGCTGCACGTGCGGGTCTTCGGCAACGAGTACCTGCCGGCCTGCGAGCGGCTGGCGGGGGAGATCGGCGCCCTGGAGTAGCGGCTGAACCGTGCGGCCGTCGCGGCCGCCGCCGGAGAGGAAGGTCCCCGATGATGCGACGCGCGATCCGGCTGTCCTGCGTGCTGACGATCCTCGTTTCAGGAGGTCCCGCCGTGGCCCTCGATCCTGCCGACGTTCCCGCCGATGCCCCGGACGACGCAGTGATGGCCGCCCGGGCCGAGGTGGCCGAGATGACCGACTGGGCGGAAGCCGTCTTCACGGGCGCCGGCAGCGCGGCCGCGCCCGACGCCGTCACGCTCGACCTGCGCCGCCAGGACCACGCGCTGCTGGAGTTTGGCTGCTCGATCCTCCGGACGCCCCTGCGGATCGGCGACCGCACGTTCGAGCGCGGCCTGGGGACCCACGCCGCGAGCGAGATCGCCCTTTCCTTCCCCGCCGGCATCAAGGTCTTCAAGGCCTTTGTCGGCGTCGACAACAACGCCGACACGGCCGGGCGACACGGCACCGTCCAGTTCGTCGTCAAGATCGGCGGCAAGGAGGTCCTCCGCACCGCCACCTTGAAGGGCGGCGGCGAGCCCGTGCCGGTGAGCGTCGACATCCCCGAGGGCACGCGCCAAATCGTCCTCAAGACCGACGCCACCGAGGACGGCACCGGCTGGGACCACGCCGACTGGGCCGACGCCCACCTCGTCACCGCCGACGGCCGCCGTCTCTGGCTCGACGAGCACAAGGACGCCCCCTTCTTCGCCCGCGTCGGGCCGCCCTTCTCGTTCACCTACGGCGGCGCGGTGTCGGCCGGGCTGCTCGCGGCCTGGCCGCGCGAGGTCGAGTCGAAGAACCTCGCCGACCGCACCGAGCACCGCGTCCACTGGACCGACCCGAAGACCTCGCTGCGCGCGAGCGCCGTCGTCTCCGTCTTCAAGCGCTACCCCGCCGCCGAGTGGGTCCTGGAGTTCGAGAACCGCGGGACGCAGGACTCACCCGTCCTCGAGGACGTGCAGGCCTGCGATGTCCGCCTCGCGACGACGCCGGCCGGTCAAGCGGCCGTCCTCCATCAGATCGCGGGCGACGATTGTAGCGCGCGGTCCTTCGTCCCCTTCGACACGCCCCTGGACGCGGGCAAGTCGATCCGCCTGGCGCCCGTGGGCGGGCGGTCCTCGAACGGCACGTTCCCGTTCTTCAACTTCGAGCACGGCGGGCGCGGGGTCATCGCGGCCGTCGGCTGGTCGGGCCAGTGGGCCGCCTCGCTCGAGCGCGACCCGGCGGGCCCGACGCGCCTCCGCGCCGGCATGGAGCGGACGCACCTCCTGCTGCACCCCGGCGAGCGGATCCGCACGCCGCGCGTCCTCCTCATGGCCTGGAAGGGCGACCGCACCGCCGCCCACAACCGCTTCCGCCGCCTCATCCTCTTCCACTACGTCCCGAAACAGGGCGACAAGCCCTTGGCCATGCCCGTCTTCTGGCAGGGCTTCGACCGCTACAACCGGCATCCGGAGTGGCCGACCGAGGCCGGCCAGCGCCACGCCGCCGAAGTCGCCGCCCGGGCCGGGGCCGACTTCCTCTGGCTCGACGCCGCCTGGTTCCCCGGCGACTTCCCCAACGGCGTCGGCAACTGGACGTGCAAGCCCAAGGAGTTCCCGAACGGCCTGAAGCCCGTCGCCGACGTGTGCCACCGGCTGGGCCTGAAGTTCATCGTCTGGTTCGAGCCGGAACGCGTCGCGACCACGACCGCCATCGCCCGCGAGCACCCCGAGTTCGTCTTCGGCGGGGCCGACGGCGGCCTCTTCAAACTCAGCGACCCAGACGCGCGGCGGTGGCTCACGGACCTCCTCTCGGCGAGGATCGCCGAGTTCGGCATGGACTGGTACCGCAACGACTTCAACCTCGACCCCCTGCCCTTCTGGCGGGCCAACGACGCGCCCGACCGCCAGGGGATGACCGAGATCCGCTACGTCGAGGGGCACTATGCGATGTGGGACGAACTGCGGGCCCGCCATCCCGGCCTGGCGATCGACAACTGCGCGAGCGGCGGCCGGCGGATCGACCTGGAGACCTGCATGCGGAGCGTCCCCCTGTGGCGGAGCGACACGGCGTGCACCCCCGGCCGCGCCGACTGGGACCAGGCCCAGGCGTGCGGCCTGGACCTGTACCTGCCGTTCCACGAGTCGTGCGCCTGGACGACGGACGCCTATGACCTCCGCGCCGCCGCCGGCGCCGGGGCGATCGTCCAGTTGGGCTTTCTCGACGAGGGATTCTCCGCCGACGCCGCCCGCCGCGCCATCGACGAGGTCAAAGAGAACCAGAAGTACTGGTATGGCGATTTCTACCCGCTGACGCCCTGCACCGTCGCGCCCGACCAGTTCGCCGCCTGGCAGTTGCACCGCGCGGACCTCCGGGCAGGGATCGTCCTGGCATTCCGCCGGCCCGAGTGCCCCTACGCGGGCGTCATCGCCGGCCTCCACGCCCTCGACCCCGAGCGCCGGTACGCCCTGGAGTTCATCGACGAGGCGCGAAAGGTGACGAGGGAAACAATGCGCGGGCGCGACCTCGCGGACGGGCTGCCCCTGAAGATCCCCGGGAGGCCCGGAAGCCTCCTCGTCCGCTACCGCGAGGTTCGGCCGGAGAAGAACTGACGTTGCTCGCGCCGCGTGCGCCAAGGAGGAGCCTGCCGCATGACCGCCGCCCCTCGTCCGCCGGCCACCGTGCCGGCCTTCCCGCTGGAACCCAACGACCTCTCCCTCAGCCGCCCCGCCAGCCCGGCGAACTACTTCGGCAAGGTCGGCCGGCGGGCGGCCCTCCTGGGCGACGAGGGCGGGACCGCCGAGGTTTGGGCCTGGCCGCTTAAACTCTTGCGGAACCTGGAGTTACAGTTTCTTCTGCCCGCCGCCACCGTGCCCATCCGCGCCCGCGACATCGCCCGCCATGCCGACGTCGCGCCCGAGGCGTCGGTCCTCACCTTCGCCCACCCCGCGTTCACGGTCCGCGCGATCCACCTCGTCCCGATGGACCGGCCCGGCGTCCTCATTCTGCTGGACGTGAGCGCGGACGGGCCGATGACGATCCTCTGCCGCTTCACGCCGGTCCTTTCACCGATGTGGCCCGCGGCCCTCGGCGGGCAGGCCGCCACGTGGGACGCCGAGGCTCGCGCGTACCTTATCCGCGAGGCGACGGAGCGCCACCACGCCTTCATCGGCTCGCCCGGCGCGCAGCCCATCTCCAACACGCCGGACCACGCGCTCTCGGACGCGCCCTGCGAGTTCCGCATCCCGATCGACGACCCGGCGGCGGTGCGCGGCCGGCTCATCCCCCTGGCCATCGCGGGCGGCAGCGGCGACCGCGCCGACGTCCGTGCGACGTACCGCGGACTCCTCGCCGACCCGGAGGCGATCTACCGCGCGAACGTCCGCCACTACCGCGCGCTCGGCGAGCGGACGCTGGCGCTCCGCACCCCGCGCCCCGAACTCGACCTCGCCTTCGAGTGGGCCAAGGTCGCCATCGACGACCTGTTCGTCGATCACCCCACGCTCGGCACGGGCCTCGTCGCCGGCCTCGGGCCCTCCGGCGCGACGGGCCGGCCGGGCTTCGGCTGGTTCTTCGGGGGCGACGCGTTCATGATGGCGTACGGCCTCGCCGCGTGCGGCGACTTCGCGGCCGCGCGCCAGGCGATCGCCTTCGCCGGGCGATGGCAGCGCGACGACGGCAAGATCGCCCACGAACTCACCCAGGCCGCCGACTTCGTCGACTGGTTCCGCGACTACCCCTTCGGCTACATCCACGGCGACACCGCGTCCTTGTTCATCACAGCCGTCCACGATTACGTCCGCGCCTCGGGCGACCTCCAGTTCCTGCGCGACCGCTGGGACGCGGTCGTCCGCGCCTACCGCTGGTCGGTCTCGACCGACGTGAACGGCGACGGCCTCATGGACAACCCGGCGGCCGGCCTCGGGGCCTTCGAGTACGGCACCCTGACGGCCATCGAGTCAGATATCGCTATGAATGCCGTCTTCGTCCGCGCGCTGTTCGCCGTACACGATCTCGCAGGCCTTCTGGGAGATCGGGCCCTGGCGGACGAAGCCAAAGCCTTGTACGACAAGGCCTTACGCGCGTTCGACGAGAAGTTCTGGGACCCCGACCTGGGGCGTTACGGCTACGCCTTCGACGCCCGCGGCCGGCCCGTCCGGGAGCCGACACCCTGGCCCGCCTTGGGCCTCGCGCGCGGCCTTGGCGGGCCCGAGCGCGCCGCGGCGACCCTGCGGCACCTCGCGTCGGCGGAACTCACGACCGACTGGGGCGTCCGCAGCCTCGGCCCCACCAGCGCGGAGTACGGCCCGCTCCGCTACACCTACGGCGCCGTCTGGCCGGTCCTCTCGACGTGGGCCGCCCTGGCCGAGTTCCGCCACCACTTCACCCCGGCCGCCTGCCGCACGCTCTTCGGCATCGCCCGGCACACGTTCGACAACGGCCTGGGGGTCGTAAGCGAGGTCTTCTCGGGGTCCCGCAACATCGGCCTGCCCGAGTGCGTCGCGCACCAGGGCTTCTCAAGCGTCGGTGCGGTGCTGCCGCTGGCGCGCGGCCTGCTGGGCCTTGAGGCCGACGCCCCGGCGCGAACCGTCACGTTCGCCCCGCAACTGCCGGCCGACTGGCCGTTCGTCGAAGTCCGCCGGTTCCGCGCCGGCGCCGTTGCGTTCGACTTCCGGTACGCGCGGTCGCGCGGGCGCATCGTCCTTGACGCCGAGGCCCGCTCGGGCGAGACGTATCGCCTGCGCTTCGCCCCGGTCCTCGGCGGAGGCGCGCGGGTGACCGCCGTCACGTGCGACGGCCGGGCCGTCCCCTTCGAGGTCCGCGCGACGCCGCGCTCGGTCCAGCCGCTCGTCGAGGTGGACCTGGCGCGGTCGGCGCGCCTGGAGGTCGCGTTCGAGCCGTGCGTGGAACTCCTGCCGACCGAGGTCCAGACGCGCACGGGCGACACGGACCAAGGGTTAAAGATCGTCGATGTGACGTGGGAAGGCCAGGACCTTGTCGCCGAGGTCGAGGGCCTCGCGGGCCGCGAGTACCGCGTGCGGGTGACGGAGGCCGGCCGGATCGCCGCCGTCGCCGGCGCGGTCCGAACCGGCGACGCCCTCGCCTTCACGATTGGCGGCGCGGCGGGGACGGGCTTTGCGCGGCACCGCATCCGGATCACCGCGGGCCCGAGCGGGCCTGCCTAACCTCGGTCAGCGCAAGAAGTTACGCACGGCCCGCCGCAAGCGCGCCCCCCTTCGCTGCCGCCCACGACAGGGCGCGCAACCTCGCCTGAGTCCGGGCGCTGCCAGTGGGCACAGCGCACCCGCTTGGGGCCTTCCCATGGGCACAGCGCAAGCACCCCGGGAGGACGCCCTCCCTGCCACGCCGCCACATGCCGACCCCGCAGAGAGTGTAAGCATCTACGAAAAAACGAGTTACGGATGGCGCGAGGACGCCGGCCGGGCCTTGCCACCGACTGGCACAGCACTTGCTTTCCCTCTGGGTGGAGATGGCAAGCGAACGAGACAGGAGGTGGGCGATGAGGACCTCGCGACAATACCTGAAAGCGTTCGTGATGGCGGCGGCAGTGGCGCTGGTCGTGGGCGTTGGGGCGACGAAGGCGGCCGCGTACGGCAACACGTCGCCCGTGGCGCAGTCGCTGGTGCGGCTGGTGCGGCCGCGCCCGACGCACTCGGACACGCTGTGCGAGCTGCGGCTTCGCGGGCCGGTGATCGGGATGCCGCTCCGCGGCGCCGCGCTGCGGAACCGCAGCCTGGTGGGCGGCCCGCGCGTCATCCCCGTCCGCGTCTACGAGCAGCGCGTCATTGAACGGCGTCGCGCCTCGGACTGAGTGCACCCGGGAGGGCCGGTAGCAGGGCAGGCCGGCACGCGCGGAGGGAGCCGCCGTGCCGGCTCGCCTTTTTTCCGGGGGCGGCGGGCACGCCTTGCGCGTTTGCTCCTCGCTCAGGCTTGACACTGACGGCGCCCGGAGAGCATACTTGGCGCCGTCACGCGGGGAGAACCAGCGCACCATGCTCCTGGCCCAGAACCTGCCGCCCGAGTCGCTGCTGGCCCTGGTCGACGCGTCGGCGGCGATCAACGCGGCCCAGGGCCTGGACGAGACGCTCGCGGCGATCGCGCGAGCGGCCGCCACCGTCATGAAGGCCCAGGCCTCCAGCGTCATCATGCTGGACGAGGCGCGCGGAAAGCAGGTCTTCCGGGCGGCGGCGGGCGAGCGGGCCGACCTCTTGGTGGGCATCGAGTACGACCAGGGGCTCGGCATCTCGGGCAAGGTGATCGAGACGGGCGAGCCGGCGGTCGTCAACGACGTCGGGCACGACCGCGCCCACTACAAGGACATCGACGCGCGGACGAGTTACCACACGCGGAGCGTCATTGCCGCGCCGCTCATCCACCGGGGCCGCACGTACGGCGTCGTCGAGGTCCTGAACCCGACGGACGGGGGCCTGTTTGACGAGCGGCACGCCCGGCTGTGCGAGGTGTTCGCCAACCTGGCCGCCATCGCCACCGCGAACGCGGGCCACCGGGACCGGCTCCAGCGCGAGAACCTGGGCCTGCGGCAGGCGGCGGCGACCGCCTCGGAGATCGTCGGCACCAGCCCCGCCACGCAGAAGGTGAAGGACCTGATCCGGAGCGTCGCGCCGTCGGGCGCGACGGTGCTCCTCTTGGGCGAGACGGGCACGGGCAAGGAACTGGCCGCCCGGATGCTGCACGCGTGCTCCGACCGGCGCGACCGGCCCCTGATGGCCGTCAACTGCGCCGCCCTGCCCGAGACGCTGATGGAGAGCGAACTGTTTGGCCACGAGGCGGGGGCCTTCACGGGCGCGTCGAAGCGCAAGGAGGGCCTCTTCGAACTCGCCGAGGAGGGCACCGTCTTCCTGGACGAGATCGCCGAGATGGCCCCGGCGGTCCAGGCGAAACTGCTGCGGGTGCTGGAGGAGAAGCAGGTCACGCGCGTCGGGGGGACGCGGCCGGTCCGGTGCGACGTGCGCGTCATCGCGGCGACGAACCGCGACCTGGCGGCCGAGATGGAGGCCGGCCGCTTCCGCCGCGACCTCTTCTACCGCCTGAACGTTTTCCCGATCGAGATGCCGCCCCTGCGCGTACGGCGGGAGGACATTCCGCTGCTGGTCGAGCACTTCCTGAAACAGATCGCCGAGGAGTTGAAGACGCCCGTCCCGGCGGTCGCCGAGGAGGCGATGGCGGCGCTCCTGCGGCACGACTACCCCGGCAACGTGCGGGAACTGAGGAACGTGCTGGAGCGGGCGTGCCTGCTGGGCCTGGCGCGCGGCCGCGAGGGCACCGCCGAAGGCCCGCGGATCGGCCTGGAGCACCTGCCGCCGGAATTCGCCACCGCGGCGGGCGCGACGTCCGGTGCGGCCCCGGCCGAGGAGTCGTCGCTCGTCGCCCAGGAGCGGGCCATGGTCCTTGCCGCCCTCGCCCAGCACGGGTGGAACCAGACCCGGGCCGCCGAGGCCCTTCACATCACCCGCGACAACCTCCGATACCGCATGAAGAAGTACGGCATCCGTCGGCCCAAGGCCGGCTAATCCTACAGCGCCACTTGCCCTGTGCGCGGTGGGTTTCCGTACCCACCGCGCAAAGGCCCAAGACCAATCTGGCACGGCGTTTGCTTTTTGTCTGGACAGGACGAGGCCGAAAACGCTAGGAGGGGGGGCGGAGTTGGCGCCCGGGCTGCCGCAAGCGCTGGCAGGCGCCGGGGCGCGGCCAGAAGGAGGCATCCGGATGATCCGCACGACCATCGTCACGTGGGCCCTCGTCGCGATGGCGGCTGCGGCGCCGGCCGCGGGGGCCGAAGCGCCGCCTGCGCCGGCCGCCAAGCCTGAAGCGCCGGCCGGCGACGCGCTCCTGGCGACCGTCAAGGTGGTCGAAGGGAACGTCGAGTCGCGCGCAGCCGTCGGGCAGCCGTGGGCCGCAGTCCGCGTCGGCCAGGCGCTCGCCGAGGGGACCGACCTCAGGACCGGCTTCCGCGCGCGGTGCATCGTCGACATGACCGACAGCCTGGCCCAGGTCGGGCCGCTCTCGGTCCTGCGGATCCTGGAGGTCCGCAGGCAGGGCGAGACGGTCCGGACGCGCCTGCTCCTCAAGCAGGGCAACGTCCAGGCCGACGTCGAGAAGGGGCGCATCCGGAGCGACTTCGCGATCGTCACGCCGTCGGACACGCTGGCGGTGCGCGGCACTCGCGGGATCCAGGTCGGGTTCTTCCAGGCCTTCGGCGGACACTTCGCGCTCGTCCGGTCGGGCCTGGTGGGGGTGACGGGCGACCTGGGCCAGTCGACGCCGCTCAGCCCCGGCCAGGAGACCGACGGCGCGGGCAAGCCGGCGGGCGGGTTCCTCCAGGACCAGCGGATGGGCCGCGCCGCCGACGCAAACGGCTACGAGCACGGCGAGCAAGTGGCCAACCGGCGCCGCGGCACGCTCCTGCCAATCCCGCCCCTGTCGCCCTTCGGGCCGGGGCCGCTCCACATCTTCGGGCTGCTCCAGCAGGGGCGGTCGGGGCTCCTCTACACGGGACCGGCGCCGCTCCCGACCGTGGAGGACGGGGGCGGATACGGGTACGAAGGTCCGGGCTAGGGCGGATCCCGCTGCGGCGGATCACAGCGTCCAGGGCGCCCGCTTCGGCCGATCGATCCAGCGGTTCGCCTCGTCGTCGCCGACGATCACCTCCTTCACCGGGTCGAACTTGAACGCGCGGCCGGTCCAGAAGGCGATGTTGGCGAGGTGGCACGTCGCGACGGTGCGGTGGGCGATCTCGATGTCGCGGAACGGCCGCTCGCGCGTCCGGACGCAGTGGAGGAAGTCGCCGAAGATCCCGCCCTGCCCCTTGTAGCGCGGGATGTCGACGTCGGGAGGCACCGCCCGCGGCTTGCCGCGCTCCGGCACCTCTCCCTTCGTGCCCTTGAACCCGAGGGGCCCGTCCCACGCGCCGCCCAGGTACATCCGGACGCCGTTGGCATACTTGTAGGTCAGGTTCTTGACCTCTTTGCCGTCCGGGGGGAGGACCTCGACCGGCAGGCTCTGGTCGTACAACTGGCTGGCATAGAGCGCACCGCCGATATGGTGGGCGCCCCAGTCGGTCATGCCGCCGCCCGAGAAGTCGCGGCAGCCGCGCCAGTTGAACGGGTGGTAGTCCTTGTGGTACGGCCGCCACGGGGCCGGGCCGATCCACCTATTCCAGTCCATGCCCTCGGGGACGGGCATCTCGGGCCGGAGCATCTCGTCGGACGGGCCGCCGATGTCGACCCAGATCTCCTGGAGGTCGCCGGCGGCGCCGGACCACATCATGCGGTGGTACCAGTTGTAGTCTTCCCAGACGCGCTGGCTGCCGCCCGAGAAGACGCGGCCGTAGCGGCGGGCGGTCTCGACCATGATGCGGCCTTCGCGGATGGTGAGGGTCTCGGGCTTCTCGCAGTAG
>CAYGZE010000117.1:0-11737 GCA_964354185.1 uncultured Anaerolineales bacterium | reverse complement strand
TGACGCTTCCGCCGGGGGCGCTCAAGATGCGGTGGACGGCCAACCACGACACCGTTTCGTGGACGTTCCAGAAGAAGCGGACGCGGGACGCCTACGGCCCCGCCCGGGCCCGGGCGCTGCTGGCCCTCGCCTGCCTGATCGACGGCGTGCCCATGATCTACCAGGGCGAGGAAGACCCGGCGATCTACGGCGGGAAGGGCGAGTCGTGGGTCCCATTCCTCGCCCGGCTGATGGCGTGCCGCAAGCGCCTGCCGGCGCTCGCGCGCGGCACGGCCGCGTACCAGGCGGTGCACGCCTCGGGCGGGGTGTTCGCGTGTCTGCGCGCGTCGGGCGACGACAAGGCCCTCGTCCTCATCAGCCTGAACCCGCAGGCCGTGTCGAGCGCGCTCGCGCTGCCGGACGGCCTGCGCACGCTCAAGGGATGGAAGGACGCGTTGACCGGCGAGGAACTGGCCGTCTCGCCTGTGCCGATGGCCGATCACCAGGTCCGCGTGCTGACGCCGGTCCCATGACGTCGCCCCGCGACGCTCCCGGGCCGCAAGCGAAGGTGAGCGGCGCGGCGAATTCCCTATCCGCGGGCGACTACTGCACCGTTCCCGCGCCCAAGTCTCGTCGCCGTAAGGAGATACGGCTCGGACGGTCCACAGAAGGCGCTGACGAAGGGCCTGACGGGCGGGGTGTCCGTGGCGAGAACGTCGACGGCCTTTCCCTTGGCGGCTCGGGAATCGACCGGCGTCCCCGGCCCCGCGAATCAGGCATCTGGCGGCCCGCTCGGCCCGGTTTCTGCAAGACAACTCGTTTGCCTTCGCGAGTTTCTGTGCCATAATACATCGTAGTATGCTGAAGGTTGTTTGACGTAATGCACCCGGGGATTGTGGCCTAAGGCGTGTTCTGGCGCCGAGGGCCGCGATCCCCGGTTTTTTCGCGCCGGGTGCGGGTCAGGAACGTGCCGTCACTGCGGTGACCCGGTTTCCGGAAAGCCCCGGCATCGGTTGGCCGGCTTGCCCTTCGGGACGATGGTTGGCAAGGAGCAAGCCACGGCAAGACAGGAAAGGGCACGGCCATGACGCTTCCGACGCAAGCCGTCCTTGCTCTCGGGACTGCCTTCGTTCCCCGTGTGGCAGGACTGTTGCTGTGGCAGCGAAGGCGCCTCCTGCCGCTTAGCGGACCGCGCACGGCGGTCCTTGCGATGCTGGTCCTGGCCCTACTGGACTGGCGAGTGTCTGTGGCTCGCGCCCAGGTTCAGTTCATGCCCCAGGTCACGTACGCCGTCGGGGATGAGCCCGTCGGGGTCGCCATCGCGGATTTCTCGATGGATGGATTACTGGACATCGCGGTGACCAACCGCGGCGCCGGCAAGGTGAGTATTCTCTATGGACTGGCGGGTGGGGGATTCGCGGCGCACCAGGATTTCGCCGTGATCGGCCTCCCCACGTCGGGCATTACCGCGGCGGACTTCTCTGGCGACGGTCGACCGGACATCACTGTCACGGGAGGGATCACTGCCTCCATCTATTATGGCCTGCCGACCGGAGGTTTCGGATCGACGCGGACCATGGGGGTGGGCACCAACCCCATCCACCCCGTCGCGGCGGACCTCAACCAGGATGGCCGGCAGGACCTGGTGGTCGCCAACTTTGACCAGACCACGGTGAGCGTTCTGTTGCAGCAGGCCGATCGCAGTTTCTCGCGCCGGGACTATTCTGTGGGCGGGCCGTATCCTGACAGCATTGCCGTGGCCGACTTCACCAGAGACGGCATTCTGGATCTGGCCGTGGCTCGCGTCCATGACACTCTTCCGGGCGGAGTGGCCCTGTTGGCAGGCGGCCCGGGAGCCACTTTCGGAGCGCCGCAGCAGTTCGCGGCTGGGAATCACCCGCGGGGCATTACCACGGCGGATCTCAATGGCGACGGTTGGCCCGATATCGCTACCGCCAATCATGGTTCCTGCGACGTCACAGTCTTGTATGGGGTGACTGGCGGCGGCTTCTCTGCCCCCGAGGCATATCCGCTCGGTCCCCCCGCCCATGACATCGTCGCGGGGGACTTCAACCGCGACGGCTTCCAGGATCTGGCGGCAACAGGCCTGGGCACGATGAGCGTTTATCTGCTCTACGGCAAGAGTACAGGCGGCTTCACCCTCGACCCGACGAGTTACGCCGTGGGCGGGTGGTGCTGGTACATGGATGCTGCCGACCTCGACAACAACGGGGGTCTCGATCTAGTGGTGTCCAACGGCATGGACGACACGGTCAGTGTCCTCTACAACACGGTTCCTGAGCCGGCGACGCTGGCGCTGCTGGCCCTGGGCGGCCTAGGCATTCTCCTCCGCCGCAAGCGGACGTAGGCGGCGCTGCAAGTGACTGAGGACATTCGACGGGCGGCTCGCGCGCGGGCCGGTCATGAGGCCGCTCACCGCGTCGTAGGCTCGGAGGCACTCCAGGTGCCAGGGCCCGGGCACGTCGAAGTCGCCGCGCGGGCCCGAGAGGTTGAAACTGAGGGCGTCCTGGTCGATGACCCAGTAAAGGATAAACATCCTGCGATAGGCCAGCGAGCGGAAGAAGACATCCTCCGCGTCGCCGCCCGCCCGCCGGCGGGCTCTCCACCGGGCCGCGCTACGGTTCCCCGCCCGCCCTCGCTCCCTCGGGTGAGTACGCCCTTGGCCCCCCGTGAATACACGGGGGGGGCGCCGCTGCGCCTCGTCCGCATCGGCTCACGGCCTGTCGGCCAGCGAGAAGAAGCAGAAGTTCATCGAGCCGACGTAAAGGCGGCCGTCGGAGATCGCGGGGGAAGCCATGACCCGCGCATCCGTATTGAAGGCCTCCTGAGACGTGTCGTAGCTCCATATCTTCGCACCGGTCCGGGCCTCGACGCCGTAGATGTTCCCGTCGTTCGAGCCGAAGTAGACCCGCCCGCCCGCCACGGCGGGCGACGAGACGACCGCGTCCTGGGTCGCGAACGACCAGCGGACCTCGCCCGTCGCCGCGTCGACGCAGTAGACCCGCCCGTCGCGGCAGCCGAAGTAGGCGGCCCCGTCGGCCAGGGCCACGGTCGTCAGGACCGCATCCGGCACGTCGCGCTGCCAGAGCGTTCTCCCGTCGGCGGCGAGGCACACGACGGCGCCCCGTGGCTGGGCGTGGCTCGCCTCGAAGGTGCCGTTGCCGAGGCCGAAGCAGACGCGCTCGCCGTCGGTCGAGGGACTCCCGCTCACGCCCAGCGGCGCGGCCCGCTTCCACCGCAGCGCGCCGCTCTGGGGGTCGAGAGCGTAGAACGCGGGCGATCCGTAGACGCTTCCGAAGAAGACGCCCCCCTCGGTTACCGACGGGGACATATCGACGTGCACGCCCCCGTAGCGCCAGACGAGGCGGCCGTCGCGCGGGTCGACGCAGTAGACGCCGTCCTCGCCCGCGGCGAAGTACAGCCTCCCGCCGAAGAGCGTCGGGCTGAACTCGATATGGCTCGTCGTCGGCAACTCCCACACGGGCTTGCCCGTGTCCGCGTCGAGGCAATAGAGTCTGGCGTCCCTGGCCGTGTGCAGCCCCTCGCCCAGGTACACGCGGCCGTCGGACACGACGGGCGAGGCGAAAATCTCGAAGGCCGCCTTGAACTCCCAGATCCCGAGGCCCGTCCGCGCATCAAGGCAGTAGAGCTTGCGGTTGTCGGAGCCGACGTACACGCGCCCTGCGACCACGGCGGCCGACGCACCGAAGGGCGCGCGGCTCAGGCCGTCGCGGAACGTCCACGCCTTGCGCCCTTCCTTCGGCCCGCGCGCGCCCGGCAGGCCGCCCGTCCGGGCAGCGTCTGCCATAAACGTCGACCAGTAGCCCTCGGGCCCGCTCGACGCCGGAGGCAGGTCTGCCGCGTCCGCTACGGGCCGCACGAAGACGAGCCCCAGCCCTCCACCCACGCTTGCCAGAAGCAAGAGGCCGACGCCAAGGACTATAAGACGCGGCCGGCGGAATCCTCGTGCCCGCAAGAGTGCCGTGAGCGCCCGTCCCCCGTACCAGGCAAGAGTGCCGCCCAGCCCCAGCGCCAGCAGTCCGCCGAGAAGATAGGGCAGCAGGGCAAGGAGCGCTTGCCCGGGGCTGAACCGGACGGGCACTACGGCCATGGCTTCGGCGGTGCAAAGTAGCAGCGCGACCACCGCCCCCGCCGCCCTCAGATGGCCGCGCCCCATCGCGTGCACCCCTACTCCGCGTCGTGAAACAGCACTTCCGCCGGAACAGGCTCCATCACGTGCGCGTCGCTCGACCAGTAAAGCCTGAGGCCCGCCTTGCCGGTGGGCGTCTTCACCTGGCCTCCCTTGTAGTCGATCTCGATGTCGTGCAGCCCCTTCTTGAGGTCGAGCGGCGGGCTGAAGTCGATCCGGAAGAGCGTCTCGCCGTTCCATCCGCGCTGGTCGGCGTAGAGAAGCTGCTTATCGTTTTTCGGCGATATGACTGTGACGGCCTCGCCGGCGGGCGGCGTGATCCGCACGACCGCCCGGTTGTCGCCGTCGGTCTTGACGTAGAAGCGGTATTGCCCGTCGCGGAAGAGGTAGACCTTCCCCCGGAGCCGCACGAGGAACTGGCCGGTCTCCCCGTCGGGGATGATCTCGTCCTTCTCCCAGTACGGCCGCCACGGGTCGGGGAACCGCTCGTTGCCTCGGAACCCGAAGTCGGCCGCGCGGAGAACCTTGGCGGCCACGGGCGTCTGCTGGGCCGGATCGCTGAAGTACTCCGCGCGGAGGCCGGGTCGGAGGGAGCGCGGCACGAGGCGGGCATAGGGATTCCCGGCAGTCGCCCGCGCCGCCTCGGCGCGGACGTCGGGATCGGCGTCGTCGGTCACGGGACGCAGCAGGGCTGGCTCGCCCAGGTCCGCCAGGGCCGAGGCCGCCGCCAGGCGCGCGTCGCCCTCCTTCGACGCGAGGCCCGCCTTCAGGAGATCGACGACCTCCGGACGCGCGAGGCGCCGGCGCGGGCCGCCGCCCTGGGCTTCGGCAAGGAGGCGGTCGCCGTTGGACCGGCGGAAATCCCGCGCGGCCTCGGCACGGTACGCCTCGCTCTTGCGGCGATACGCGCTCGCCGGGGCCGCCTGCCCCGCCGCCTCGAGCTCCTCGGCCACGGCCGCATAGTACGGCACGCAGACGCGCTGCTCATAATAGGCCGTCAGGCGCCGCAGGAACGAGGCATCGGCCAGAAGGCCGGTCCGCTCCAGGATCAAGGCCTTGCGGCGGAAGAAGAAGTTGCCCATCTCGTCGAACTCAGGGGAAATCTGGTCTTCGACGTACGTGCGCACGCGAAACTCCAGGGCCTGGCGCTGGGCATCCGAGAGGTCCGCCTTCGCCAGGAGGTCTGCCACCGCCCGCTTCTGGTTATGGACGACGTTCCAGTAGCGCCGGTCGGTCCGCGTCTCCACCAACTGGTGCTGGGCGCCGGACGGGTTCCCGTAGACGCGGTCCATCTCGCGGTACACGCCGTCCATCTGCGGGTCGTAAGGCGCGCCGGACCAGGGCACGTGGATCGCCAGGATCAGGTCCATCGTCGAGCGGCGGTAGAAGAGGGCTTCCTCGCGGCGTCCGAGTTCCTCGAGGCGCTGAACGTCCTTGAGCATGTTGGTGCGCAGGGCCTCGGCCCGCGGTGCAGCCAGGGCCACAACAAGGACCGCCGTGGCCGCGCCGAGGAGCTGCACGACCCGGACTCGGCGCGAAGAGATCATGGCTTCACCTCCCCGGCGGTGCCGCTCCATTGGACCTCCAGGAGCGCCTTGGCCCCCGCGGCCACCTTCGGGTCGGCGTGCTGCGCGAGGCGCTGGAGGACCCGCCTGCCCTCGGCCGTGTGCCGCACGATCTCGTCCTCCCAGATCCGCAGCCGCGCCAGGGGCGACGCGCGCAGGTGGGCGAAGAGGGGGCCCAGCTTCTCCCCGAGGCCGGCGTGCGTGCGGACCTCGGTCCAGAAGGCGGCGTCCTCGCGGAGGCTCTGGATCGCCTGCTTGACCGCTTCCGCCACGAAGTTGCGGAGGAACCCCTCCGGCGCGATCTTCGGCACCTGCGGCGCCAGTTCCTCGAGGATCGGGATGGCCGCCCCGTCGCCGATCATCTCCAGGGCCTCGACGTGGCGGATGAAGACCGTGCTCGGCTGGACCTCCTTCGGGCCGTGGACGTCGGCGAGCGACCCGGCGGCCATGGCCCTGAGTCCGTCGGCAATGACGGAGACCGCCGCCTTGTGCCGCGCGTAGCCGAGCTGCATGCAGATCTGACCGCGGACCGCGAGGTCCTTCTCGGCCTTGAGGATGGCAACCAGCGCGTCGAGGGCGGCGGGGGTGCGGATTCCGCCGAGCCGCTCGACGGCGAGCAGCCGTGGCGCGAGCGGTCCCGGCGCGCCGGCGAGATGGGCCAGGGCCGGCACGGCCGCATCCCCCAGGGAGACGAGCCTCTGCGAGGCCTCGTGTTCCGCCGCGGCGTCCGGCCCCGCGAGGGCCTTCACGAGCCGCGCGGCCTCCGGGTTCGGCCCGGCGGCGCGTGCCCGCCCGCAGAGACCCGCAAGGGCCAGCACGGCGCCGACAAGGCACATGCCGATCCGAGATGCCAAGGGAAAACCTCCTCTGGGACGCCCCCGAAGGTAGAACACCGCCGCTCCCCGAAGGGTCGCGGCTAAACGCGCGCGGGGGCGTCGGCTGACTCATCCCCAGTTCCTGGCACTGACCGCCGCCCTTGAGACCGCTCAAGCCCTTGGTTGTGAGTACAACCGTCTGGTTGACAGTCGTCCGTTGCGGGTCCGGAAGCAAGCCTCCCAAGGCAGAATCGCCAAGGGACCGCCCGTGGAGCCGACCTCCATCGACATGGAGGCCGCTCAAGCCAGGGCGGCGGCCGCTGCGGCTGAGGAGGCCCGGTTCTGCGTCAGTCTGGCCAAGGCCGAAGCCCTGGCCCATACGGGCGGCATGGACGAGGCCGTCAGACTCCTGAAGGCACACGCTCCCGGAAAAGCGCGACGGTCAGGCCCAGCAGCCTAAGGCACACCCGCTCCCAGCGACCGGTTCGTCGCTTGGTACAACACCGAGCGGTACCACGAAGGGCTTGGCAACGTGACGCCGGACGAAGTATACTTCGGCCGGCGAGAAGGCATCTTGAAGCGTCGCGGGGAACTCAAGACCAAGACGCTGGCGCGTCGCCGGCGTCAGAACCAGGGAATGCCCAAGCCGAAGGAGGCCGACCCGGCCGATAAACACTCACTTACGCCGAGAGCTTAATTGTACCACTTGCGCTGAAGATGTACACACGGGCGAGATGTGGCAGTCTCCCATATTCACGCATCCGCACACGTGCAATATCTGCCTGACCGCGGAGCCGAACGCCCAACCAATGGTGCTGGTCTACGAAGTCGCGGGACTCGACAGGATCCGATACTTCGCCGGGCGATGCGAGTTGCCGGGCAAGTGACCGAAAGGCCTTCGCCGCCCTCTCCGCGGTCGGCGGCTTTCTGTTCCTCAGCAGGCATCACGGGCCCTTGTCCGGTGGCTGGAGCCAGATGTAGACCCCCACCGCGCCCACCGCTGACGGGCCGAAGGCGGCCAAGTCGAGGCGGCGGTCCCCGTTGAAGTCGGCCACCGCGAGCCTCGTATCGTAAAAAGGCTCGTAGTCGAGCGGAATGGCGATCACCCGCTGGGCGCTGAGGCCGTCCTGCGGGGAGCCCGTCAGGATGCGCGCCGCCCGCTTGTCTTGGGTGCCAAGGACCAGGTCGGCCGCGCCGTCGCCGTTCCAATCGCCGACCGTCGGGCCGTCGCGCCCGACCACGGCCCCCGGGACCGTGAACGTGGCGCTCGCCTCCTTCGCGAACGGTTCCTGGGGATTCCGCGTGTTCCGGTACACCCACACCAGGGCGCCATCCTTCACGTTGGAGATGAAGGCCACATCCGTCCAGCCGTCGTGGTCAAAGTCTCCCACGGCCATGAACGTCCATCCTGCGTCCGTGCCCTGCGGCGTATTGAGATGAAAGGACGGCGTCTCGGCGAGGGAGCCGTCCGGTTGCCGCAGGAAAACGTCGCCGTTTGAGAGGAGGAGATCCTCCCGCCTGTCGCCGTTCACGTCGGCCAGCGCAATATCGAAGTACCCCTTGGCCAGGGGCTTGGCCTGGCGGAAGCGGAACGTGCCGTCCTCGGCCTGGGAGGCGATGCCGAAGGCGCCGACGAAACGCGAGCCGACGAGGAGGTCCGTGCGGCCCCGGCCGCTGAAATCCCCGGTCAGGAACTGCGCGGCCCGGATCGTGCCGGGGATCGGGACCACGCGGAACTTGAGCGGCTCCGGCTGGGAGAGGAGGACCATCATCTGGCCCTCGCTCGAAGCGACGAGGTCGGCCGTCTTGTTCTTCCCAAGGCGCACGAGGCCGAGCTTCCACCCGTGGCTGAGGTCCGCCAGGTCGATCTCGGCATCGGGGGCCTCGGCGAACTTGCCGCCCTTGTTCAGATGGATGCGGACGGCGGCGCCTTGCCCCTTGGGGACAAGCACCGCCACGTCGGGGCGCCCGTCGCCGTCGATGTCGCCGAAGGCCGCCGCCAGGATGGGCTGGAGCCAGGCGGCCACCAGGTAGTTGGTCTGGAGGAAGCGGTAGAGCGGGTTCGGCTTCTCGGGCGTCATTCGCGACCAGCCGGTGGCTTCGCCCGCCTCGATGCCCTTGGCGATGAAGTTGTCGGGATTGCCGCTGCCGTGGCCGCCCAGCACCACGTCGGGCCGAAGGACCGCCAGTTTCCGCAGGCTGGCGAGCACATCGCGGGCGCTGAAGTCGATGCTGCCGGAGTAGCCTAGGAGGCCTTCGCCCATGATCAGGTCGCCGGTGGCGACGTAGGTCTTCCCGTCCTTGGCGAAGACGTATCCCATCGAGCCGTAGGTGTGGCCCGAGAGGCGGATGGCCTTGACCTTCAGGCCTGCCAGGTCGAGCTCGCGATCTTCCGTCAACACGAGGTCCACAGGCTGGGGCGGATGGAGGCCGTACCCCGTCCCGGCGGGGATGTGGTGCCGCAAGGTGTATGCCATCTCGGCGCTCGCGACCACCTGGGCCCCGGTGATGATCCGCCAGAGGTACGCGCCCGGGGCGTGGTCCCCATGCTCATGCGTCAGGAGCACATACTTCATCTGCATCGGGTCGAGGCCCGCCGCTTGGATGCGGGCCCAGTTCTGCTCGAAGGATGCGCCGGCGTTGGGGTCGATGAGGAGGAGCCCCTGGGGCGCTTCGACGAGGATCTGGCTCCCCATGTCGCTATGAGCGCGGTTGCCATTCGTCCGCCACAGGCCTGGGGCGAACTTGTCGGCCTGGACGTTCTTCGTCCAGGACCTGTCGCCGGGCTTGGCGGCCTGGTTGAGGTCAATGCGCCAGACCTCCTTGCCCTTGGCGTCCAGCATGAGCACGGTGCCAGCCGTGGTGGCGACGCCAACACGGGCCCCGTCCCTGGAAGCACGGACCAGGCTTGCGGCCCCCACATCGAGTCCCTTGGGCAGGGCCGCGAGGGGCCGACCCTTCTCGTCCAGAAAATACACGCGACGGTCCCAGCAGCCCACGATGATTCCGCCGCTGGCCGTGCCGGCGACTGAAGCGATGGCGTCGGGGAACCGGATGGTGCCCACGTCGCCCGTGGCCAGGTCGAGGACACAGAGGTCACGGGCGCTGGCATCGGCCGGGAGGAGCGGCTGGCCGCCCAGGCCGCGCGAGGTCCAGTTGTGCGGCGAGATGAGGAGCCTGCGGCCGTCGCCGGTGAAGGCGAGGTCGCACCAGAACGGCTCGCGGAACGCGTCGGGGCCCACGCGCCGGAGGGGCTTCCCGTCCGCATCGTAGACGTGGATCGTCGGGCGCGCGGGGTTGACGCGCCGCGAGTAGGAGAACTCCGCGCTCGTGTCGAGCGGGCAGAAGCGGCGGTCCCAGGCCTCGTAGTCCGCCACGGCGACCCGTTCTCCCGTCTCGTCTATCGCCACCGCCAGGGGAACCTGGAACTTCGCGTCCCGGTACGGCGGCACAGGAGGTCCGTAGACGCCTTTCTCCGGCTCCGGAGAGGGGGCGACGTCCGCGCTCACGGGCCGGGTCCAGAGCGGCTTCGGCTTTCCCCGCTCCAGGACGATGACGCTCGCGAACTTGCCGGCGTCCTGCTCCGCGCCAGGGGACCGACCGACCACCGCGCGCCCAGCGGGGCTCACGGCAAGCGCCGTCGTCATCCCTTGCCCCAGGGCCACGGTGTCCACTGTGTTCTCGCCCGGCGCCAGCCACCAGAGGACATCGTCGCCCGCGACGGCCGACAACTCTCCCGTCCTTGCCGTGAGGCGCGGCACATGGTTCGAGTGGTCGCCGTAGTGGAACAGGAAGGCGCTCGCGCGGAAATCGCCGAACCGGAACTTGCCGCCGATCTGGGCCAGCGCTTTCCCCTGGCGGAACCCGAAGACGCGGGGCGAGTCGCCCGCCGTCCCTTCGGGCGTAGTGCACACAGCCGAGACAAAGCGGCCTTCGGGAGCCACCGCCACTTCGCTGATCCATCGCAGGCCGGCGCGAAGTTGCTCGACGACCTTCCCGTTCTCGTCGAGGACAAGGACGTTGGGGTCGCCCGGGGGCGAAATCGTGCCGACCGCAACGAAGCGACCGTCCTCGCTGACGTCCAGGCATGCGATCCCCTGCACAGGCAGCGGGCCCAGGCCGCGGGCATCCCATTGAGGGACTCTGGACTTGTCGAGCGTGGCCGGAATCTCCACCACGCCTCCCACAGCAAACACCGCACTGCAAGAGAAGATGAACGCGAGGAACGTCGGGAGGGGCGTGTTTGTCATAGGAGGTCCTCCTCGATCCGGCACAATCGTGCGCCCGGCAGTCTAGCATGAACTCTCTTGTTCTCACAACACTACCTATTCAAGGTAGCCCTGCCCGCTGGGCGGGGGGATTGAATCCTTGCCCGAGGGGTTGATGAGGGGAGGCGGAGCGTCCCCTTATCCTGCGCTTGGTTGCCGGCTGGGGATGGCGACCAGGTGACGGGTGAGCTAATTCGGCGGTACATCCGCCGGCACGAGGAAGAGGCAACCAACCAGACGGAGCTCTTCTGAGAGCGGAGGCTGGCGAAGCCCCGCCCCTTGGGGCGGGGAGGGTCACTAAGGTTAGCGAATCAAGGGTTTCTTGCGCTTGCGGCAGGTTAGCTCCGCGGGTATCCATGAAGAAGGGGGCGTTCGGAAAGCCAGACGAAAGAACGGAAACTCTCACTCGCCCTGGTACATAAAACGGGGGAGGGTCGGTGGAGCGGGAGACCGTAAGGGCGTTGAAGACGTATGCCGAGACCATCAAGAAGGCACTGGACCAGAAGACGCAGGAGGCTGAGTCACTCCGGGCGGAATGCGAGCGGCTGAAGGCACACCAGACCGAGAAGCAGTAGATGTTTGCAGCGTGATGCCTGCGAAGCGCATGGGGAATGCGACATGCCAATGAACGGAACGGTGATACTCTGGTGGGCCGTAGCGGTGGCCCTGCTCGCAGGCTTCCTGCCGACCGCGGCGGTGGCCGCGGCCGCACGTGTGCACGTCTGGGAGAAGGTGGAGATCGCCCTTCACGCCCGCAAGACCTACGCCCACCCCTACACCGACGTGGAAGTCTGGGTCGACCTGAAGGGCCCCGGCTTCGAGAAGCGGTGCTACGGGTTCTGGGACGGGGCCGACACCTTCCGCGTGCGGGTCCTGGCGACCGTGCCGGGAGAGTGGTCGTGGAAGGGCGGCTCCAATCCGCCCGACTCTGGCCTTGCC
>CAYGZE010000116.1:0-11926 GCA_964354185.1 uncultured Anaerolineales bacterium | reverse complement strand
CGCGGCCAGGACGTCGGCGGCCCTCTCGCACTGGCGCTCGACGCGCCGGCGGACCCGCGCGTCGCCTTCGATGAGTTTCAGGGCGACCCACCACGGCGCGCGGGGCGCGAGGTGGGCCGCCTCGGGCGCGAGAAGCGCCGCCAGGCGGTCGACGGCCTCGTCGACCTCCTGGCCGTACGTGATTCGGACCGGCCGCAGCCGCCGCTCGCCCCGCGCCACGGCGACGACCGCGTCCAGCAGGTCCTCGACCCCCTCGCCGCGGGGAGCGACGGTGGGGACGAGCGGAACGCCGCCCAGCAGGCCCGACAGGCGGTCCCGGTCGATCGCGTAGCCCCGGGCGGCGGCCACGTCGCTCATGTTCAGCGCCAGCACCAGCGGCACGCCCAACTCGAGCAACTGGACCGCCAGGTACAGGTTCCGCTCCAGGTTCGACGCGTCGACGACCGACACCACGACATCCGGATGCTCGTCGATGACGAAGTCCCGCGCGACGAGTTCCTCGGTCGAGTAGGCGGTCAGGCTGTACGTGCCGGGCAGATCGACGACCCGCAGCCGCGCGCCCTTCCACGCGCGCAGGCCCTCCTTCTTCTCGACCGTGACGCCGGGGTAGTTGCCCACGTGCTGGTGCGCGCCGGTGATTTGGTTGAAGAGGGTGGTCTTGCCGGAGTTGGGGTTGCCGGTCATGGCGACGGTGAAGCAGTCCCCGGCCGGGCGCGCGGCGGAGGCGGGGCCGTCAAGCCGCTCGGATCCCCGCGCCGCCATCGCTCACTCCCGGCCCCCGCCGCCCTCGGCCCCGTCCCGCTCCTCGCGCACGACGTGAATCCGGTGGGCCATGCCGCGCCCCAGGACGAGCCGCAGCGCCTCCATCGCCAAAACGAAGGGCCCCGCGCCGCCGTTCTTCACGACGCGCACCGCCGCGCCCGGCCTGAGGCCCATCGCCATGAGGTGCGCCCGCAGGCCGCGCCCCGCGTCGACGCGGACGACGCGGCACCGCGCGCCGTCGGCCATCGAAGAGAGCGGCGCGCCCGGCGCCGGGCCGGCCTCCCCGGCGCCGCTCGTGCCGGCGCTTGCGGCGCCCTCCGCGCCGGCCGCGCCGCTCTCCGCGCTACCTTCTGACATAGAAGCCTCACTCATGGAGTCATTTCCTTACCTGCTGGCGCGCCGTCCTCGCCGGGGCTGCGGAGCGCCTGCGCCCAGGCGGCGTCGTCCCGCGACCGCTCCTCGGCAAACCGCAGGAACCGGAGGAACCGCCCGAGCACGTCCCCCTGGATCGCGTGCTCCATCTTGCAGGCCACGGCCTCGGCCTCGCCGGGCTCGACCGCCAGCACCTTCACCAGGAAGTCCTTCAGGATCTCGTGGCGCCGGAGGATCTCGCGGCCGGCGGCCTGCCCGCGCTCCGTCAGCGTGACGAACTGGTAGGGGTCGTAGTTGACGAGGCCGCGGTCGGCCAGCGCCTGGATCGCCCCCGTCGCGCTCGACTTGCCGACCCCGAGGTGGGCGGCAATCTCCTTCATCCGCGCCACCCGGTCGCGCCGCACCAGGAGGTACACCGCCTCCAGGTAGTCCTCGAGGCTGTCGCTCAGGACCGTGCCGGCCGCCTCCGTCATCAGCGTCTCCTTCGGACCGTTCCGCCGCTCCCGCCCTCCAGGAAGGCCCGTTTTCCCCCCCTATCGTGCCAGGAGGGGGATCAAGTTCGCCTCCCACATCATAGTTCGGCGCGGCGAACTTGTCAAGTTCATTCTTTCCTGCCTGCCCGTCTTGGCGCGGGCGGCCTGCCGGGGTACCATGGCCCTGCCGCCTCGCCAGGCCGGACCGCCCTCCCGGCGGACCGGGCCTCGGCGGCGTGCGGACCCTGGGCCGGTCCTGGCGAACCGGCCGGGTCCGACAGGGAGGTTGCCCAAGATGCCGCGGGCGCTCGCGCGACGGCTGGTGCCGGTGCTGGTGCTCCTGGCCGCCGCTCTTGCACGGGCCGCCGACGCCCCGCCGCCCGACACGCCCCCCGCCCCGGCCGCCGACGCGCGGGCCCTCCTCAAGGCCTTCTTCACCGAGGACGACGCCACGCGGCGCGCGGCACTGGCCGCCCGGTTTGCCGCGGTCGCCCCCACGTCGTGGGACGACCTGAAGGCGATGCTCCACGCCTGTGCGCCGCGCGAGCCGATCCCGGCCGGCCGCCACCGCTTCGAGACCCCCGGCGACGACGTCATGGAGGCCGCCGCGTACCTGCTGCGCGTGCCGGCCGGCCACGCAGCGGAGGCCGCGCGCGGCTGGCCGCTCATCATCGCCTGCCACGGGACCGGCGGCAAACCCGAGGACGCCCTCGCGTCGGTTGAGTCCTGGCTCGGGCCCGACGCCGAGAAGTACCTCATCGCCGCGACGGAGTACCCGAAGGCGGGACCGTTCCGGTCCGAGTGGGTGACGGTCGAGCATCCGCTGCGCGTGCTGGAGGACGTCCGGCGCCGGGCCAACGTCGACTCCGACCGGACGGTCCTGACGGGCGTGTCGAAAGGCGGCTACACGACGTGGGGGACGGTCCTCTTTTCGCCGGGCGAATGGGCGGGCGCCGTGCCGATCGCCTCGTGGCCGCTCACGGAGGCCCGCGCGGCCGGCTGCATCCTCTACCTGCCGAACGTCCTCGCGCTCGCCATCCAGGCCCACTGGGGGGCCGACGACATCGTGGCCGGCCAGACGCAGGGGATCAACACCTTCTCGCGCGAGGCGGCGGCCGAGATGAAACGCCTCGGCGCCGCCAAGTTCGAGGGCATCGAGTACCCCGGCGAAGGGCACGGCCTGCACGTGAAGGCCGACCGCATTCGCGCCTTCCTCGCGTCGGCCCGGCGCGACCCCTTCCCGCCGGAGTGCCAGTTCCTCTTCCACCGCCTCAGCCAGGGCCGGGCCTGGTGGGTCCGGGCCGTCGCGGCCACCCGGGAGGAGTTCGACTTCCAGAAGCCGCGCACGATCACGGTCGCCCGCAAGGAGGACATCCCCCGCGCCAAGCGCGACCTCTATCGCCGCGAGGGCTACGAGATCACCGCCCGCATCCCGCCGGGGAAGAACCTCCTGGCCGTCGTCACGCGGAACTTGAGGGAGGTCGAGGTCGAGTTGCCCGTCGAGCGGCTCGACTTCGCGCGGCCCGTGCGCATCACGGTCAACGGGCGGACCGTCCAAGAGGCCGCACGGAAGGTCGACTGGGCCGACCTGCTCGAGACCGCCCGGCGCACCGGCGACTTCGAGCGCCTGGTGGGCGGGCGGCTCCGCGTCGTCGTGCCCGGCGCCGCCCCCGCCCCGCCGACGGCCCCCTGACGGGCGCCGCCGACGCAATTCCCCGTTGACGGGGCCCCCGAGACCGTATATCTGTACGGGGTGGGGTGGAACACGTCGGTCTCGGGCGGCCGACCGGCGACGCGCCGGCTGGCGCCCGGCAGCCAGGGGGCCCCTTCTCATGAGCCATGCCTGCCGCAGCCCGTCACGTGCCGCACATGCCTTCCGCCTGCGACTGTTCGCGCTCGCCGCCGGCTTGGCGGCTTCGGCCTGGGCCGCCGCGACCGGCGCCGGTGAACCGGCCGCCCGCGCGGCCCTGCCGCCGCGCCCGGCCTTCTACACCGTGAGCGTCAGCCGCCTGCGCATCGCCGAACCGGACGCGTTCGCCGTCGTCCTCGACCCCGCGAAGCCGCCCGTCCGCATCCGCCTGGCCGACGCCACCTGCGAGGACCTGACGCCGTCCCAGCGCGAACTGGCCCTGGCGCTGGCGACCGACCTCCTGCGGGCCGAGCCGCTCTGGATCTTCCCCTGCGCGGCCGGCGCGGGCGCCGACGCCGAGTGGCGGGCCCGGGTCTGGACGCGGAAGGGCTGGCTCTCCGAGGTCCTCATCAACGCCCACTTCGCCAAGCGCCGGACCGACCAGGACGCCGGGTCGCCCGTCCCGGCGGACCAGGTGCCCGCGGCCGCGGGCGACGTGCCGCCGTTCCCCCCCGCGTTCGCCGCGGCCGTCTCCGCTCCGACCTCGGGCGACACGTTCGACGTCACCCGCGACGGCAAGCCCTGCCGGGTCCGCCTGTTCGACGTGACGTGCGAGGGGGCGGGCGACGCCGACGCCGCCCGGACCGCTGCCGCGCGGCTCCTGGGCAGCAGCCCCGTCTGGATCTTCCCCTCGACCCAGCGCCGACTGGGGCCGAACCAGGCCGTCCCCGTTCGCATCTGGACCGACGCGGGGTGGCTCTCGGAAGCCCTCGTGAAGGCCCGCCTGGCCAAGCGCCTGGACGATCCCGGCGCCCTAGCCGAGGCCGACGACCCCAAGCCGACACCCACGACGCCGCCCACGGCCCCGAAACCCGCCTACGAGCCGCACGTTGACTTCACCTGGCGCGAGGTGCCCGTCACCGACGGCCCGAGGCCCGACCCCCTCCGGTGCCAGAGCAACGTGTTCCGCGTAACGTCGCCCGTGTGGCGCCTGACGTGGGACATGAAACCCGTCCGGACCGGCGCCAAGGTCTTCCTCCACATCTACCGCGTCGACGAGAAGTGGGAGACCCGGATCTCCTCCACCCACGTCCGGAGCCTTGAGGGAAACCGGGGCAGCGTCCTCGTGCAGTCCAGGCCCGGCGACTACTGGATCGCCGGGGTCCAGTCGAGCCGTATCAACGTCAAGGTGGAAGTGCAGGAACCCGTCGAGAAGTCCAAGTAAAGGGCCGGGGCGGCGTCCCGTCGCTCATCGCTCGCCCACCTCGACGCCGAAGCGGAACGACCGCTCCGTGCCGGGCGCGAGCGCCAGCGCCTCGCGGCACTCCGGGCGGTTGAACGCGTCCGTCATGAACTCGACCGGCTCCAGGGCCAGCGCGCCGCGCGGCCGCCGCGCCAGCGTGTCGCCCGTGAAGACGTGCATCAGGCCGCGCTCCTGGAACACCGTGATCCGAAGGCCGGACCCCGGGTCCTCGATCCAGGTGCGGCGCCAGCCGTCGGCGTCGGCCTCGAGGTCCGCGAAGGCCGCGTCGAGGACGCGCTTCCCCACGACGTTGCCGTCGCCCGGGCGGCCGGGCCGGAAGTCCAGCCCTGCCGCCTCCTCGATCGGCACGTAGGCCGCATCGCCCGCCAGCGGCAGCAGCCGCGCGTCCGTCGCGATCTTCGTGCGGCACGGGATGGCCAGGCGCAGCCGATCGACCCCCGGCGTGGGCGTCCGGAAGTACGGGTGCCAGCCGCACCCGAACGGGGCGGGCTCCGGGCCGACGTTGCGGCCGACGACTTCGACGTCGAGCCGCCGGTCGCGCAGCGTGTACGTCACCGCCACATCCACGTCGAACGGGTAGCCACGGAACGCCCCCCGGCGGATCGCGCGGGTCGCGAAGGTCACGCGGGCCGAGGCGTCGTCGGCGGCCTCCCGCGCCACGTCGCAGACGACCTTCTTGACGAAGCCGTGGAGGATGACGCGGTTCTTCGGGTCCTCCAGGCCGAGATCGTGGTCGGCGCCGCCCCAGGCGTAGCGGCCGCCGTCGATCCGATTGGACCAGGGGGCCATGACCCACGCGCGGCCGCCCTTCTGCTCGGCCAGTTCCTCGGGCGTCGCGAAACCATCCGTGACGTCGAACAGGTTCCCGGCCACGGGCACGCGCCAGGCGAGCAGCGTGCCGCCCAGGCGGGCGAACGTCGCCGTCGCCCCGGTCTCGGCGTCCGCCAGGGCGACCGTCTCGTAGGTCCTGAAGGCCCCGCGTCCCACGGCGAACCGCGCCATCGGCGGCATCCTTTCCGTGTCTCGCCCCCCGCGTCGCCGAGTCTACGCGCCCGGCCGCGCCGCCGCGAGCGTTTTCGGCCGCCCGCGCATCCGCTGGGGGTCGGGTACGTGTTGAGCGTGCCCGTAACGAGGGTGCCACTGGCTGCTTGCAGCCAGTGCGATTCCGGCCGGCACTGGCGGACAAGCCGCCAGCGGTCAAGCCACGCCGGGCTTGCCCCGCCAAGGTGGCACCCGCCGATGGGAACTTGCCATGCACGCTCAACACGTACCGGGTCAGCCCGGGCCCGCGCGGGCGCACCGCCGAAGAAAATTCCCCGCCGGCCCCGGAAAGCGCTAAGCCCCGTGGCCTCCCCTGCCGATACGACACGCGGGGCTCAGTCGATCCGTCCGGTTCGCCGACCGGCACCTCGCCGCTGGGAACGGAGACCGTCTCGTCATGTTCGGGCTCGCACGCGTGGCCACCTGGGTCTGGGTGGTGCTGGTCGTGGCCGGTCTTGGCGCCATCATCCTGGGCATCCAGTACTCGTCGGTCGGGGCCTTCAGCGCCCGGGCGGCGCCGAACTCGGCCGACAACCGCCCCGGCAGCCGGGGTCCGGGCGGCCTTGCCGACCTGGCCCGTCGCGGGCGGGAACTCCACGCTCACCTGCTCTCCCTGCGGGAGCAACTGGCCGCCACCCAGACGCAGGCCGACCTTCTGCTGGAGCGGGTGGCCACCCTCGACACCATGCTCGCGGGCGGCTCGCTGACCCAGTGCCCGGTGTTCCTCCAGGAGGAGACGACGGTACGGGCCCTCCAGGGAATCATCCGCGAGGCGGTGGCGTCGGAGGGGCCTGGCAGCGGGTCCGAGCCGAACCGCCTGGACACGGCGGCGGCTATCGCCCGGGACCGCCTCCGCCGCCGTCTCGAGATGCTGCGCGACGACCTCCGGCAGCAGGCGGTCGCCCTGACCGACGAGGCGTCCGACCTGCGCCGCCGCATCCGCGAGCTGGCGGCCGAGATCGAGTCCATCCACGCCCAGATCAACCACAGGCTCCGGGCCGATCCCGACGCGGCCGCGCCTCCCCCCGCCTGACCCATCCGCACGCCGACCGGCCGCGACCCCGCGCGGTCGACCGCGCCGGCGGGACCTTCCCGCGTACGGAATTCCCCGAAATCTGCTTGGCAACCTTCGGCAGGCGTGCTATACTGTCCCTAAGATCCGAAAGCGCGAGGGGCCCGTTTCCGCTGATGCGGGGGTTCGCCGGGCAGTGCGGGCCGGCGAGTCAGTAGGAAGGTCGAGGCTTCCATGAGCGGCGCGCCATCCTTCCAACCGGAGCGGCGCCGATTCCGCCGTTCCGAACTGGGAATGCCTGTCACGGCCGTCCGGCCTCATGCCAACGAAAACGACCCGCGACGCATCGTCGGCCTGCACGTGCTGAACCTGTCTCGCGGCGGCCTCCGGGCCGTGACGTGCGAGGCGATGGACAAGCAGGAGGAAGTCGTCCTCTTCCTGCCGCCGCTGGGAACCCAGATGGGGCGCGACGCCACGGGCCAGGTGGTCCGGTGCATCGCCCGAAGCGATCACTACGAACTCGGCATCGCCTTTCGCGATCCGCTCCCCGACGGGGACGACGCGACCGGCGGCGTCGATTAGGCTTTGCCTGACAACGCTTGACCGTCCGTAAGAGGGACGGACGGTAGTCGTTTCGCCGCCGCGCCGGGCTGGACGCCGCACGCCCGGCGGCGCTGAAGGACAAGCCGGGTCGGGTCGGACAAACCAGACGACGGGCCGTCAACAAGGGGGCCGGCCGCGCCGGGGCGGGTAGTCGGTGCCGCCCCATCGCCGCGCTCGGCCACCAGGACACCTGCGACCGAAAGGTGGCCTATGACGGCTCGAAACCCGCCGTAAACCGCACCATCCACCCCTGTCTGCGTCTCTTCGAGGCCTTACGCTCCGCGCAGAAAATTCCCGGGGACGTGTTTGCATTCGAGGGTTTGTGCGCCATAATTCCCCGGCCGCGAACTGCGAGTTCAAGTGTCGAGGTCGGCTCTGCCGATAGAAATGGGCGGTTGCCGCGCAGGCAGTACGCCCGCTTTGTAGGGCGGGCGACCGAGGGGCTGCAACGCGGCGCCCGCCGGACTCGGCTCCGGCCGCGGCCGACTTCAGGATACGAGGCGATGACCGACCATTCTGGCAACACCCGCCAGTACGCGGGGCGTGAACGGAGGCGGTTTGTCCGCTTCTCCACGCATTTGCCCGTCACGACGCTGCGGGAAGACCTGATCGTGGGCGACCGGACCGAGCGCGCCACCCGGTGCCGCCTGGACCTCCACGATTTCTCCCTCGGCGGACTGAAGGCCGACAGCCCGATCCGGCTGAAACTCCGCGAACGCCTGACGCTCCGCCTGCCGCCCAACGGCGTTCACGGGCCCCTGGAACTCACCGGGCGCGTCGTCCACTGCAAGCGACAGCAGAGCCGCTACGAGGTCGGCATCCAGTTCTGCCAGACCCGGCCGGACCCCGCGGCCTCTCCCTGGCTGAAACTCCCGCGCTTCTTCAAGGTCGCCTACGAGGCGTCTCCCGACGGCCAAGCGACGTAGCGCCCATCCGCAGGACGTACGTGTTTAGCGTGCTTGGCAAGTTCCCATCGGCGGGTGCCACCCTGGCAGGGCAAGCCTGCCGTGGCTTGACCGCTGGTGGCTTGTCCACCAGTGCCGCTCGCACGCGCAGTGGCTGAAAGCAGCCAGCGGCACGCCCGTTACGGGCACGCTGAACACGTACCGCAGGACGCTCCGGCTTCGGCCGGGCGATGCGCGGTCCGCCGCGCCGCACGCCCAACCCGCCCTCGCCCCGAGGCTCCGTGTCCTGCTGGACTCCGTGGTCCGCCCACGTTACACTCTTGTCTTGCCTCGGACCCGACGCTAACATACGCGGCCTGGCGCGTGAGCCGTGCCGCCGGGGGAAGGAGTCGTCGGCGTGAAGATCCTGCTGGTTCAACCGTCGCCGCCGGAAGACTACATCGGCTTCCGGCGGACGGCCCTGCCGGAGCCGCTGGCCCTGGAGTGCCTCGGCGCGGTCGTCCGGGGGGCCCACGACGTCCGGATCCTGGACATGCGGCTGGAGCCGCCCGAGGCCTTCGCCCGGACGATGCGCGAGTTCCGGCCCGACCTGGTGGGCGTCACGTGCCTGACGACCGAAGTCTACAGCGCCCAGGACCTGCTGAAGACGGTCCGCCAGGGGTGGCCGGACGTGTTCACGCTGGTGGGCGGCCTGCACGCGAGCCTCCTGCCGGCCGACTTCCAGGTGCCCTATGTGGACGCCATCGCCATCGGCGAGGGCGAGGAGACGTTCCGCGAACTCATTGAGACGCTCGACGGCCTGCCGCGCGGCACGCGGTCGGAATCGCTGAGCGGCGTCCAGGGCCTGGCGTGGCGGCGCGGCGAGAACGAGTGGCAGTTCAACCCCCCGCGCTCGCTGCTCCCGTCGCTGGACGCCCTGCCCCTCCCCGCGCGGGACCTCGCCGAAAAGTATGAGAGCGAGTACTTCTTCCTCTTCGACAAGCCCCACACCCTCATCGCCACGAGCCGCGGATGCCCGTTCCGGTGCAACTTCTGCTCGGTCTGGAAGTTCTACCAAAGGCGGTGCCGGTACATGTCGGCCGAGCGGGTCGTCCAGGAGGTCGAGGCCGCCAAGACGCGGACGATCAGTTTCGTCGACGACAACTTCCTGGCGAACGTCCCGCGGGCCTTCCGAATCGCCGAGATTCTGCGCGAGCGCGGCATCCGCAAGGAGTTCGGCTTGCAGGCCCGGACCGACACGATCTCCAAGCATCCCGACCTCCTGAAGACGTGGCGCCAGGTCGGCCTCGAGACCGTCCTCATCGGCTTCGAGGGCGCCAGCCAGGCCAAACTCGACGCCGTCTCCAAGGGCGCCACCATCGAGCAGAACGAACGCGCCATGGACATCCTCAACGGCCTGGGCGTCCACATGTGGGGCGCCTTCATCGTCGATCCCGACTTCACCCACGAGGACTTCCAGGAACTGAAGCGCTACCGCGAGGCCAAGAGCATCATCTACCCCCAGTTCACCATCCTGACGCCCCTGCCCGGGACCGACCTGTACGAGCAGCGCCTGGGCGACCTCGTGACCCGCGACTACCGCCTGTTCGACGCCCTGCACGCCGTCCTGCCCACCCTCCTGCCGCGAGAGGAGTTCTACAAGGAGTTCGCCGGCCTCTACCGGCCCGACAACCCGGCCCTCCTCTACGACTGGATCTCCAGCGGCCGCATCACCATGGACCGCGCCCGCAAGGCCCGCGAGATCCTCATGGAACTGGGGAACTACGAGAACTTCCTCCGCGGCGACCGGGCCGCCGGCCTCTCCATGGCGGCTCCGTAAGGGCGAGGGTCTCTCATGAAGCACGACGTGGAGATGACCTTCGGCGAGCACATCGAGGAACTCCGCCGCCGCGTCATCGCCGCCCTCATCGGCATCGTCGTCGCGGCCGCTGTCTGCGGCATCTTCTACAAGGAGGTCGTCAGCGCGCTCCTCAGGCCGTACCTGGAGGCCTCCGAGCAGATCCAGGCCCAGATGCGGGAGGAGTCGGGCGGCGCGAAGAAGCCGAAGCCGGCCCTCACGCCCCCCGCCGAGACGCCGGCCGCGACGCCCCCGGCCGAGGGATCGGAGACCCTCGCCCAACTTCGGGCCGAGGTTGCCGCCCTCCGCAAGGAACTCGCCCAACTCCGCGCGCGGCTTGAGGGCGCCAAGACCGACGAATCCGGCGAGAGCCCCCTGGCGCCCTTCGCCAAGGGCCTGCCCCCGCGGATCATGCTCGGAAACCCCCTGAGCGGCTACCTGACGATCCTGATCCTGTGCGTCATCGGCGGCGTTTTCCTTTCGAGCCCCTGGGTCATCTACCAGATCTGGGCGTTCGTGGGCATCGGCCTGCACGCCCACGAGCGGCGGTTCGTCCGCGTCTACGGGCCCGCCAGTTTCTTCCTCTTCATCGCCGGGGCCGCCCTGTTCTACTTCTACGTCCTCCCCCTGGGCCTGAACGCCCTCCTGAGCCCCACCGCCAGCATCGTCATCAAGGGCGTCCCGCTGATCGACCCGAGCCTCCTCCTGGACGACTACTTCAAGTTCGTCGCCTGGATGACCCTGGTCTTCGGCATAGCCTTCCAGACGCCGCTGGTCGTCCTGTTCCTCGCGCGGACGGGCCTCATCCCCCTGGAGACCATGGCCAAGCAGCAGAAGTACGTCATCCTCGCCATGGTCGTCATTGGCGCGGTCCTGACGCCGACGGGCGACCCCATCTCGCTGGCCCTCATGACCGGCCCCCTGATCGCCCTCTACCAGGTGGGCCTTCTGCTGGCCTGGCTCGCCCAGCGGAAGGAACGCCGCGAGCACCCCGACCGCTTCGAGCCGTACGACGACCTGAAGGACTCCTAGCCGCACCCGGAGGACGCCCCGTGACGGCCCCCCGCGCCCCCGACGTGGCCGACCTCGTCCGCCGGCTCGAAGCGGCCTACGGCCGGCGGCCGTGGAAGACGTGGGGCACGCCCCTGGACGTGCTCGTCGGGACCATTCTCAGCCAGAACACGACCGACACCAACTCCGGCCGGGCCATGGACCGGCTCGTGGCGGCGTTTCCGACGTGGGACGACGCCGCCCGGGCCCCCCTCGGCCGCATCGCCGCCGCCATCCGCCCTGCCGGCCTCCATCGCCAGAAGGCCCGGAGCATCCGGTCGATCCTGCGCGGCCTGGTGGCCGAGCGCGGCCGGGCCCGGCTCGACTTCCTCCGCCGATGGCCCACGGAGCGCATCCGCGACTTCCTGGCCGCCCTGCCCGGCGTTGGGCCCAAGACGGTCGCCTGCACGCTCCTTTTCAGCACGCTGCGGCGGCCGGTCCTGCCCGTCGACACGCACGTCCACCGCGTCAGTCGCCGCCTGGGCCTCATCGACGCCCGGACCACGGCCGCCCAGGCCCACGAGCGGCTGGCCGCCCGGGTGCCCGCGCGGCTGGTGTACGCCTTCCACGTCCTCCTGATTACCCACGGCCGCCGGGTCTGCCACGCGCGGCGGCCGCGGTGCGAGGCCTGCCCGATTGACCTGGTGTGCCCCTCGGCGTACCGGGACCGCTAGGGCCGCTGCGACTGTGCCGGGGGCCACTGGCGGCCCTGGGCTCCGTAGCCTTCCTTGGCGGAGGAGGCTTGCCCGCCAGTGCTC
>CAYGZE010000115.1:6743-11939 GCA_964354185.1 uncultured Anaerolineales bacterium | reverse complement strand
GGCGTGCTTGACAAGTTCCCGTCGGCGGGTGCCACTGGCGGCTTGTCCGCCAGTGTCGCCCGGAACCTGCCTGCCGGCAGGCCGGTTCGAACGGTCGGGCGGCCGGGCGCGTGGCCGCCGCCCTCGGGGCTTCATCTTACGGTAATGGACCGGGCCCGGTTTGTCAACGCGGAGCGACGCCGGCCGTGACCCTGACCGAGCGGCATTACCCGATCCTGGTGACGGGCGCGCACGGCCTGCTGGGCCGGGCCCTGGCGCCGCACCTGGCGGGCGGGGCGCCGCGGCCCGAGGCCGTCCGCCTGACCGACCTGGCGGACCTCGACGTCACGAGCGCCGCGGCCGTGCGCGCGGCCATGGCGGCCGTCCGCCCGGCCACGGTCTTCCACCTGGCCGCGTGGACCGACGTCGACGGCGCGGAGTCGCAGGCCGCAGCCGTCCGCCGCCTGAACGTGGACGCGGCCGCGCTGGTCGCCCGGGCCGCCGCCGAGGCCGGCGCGCTCCTCGTCCACATGAGCACCGACTTCATCTTCGACGGCACGAAGGGCGCCCCCTACGTCGAGGACGATCCGCCCAGCCCCCTGGGCGTCTATGCCGCCAGCAAGGCCGAGAGCGAGGCGGCGGTCCGCGAGGCGGCCCCCGACCATCACCTCATCATCCGGACGGCGTGGCTCTATGGCGCGGGGCGCCGCAACTTCGTCAACACGATCCTGGAGAAGGCGCGCCTGGGGCGCCCCTTGCGCGTCGTCACCGACCAGGTCGGGAACCCCACCTGGAGCAAGGACCTCGCCCGGGCCCTGGTGGCCTTGGTCGGGGCCGGCGCGCGGGGCACCTTCCACGCGTGCGGGACGGGCGCGGCCTCGCGGTTCGAGTTGGCCCACGAGGTTGTCCACGACGCCGGCCTGACGGTCACGATGCTGCCCATCCAGACCCCGCAGACGCCCGGCACCGCCCCCCGGCCGCACCGCGCGATCCTCTCGACCGCCAAGTTCGAGGGGACTGTGACGTTCCGTTTCCCCGACTGGCGCGAGAGCGTCCGGGCGTACGTGCGCTCGTTGTGACGCGCGGGGCCGTGCGCGGCGGGTGCGGCCGGGTGGCACTGGTGGCTTGTCCAGCACTGTTCTGCGGCCGGGTGGCACTGGTGGCTTGTCCACCAGTGTTCTGCGGCCGGGTGGCACTGGTGGCTTGCCCACCAGTGTTCTGCGGCCGGGTGCCACTGGCGGCTTGCCCGCCAGTGTTCTGCGGCCGGGTGGCACTGGCGGCTTGTCCACCAGTGCTGTGCGCGGCCGGGTGCCACTGGCGGCTTGACCGCCAGTGTTCTGCAGCCACGCGCCGTTGGACGACCGAGGAACTCGGCCCCATGAGCGGCATCGCCGGCATCATCCGGACCGACGGCCGACCCGTCGCGCGCGAGGACCTGGCCCGTATGGCCCGCGCCCTCGCCCACCGCGGCCCGGACGGCGAGGGCCTCTGGCTCGAGCCGGGCGCCGGGCGCGCGGGCCTCGTGGCGCGGCACCTGGCCCTCGGCGACCCGGCCGGCGCCCGCCAGCCGACCTCGAACGAGGACGGCTCGGTCCGGCTCGTCTGCGACGGCGCGATCTATAACGCCCGCGACCTGCGGGCCGACCTCGCGGCACGCGGCCACGCGCTCGCGACGGCGGGCGACCTCGAGACGCTCGTCCACCTCTACGAGGAGCACGGGCCCGACCTCCTGGACCGCCTGGTCGGCGCGTTCGCCCTGGCCGTGTGGGACGGGCGGCGCGGGCGGCTCCTCCTGGCGCGGGACCGCCTGGGCCAGGCGCCGCTCTACTGGTGGCGGGGGGCGGGGGTGCTCGTCTTCGCGAGCGAGGCGGCGGCGCTCCTCGAATGCCGCGAGGTGCCGCGCCGGGCCGACCCGCGCGCCCTCGGCGCGTTCCTCCGGTTCGGCTACGTCCCGGCCCCGGCCACGGGCTTCGCCGGCGTCGAGAAACTCCCGCCCGCCCACTACCTGGTCTTCGACGCGGCCACGGGCCGGCTTGACGGGCCGCGCCGCTGGTGGGACATTCCGCGCGGCCCGGCCGAGTCGGGGCCGTCGGCGGCGGAGTGGCGCGAGCGGCTCCTGGCGGCCCTGGCGGAGGCCGTGCACCTGGCGCGGGCGGCCGACGTCCCCGTCGGCATGCTCCTCTCGGGAGGCATCGACTCATCGGCACTCGTCGCCCTGGCCGCCGAGCAGGCGGCGGGGCCCCTCCGCACGTTCACCGTCTCCTTCGGCGCGGCGGGCTGGGACGAGACCGCCTACGCCCGCGCGGTCGCCGCCGCCTTCGGCACGCGCCACACGGAGGTTCCCGTCGGCCCCGCGGGCCTCGACTCGCTCGAGAACCTGGTGCGCCGCCAGGGCGAACCGTTCGCCGACTCCTCCGCCGTCGCGGTGTACCACCTCGCCCGGGCGGCGCGGCGAGAGGTCGCGGTCGCGCTCTCGGGCGACGGCGGCGACGAGTTGCTCGGCGGGTATCCGCGCCACGCCGCCCTCCTCGTGAGCGAGCGGATGCCGCGGGCCCTGCGGCGGGTCCTCGCCGCCCTCGGCCGGCGCCTGCCGCCCGGCGCGGGCCGCAAGAGCCGCTGGAACGCCGCGCGGCGGTTCCTCGCGCCCTTGGACCTCGAACCGCTGCCGCGGTACCTCGCGTGGCGGATGCAATTCTCCGAGGAGGACCTGGCGGCCCTGGTCGCGCCCGACTTCGCGCGCGAGGCCCTGGCCGACGACCCGCTGGATGCGTGGCGCGAGGCCCTCCGCGGCCTCGACTCGCGCCCGTGGGTCGACCGGGCCATGGCCATCGACCTGGCGGACTACCTCCCCTACGACGGGCTGCCCAAGGTGGACGCAGCGGCGTCGGCCCACGGCCTGGAGGTCCGCTCGCCCTTCCTCGATCACCGCGTGGTGGAACTGGCGCGCCGGATGCCCGCGGACCTCAAGTGGCGCCGCCGCTGCTGCCGCCTGCCCCAGGGCAAGGCGATCCTGCGCGACATCCTGGCCGACCGCAAGCGGGCCCGCGGCGGGCCCGGCGTGCCCGACGCCGTGCTTGCGCGCGGCAAGATGGGCTTCGGCGTACCGGTGAGCGAATGGCTGGCGGGCGAGCGGGCGCCGTGGATGCGCGCCATTCTCTTGGACCCCGCGGCGCAGGCGCGCGGCCTTTTTGCGCCGGCGGCCGTCGCGCGGCTCATCGACGACCACACGCAGCGCCGCGCCGACCACGGCGAGCGCCTGTGGGCCCTGGTCTGCCTCGAACTCTGGTTCCGCGCGTTCCTTGGGCCCTGAGCAGAACCGCAGCGCGTCCCCCCTCGCAGAAAGCCGGGCGGCACCCTGGCTGGGCGCCGCGGCGACCGCTGGTGGCCGGGCGACTGAGCAACTGGGCGGCGGCAGAACGTCCTCTCGCGCTCCTTGGCCTTTTCCCTCATAGTCCCATCAGGATCGTCGGAGAGTCGACCTCGGAGTAGACCTCGTGGTCCCCTTGGAGCCAATAGGCAGCGATCTGCCGTTCCAAGGCGGCGCTTCTGCATGTCTCGAACCGCTCGCCAGCAACCTTCGCGACACCCATCTCGCCGATGGCCAGGTCTCCCTCGACAAACCGCAGGCCGTCGAGCCAGACCTCCCTGTAACTCGGGTGTTTCTTGAGGTATCCCAGGAAGTCTATGGGTCCCGGGCTGAGCGAGAACTGGCGCAGCCGCCAGTGGACGATGGTCGCGTGTCGGGCATACCCGTCGATGTCGGAGGACGGCCTCAGGACGGCAGAACGCAGCAGAGCGCTGGCGGAGTTCGCGTCCAGGAAACCAACGCCATCCGCCGCAGCCAGCAGGTCAACGTACTGGTCATAGGGCGGCAGTTCATAGCGCTTCAGCGCCCAGGCAAGAACGGCCAGACCTTGACCGCGCCAGTGCCCATTGATCTTGGTCTGCGGGTCAGCCTGGCCGACGCGCGTTTCCAGGTACTCGCGCTCGCCCTGCTCCAGTTCGGAGGAGAGGCCGACGGCGTCCAGCCAACCCAGCACCCGACGGCGGAACGGCTCGGCGTCCGGGTTGGACGCGTGCCCTTCGAGCCCGGAGCGATACACGATGGCCGCAAGCACGATCGCCCGTCCCGCCACGCGACGTGCCGATGGAGGCGAGGACCGCTGTTCGCCGTCCTCCTTGCGGTCCGTCCCAGGCACCTTGGGCCCTGGCTGAACGGGGTCCGTCTCGGCGCGGGGGGTGTCCGGCAAGCCGCCCTGCTTCTTGAGCCTGGCGCTGGTCGCTGCCACGAACCTGTTCGCCAGCGCGACGGCGTCTTGGGGGTCGAGTCGCAAGGCTTCATTGTAGTCTGCCAGGGCCTCGTCGTAGTCCCCTTTCGCGAGGTATGCCCAGCCCCGGTTGCACCAGGCCCACCCGTATTGCGGGTCAAGACGGATGGCTTCGGTGTAGTCCTTGATGGCCGCGTCGTCCCGCCCCGTCTCGGCGTAGGCGTTGCCTCGGCAGTAGTACGCGCCGGCATCGCTCGGGTCACAGCGGATGGCTTCGCCACAGTCGGCGACGGCCTGGTCATACAGTTGCTTGACACCGAAGGCGGAGCCACGGTTGCGGTAGGCCGGGCCGAAGTCGTGGTTCAACTCAATCGCCTTGGTGCAATCGGCGATGGCCTGGTCAAGGTCGCCCTTGCGGTAGTAGGCAAACCCTCGGGTGTTGTAGGCCTCTGCATTGTCCGGTTGCAGTTCGACGGCCCTGGTCCCGTCCGCAATGGCGTTGTCGAGATCGCCCTTCGCGCAGTATTCGTGGGCCCGGAGCGCGTACGCTGCGGCCATTCCGGGATCAAGCCGGATGGCCTCGGTGTAGTCTGCGATGGCCTTGTCGAGTTCCCGCATGTCGCTGTAGACGATGCCGCGGTTTCCGTACGCACGGGCGTCGTTCGGGTCGAGTTGAATGGCCTTGGTGAGGTCCGCCATGGCCCGGCCATAGTCTCCCTGCTCGTCGTACGCGACACCCCGAGCGCGGTAGGCGACCTCCAAGTCCGGCTTCAGTTCGATGGCCTTGGTGTAGTCCTCGACGGCCTTCCCGGGCTCGCCCTTCTCGCCGTACGCGATGCCCCGGTAGTAGTAGGCGTCGGCGAGTCGGGGGTCCAGTTCGATGGCTTTGGTGCACTCGGCGATGGCCCGGTCGTCATCGCCCTTGAGGCGCAGTACATCGCCCCGGCTG
>CAYGZE010000115.1:0-6643 GCA_964354185.1 uncultured Anaerolineales bacterium | reverse complement strand
GCGTAAGCCCAGGCGTACTCCGGGTCAAGTCGGATCGCTTCGCTGAGGTCGGCGAGGGCCTGGTCATACCGTCCCTTGCCCCAGAAGGCAGCGCCCCGGCTGGCGTAAGCCCAGGCGTACTCCGGGTCAAGTCGGATCGCTTCGCTGAGGTCGGCGATGGCCCGGTCGCAGTCGCCCTTGAGGCGCAGTACCTCGCCCCGGCCGCCATAGGCCGAGGCGTCCTTCGAGTCCAGCCGAATGGCCTCAATGTAGTCCGCAATCGCCTGCTCATATTGGCCCTTCCGGGTGTGTGCAAAGCCCCGCTGGCACCAAGCGCGCTGGAATCGCCCGTTGTGGCCAAGGGCCTCAGTGAAACACGTGATGGCCCGGTCGTAGTCCTGCTTCTCGAACGCCTCCACGCCGCGCTCGAAGGAACGCTCCGCCGCGGACCGAAAATAGGACATCACCAGCAACAGCGCGACAGCGCCCACCGCCACGAGCGGGAGACACCGACGCAGGACGGACTTCCGCTCCGGTCCGCGGAACTCGTATTCCTGCCAGCACATGGGGCACAGCGGAGTATGCACTCCCTTGATGACCGCCAGGTTCGTGGCCTCTCGTTGCCCGCAGTCGGCACACCGCAAGGGGTCCGGGTTGCCGCGTTCCTGAAAATCGGAGGCGACCAGGTCGGGGATCTCGAGGGCTGTCTCAACACCGATCGTGGCCAACCGACGCCCATCAAGGGTCAACGCACAGCCTCGCCAACTGACCTCCATCGCGCCTCCGGCGACCGGTTCTCTCATGAACTCGAACCAGGCGGTCGGCACGCCCCCCTCGGCGCAGTGATGGAACTCCTTGAACCCTTCAAGGACATCCTGGCGAATGCTCGCTTGCGGCGAGGAGAACAAGAGGACTATGGACCCGCCCCGCCGGGACGCGGCGACACAGAGGCCGCGATGAAGCCCCAGGAACGTCTTGTGTCGTTCGACGTACGTCAGGCCGTACCGCTCAGCCAACTGCTCCAGGGCTCGCAGGAGATCGCGACGACTCATCGCATTCCCTCCTACCGAACACGTCTCTCGGTAACGCCTGGAACTCTGGTTCCGCGCGTTCCTCGCGCCCTAACGCCGCGTCCGGAAAAAGGTGTCAGGAACCGTTTCGCCGGCGAGACACAGGGATGGGACAGGCTGGGGAGAAACGGTTCCTGACACCTTTTTCCCTGGCCCCGAGTCGTTTGACCAGTTTGGCCGCGCGTCACACGTCGATATGTGCTTCGGTGCCGATCCGCCCGCGGTTGGCGTCCAGGACGGGGCGGACGTACTCGGCAAGGAACTCATCGACCTGCTCGGGCGCGCGGCCGACGAAGCGCGCGGGCGCGAGTTCCGCGTCGATGTCGACCTTGGCGAAGGCCTTGTCGCGCTTCAGGCGCGCCAGCAGGTCGTTCTCCCCGCCCTCCATCTTGACTTGCCGCGCGGCCGCCTGGCTGTGGCGGCGGATGGCCTCGTGCAGCGTCTGGCGGTCGCCGCCCGCCTTCACCGCCGCCATCAGGATGTTCTCGGTCGCCATGAACGGCAGTTCCTCGGCGATGTGCCGCGCGATCATCTCCGGGTACACCACCAGCCCCTCGGCGACGTTCTGGTAGAGCCGCAGGACCGCGTCGGCCGCCAGGAACCCTTCGCCCAGGACGATCCGCCGCGTGGCCGAATCGTCGAGCGTCCGCTCGAGCCACTGCTCGGCCGCCGTGGCGGCGGCGGGGGCCTCGAGCGACACGAGGTACCGCGCGAGGCCCGTCATCCGCTCGGCCCGCATGGGGTTCCGCTTGTACGCCATCGCGGACGAGCCCACCTGCGACGCCTCGAACGGTTCCTCCATCTCCTTGCGGTTCGCCAAGAGCCTGAGGTCGTTCGCGAACTTGTGGGCGCTCTGGCCGATGCCCGCCAGGACCCCCACGATCTGCGAGTCGACCTTGCGGGTGTACGTCTGGCCCGTCACGGGGTAGACGCGGTCGAAGCCGAGTTTGCGGGCCACCAGGTCCTCGAGCCGCCGCGTCTTGGCGTGGTCGCCGTCAAACAGGCGCAGGAACGAGGCCTGCGTGCCCGTGGTCCCCTTGATGCCGCGGAAGCGCAGGCGCCGCCGCGCGTCCTCGACCGCCTCGAAGTCCACCAGGAGGTCCCACAGCCACAGGCACGCCCGCTTGCCCACGGTCACCAGTTGCGCGGGCTGGTAATGCGTGAACCCGAGCGTCGCCAGGGCCCGGTGCTCGGCGGCGAAGGCGGCCAGGCGATCCATCACCGTGAGGACGCGCCGGGCCACGAGATCGAGCGCCTCGCGCAGGATCACGAGGTCGGCGTTGTCGCCGATGTCGCACGAGGTGGCCCCCAGGTGGATGATCGGCCGCGCCGCCGGGCACTGCTCGCCGAAGGCGTGGACATGGGCCATGACGTCGTGCCGCAGGTCGCGCTCCAGGGCCTCGGCCCGCTCGAAGTTGACGTCGGCGGCGTGGTCGCGCATCTGGCGGACCTGCTCGTCGGTGATGGGCAGGCCCAGTTCCTGCTCGGCCTCGGCGAGGGCGATCCAGATCCGCCGCCACGTGCGGAACTTCTCCCCCGGCCCGAGCAGCCGCTGCATCTCGGGCCCCGCGTAACGCGAGGCCAGGGGAGACTCGTAACGCTCGTACGCCTCGTTCGGGTCGCTCATTGCCGCGCTCCGCCGTGCCGCTCCGTGGGACGTTCCCGGGACCCTCGCGGGCCCCCGCCGCCGGGCCCGATTCTACCGCACCGGCTGCCTGGCGGCCAGCAAAAGCCGCGAGCGGGCGCGGGGCCTTCGGGCTGTCATCCTGACGACCCGCACGGGGAGGAAGGATCTCGCCGTGGCCGTGGCCCGCCCCCCGCGATGTCACCCTGAGCGAGTCCCGGCAATCCGGGACGAGTCGAAGGGTCTCGCCGTGATCTTGACAGCTTTGCGCGGTCGGCCCGCCTGCCGGCAGGCAGGTTGGCCATGGATCATTCTTGGAGTGGGGTAATCCGCGGCCGCCCTGCTCATTCCCCGAACTGCCTCAACTCGCCTCCGATGTCCTGACGTCACGGGCGAGGCGCGCGGTCTTGCGCGTCGCCTCCACCCGATGGTTCGCCCGTCTCCAATCCCTTTGTGCCCCATTTCCTGCCTGGATTCGGTTTCACCAGCCGGCCGATCTTGGCCCCGTGGCGTACGAGCAGACGAAGCCTGTGGGCGTAGAGGCGGACGAGCCACCGTTTGACATGGGTGTGTTCGCCAAGCCTGCGGCAGAGATCTTCGGTGACGACCCCTGTGACATCCCGATCCTGCCACCAGGCATCGAGCGCGTGCAGAAACTCATCCCACCAGGCAGCCGCCTGTTCTCCGTCGGGGCACGTGTCTTCGGCTTGAAGGAAGTCCGGCACTTCGTCTCCCGATTCCATCGGATACGAAGGAAGCGAAACGGCCGGGCGTTCCTTGCCGACGGACCACAGCAGCCGTTCGAGATACCGAAATGCCTTCGGCGCACACGGCCACGAGCCGTCGACGATGAGATTCCTGAACCAAGGCCAGTCGGGGCATACCCCCTTCAGTTGGGCCTCGATCTTCTGTACCCGCACCGACGCATCGAGCTTGAACGTGGGTGCGCGCAGTCCGGGGTTCCCGTTGTCGGTCGCGAAACAACCCCTCTCCGCGTAATCCCCCAGGTACTGGTCCCGGCCGAAATCCGTCGCCAGGTCGTTTTCCCAGACCGACGACTTGATCCACCAACGGGTCTGCAGGAGGACGCGTTCGACGAGCAAGTCCTTCCGTTCGGTGGGCTCCCCCAACACCTGCCATAGGCTTCTGCAAACCGCCGGCCAGTCCGCCTTGCGATGACCCAGCACGGAGAGCTCCTTCGCAGGCGCTTCGGGGGGCGTGCCGGCCAACCAAGCGTCCAGACAGAGGCAATAATCCATCATCTGCTTCTTCCGCTCCCCGTCTACCGTGAAGCAGGTGTGGATGAAGGATTGCGGACGTTCGGCGCCGATGGAGCTTGCCGTTTCCAGATACGCCCTTGGGAACGCGTAGTGGCCGCAAGGAGGAACCGAGCGGATCGAGGTCTCCACCACCGTGGAGGCCCAATCCGGGACCTCTTCCAAGTCCCGTTCCATTGCGACGATGCCCTGCAGTTCCGCGTCGTCCGCGAGGCCCGGTGCCGTCCACCCGTCATCGTATCCCGTGAACCACCAACACCGGCTGCTCACGCTCTTCTGGAAGGCGTCCCTCGACCATTGGAATGGTTGTTTCATTCCGCATACCCGATCTCTTGCCGGCGAACCATGTTCAGGCCGATCCGCCTGACGCCCCAGGCCCGTGTGATCCGGGGCCGCCCTACTCATTCCCGGACGTGACTCTGGGCATTGAGTCCCCCGGTTGCCGTTGTTGGTGGGCATCGGGGGCCAGTTCACACCAAACCGCGTGTCCTTCTCTCTTGCACCGGTCCTCCTCGGCAACGAGCACCTTCATCCAGGCCTGAAGCCTCGCCAGGTTACGGAAGTGCGGCATTGGATTGGTTGTGGGACGGCGCATCATCAGCGTCTGCGAGTACAGCGCCTCGCATGACCTGCGCGGGAACCACCACAGGTACGTGCGTCGAATGGTCCTCGGGAGAGCATAGTGGTGGCTGACAAAGAACTCATCCCACGCTGATCTCAGTAGGCGCTCTGGCTTCACGTCGACAACCTCGACCTGAGCCAGGTCTCTGCTCGGGTTCTTGCGCCAAACATCAAGCATCAACTCGCGTGCCTCAAGGTCCGCCGCAGGGGCGCCATACCCGAATATCGTCACCATGTAAGCAGCGCTCAGGAAGCGTCGAAACCGCTCCCATTCGCCCGCGATGAAGGGGTCCTGGTTGTAGTCCTTGTGTAGAACCGGGTAGAGTAGCCGACACTGCGACAACGGCTTTCCGCAGACTGTGCACGCCTCGCCTGCAAACCCCATCTGCCGGTGTTCATGGCACACACCGCAACCAACATTACCGTGAAGGAACACAACCTCAGGCAAATCTACAATATCCATGTTGCGCCGGTAGGCTTGCATGAGCAGAGGATCCCAGTTGAAGGTGGCTATCAGATCTTTCTCCCGCAACGACAGGATGAGCATATCGTATATCGTGGCTACAGCGGGCAAGCGCATGGCAGCGAAATAGCCGAACACGCGGCGCTCCAACTCGGAAGCCACGTTTGGGCTCCCGCCCGAGGACACCAACTGGTCGTAGATGGATTCGAAGTCAGAATCCTCGGCAATCCGGGCAGCGGCAAGCACGTCGCGCAGCCCGACGGTCTCCACAAAGTCCTTCATCAACGGCGCGACGCGCCCGTCCGCATCCCCACGTGGCAGGGCCGCTCGGCTAGCGCCTGCCCCCAGTACCACGAGGTGGGGTGCTTTGAGACCGCTCTGGTCATGGGCGGGTAGGTGCGCAGGCCAAGCAGGCAATGCTGTCTTCCTTTACCGCAGCGCGCGCTCGCGGCCGCGCCCGCATGTCACCGGTCTCGGGCCGCCCTGCTCGTTCCCAGACCTGCCTTTGGGGGAAAGCGGTATTGCGTCCCCCGATTTCCGAGGGCAACCCCGGGGCCGCCCGCGATTTCCCTGCGATACGATTCCTGGCGGCTGCCGGCAATTGCCGGAACTGGCAGTCCCCGAAGGATGGTGCGCCTTGACTCAGAGGGTCAGACCCCTGCCAGCGCAGGCGGCGGCACCGGCGAGGAACAAGAGAACGACAGCGATAGCGAGCGTGGAGCGTTTTATGGCGATCTCCCCTTGCGATTTCGCAGACAGTCAAAAAGCAACCAACCGCCAACTAGTAAAGCCAGGCCACCAGATATTGTGGCGCAAAGATAAGCAAGAGCGCAGGGGATCCTCATCAGGAAAGTCAATACCGAACTGGCGCAGTATGGGGCGCGAATGTCATAGAGCAAAAGCACCATGACACAGCCGAGCCATACCATGCCCACGGCGTATCGCCATCCAGGCTCTCTTTTCGTGACCGTCCCGGAATCGTCGATTTCCATTAGAAGAACCCCGTCGTGTTTGAATAGCAAGATGCAGATCACGATGTCCGCCGTGATGCTGATGGCGCTGACGACGATGCTGCGCACGACACTTATCGGCGTGGCTTTCGTTGGACGAAGAAATGGCTGATCCTCTGGCTCGTCCTCTGAATCTGGAAAACCCCAAAGAAAGCCACATATGATATAGAACAACATTATTGCGGTGCCGGCGATGATCCCCACGACTTTCCACACGGAACTCTCCTTGGGGGCAAAAACTATGCGCCCGCTTCGCGGAGGCCCGGCCCAAAGCGCTGCCACATATCCCCCTTAGTCCAACAGGAGTCTAGCCCCAAAAGCCAGGTGGGGCAAACGGAATCCGGCCGGCGTCTTCTGCCCTGGTGTCGGATTCCGCCCGCAACGTGATTTCGGTTGGGCGTCTAGCAGTGTTCAGGCCGATCCGCCCGACGCCCCAAACCCGGTTTCGAGTGCCGTATAGGGCAATCCGGGGACGTCCTACTCATTCCCCAAACTGCCTGTGGGAAGAGCCGGCCTTGCGTCCCCCGATTTCCTATCCACCTCAGCGGCGAGCGTGGTGGGGCCGCTGCAAAGAGCGGTTGGGCTAGGCCCGGTTGCCC
>CAYGZE010000114.1:0-12021 GCA_964354185.1 uncultured Anaerolineales bacterium | reverse complement strand
TGGCGCTAGCGCCAGGGCCGATTCGGCCCTCCGGGAGCCCAGAAAAACGGCAAAAATCGCGCGCGCCAACCCGTTTTCCGGATTGTAAAAAGTCGACTTACAGCAATTCCGGGGGCGCGAGGGCGCGGTTCGCGGACGGGGGTGCGCTCCCCTTCGGGTCGCGGCTAACGGGCCGCGACGGGCTCGAAAAGCGTAGGGGCTTCCGCGGCGGGCTCGAACGGCACAACGGCACCCGGCGCGCCAGGGGGGGGCGTCCGGCGGGCCGCGGGGGACGCGGGCTAGCCGCCCAGCATCAGGGTCCAGAGGTTCCCGTGGCGGCCCAGGCCGGCCCGGCGGTGGGGGGAGAGCATGTTCTTGAAGTGGCCCGGACTGTGCCACCAGGACCCGATGGCGCCCGCCCCGGTGTCGACCCCGGCGTTGATGTTCTCGGCATTGGCGCTGGTGCCTGCCAGTTTGGCGCGGTCCCAGGGGGTGGCCTTGCCGGGCACGGGGGAATCGTGGCCGAAGAAGCCGAGGGTGGCCATGTCGTTGCAGTGGTCGCGGGCGGCTTCGCACAGGGCGGTGTCGATCCGGACGGGGCTGGCGCCCAGGAGGAGCAGGATGCGGTTGAGTTCGCGGAGGCCGCCCGCCTCCTCGGGGTCGAGTTTGGCCTCCAGGGGGACGTTGTCCAGGATCGTCCAGCGGGCCTGGTCGTCCTTGGCCAGGGCGAGGAGGGTCGCCAACTGCTCCTCGGCCGCCAAGACGGCCCGGAGGTCGACCGGCTTGGCCGCGTCCGGGGCCTTGGGGTCGGGGTGCTTGACCAGGTAGTCGTTCAGGCGCTGCCAGTGGGGGACCAGGGCCATCAGGTCGTCGCGCTGCTTCTGGAGGGCGGGGCTCTGCTTGAGGAGCGAGGCCGGGTCGATGCGGAGGATCTCCTCGAGTTTCCTGAGGGCGGGGTCGGCGTCCTTGGCGATCTCGTCCCCCGTGAGGTTGTCGCGCCGCATGAGGCCGAGGATCGTCGCCCGGGCGGTCTCGACGTCCTGGGCGACGGGGCCGCGGACCTTGTGGTCAAGGGCCTTGGCGGCCTCGTCCAGGAAGGACTGGCGGTAGCGCGGGTGCAGGGGGCGGATCTCGGCGTTGACGGCCTCGAGGAGCCTGGCGGGGGCCGGGCCGCCGAGTTCGAGGATGCGGTCGACGGCCTTGGTGCGGGCCTCGGGGTCGTCCTTCGCCTTGCGGAACTGGGCGATGAGGTCGGTGGTCTCCTTGCGCTCGTCGGGCGTGGGGGCGGGGGCGGGGGCCTCCGCGGCCGCACAGGGGCGGCCGGCGGCTCCCGCAAGGGCTGCCACGAGGACGGCGAGGGCAAGGCGTGCCAGGCGCTCGGGTCTTCCCACGCTACGGGCCCTCCTTGACAGTGTTTACGATGCAACGTGCCCGCTCAGCAGCCTGCCTGCCCGTTACGGCTACAGGCCGGACCGCCGTCAGGCTACGGCACGTCTGCCGTGCCCGGGCGGTCGGACCGGGAGGCAGGCCGCCAGCAGCGCTCGAGGATGGGCGGCACGTCCGCGGGGGCCTCGCGAAGGAGTTCCACGCGGAAGTGGCGGATGCCCGCGCGGAACATCTGGGGCACACGCCCAGGCGCCGAGACCGCCTTGACGCCGAAGACGGTGCACCGGCAGGCGGCGTCGGCGAGGATGGGGTGAGCGGCCCCGGTGCGGTCGACGAGTTCCAGGCGGCGGGCGCGGCAAGGGGCCCCGCAGTCGGGGCGGCCCGAGGCGCCCGAGAGGCGGGCGGCCGGCAGGCAGTAGTCCATGTGGAAGAGCGGCACGTGCTGGTGGACGACGACCTCCAGGAGGGCCGGGTCGAGCCACGCCAGCATGGCCGCCGTGCGGGTCCAGTCCAGGTCGGCCGCGGGCACGATCCGTGCCAGGCCCCAGCGGCGGACGAGGGCGGCGGTGACCTCGTTGGCGACGTTGAGCGAGAAATCGCCGACCAGGGACAGGTCCGGCCGGCGCTCGCGGAAGAAGGCCAGCGCCCCGAGGTTGCGGACCAGGACGGCGTCGGGGGCGGCGTCGGCGATCCGGTCGAGCAGCGGCTCGTCGCCCGGCTTGAGGATGCGGGGGGTCGCCAGGCCGATGGGGAGGCCCGCCTCTCGCCCGCGCCGGACGGCCTCGGCCCAGGCGTCGGCGTCCGTCAGGTCGCACCAGACCAGGGCGGGGCGGTCGGATGAGCCCGGAGGCGACCAGGCGAGCACGGCGGCCAACTGCTCCAGGCTCCGGACCAGGACGTAGCGGGACACGGGGCCTCCCGAAGGCGCCGGCCCGGCGGCAGGGGGGGCGATCTCGGCCCGCAGGTGGGCCAGGGCCTCGGGATCGGCGATGGCGTGCCGCGCGGCCTCGGCCCGCCGCTCGACCAGGGCCGCCACCGCTCGACGCCGCAGGTCGTTCAGGACGCTCTTCGGGACCATGACCGGCGCGCTGGGCGCCGGGCCGCCGCCGGTGACGATCTCGACCGTGCCGAGGCAGAAGGGCGTGTCGCCGAGGCGCGAGAACTGCTCGCGGAGGAGGTCGGCGGTGAGCGGATGCTTCCGCGCCTCCTCGAGCGGGCGGTCGGAGAGGACGCGGACCTCGCGGCCGTCGGCGTCGGTCGCGACGATCTCCAGCGGGCTGCCGGCGACCGCCCGGGCGCGGATCGAGACGGCCGCGCGGCGGGCCACGACGTCGCGGGCGTACGTCTGCCGGAGGCGCCGGTCGACCTGCGGATCGTCGGTCCGCCAGACGGTGCTGCCGACGGAGACGGCGGCGGGGTCGACGTCGCCCTGGCCAAACGCGAGTTCGACCAGGCCCGGGCGGGGCCCGGCGGCGCGGGAGCGTCCGGCCCGCCGGACGATGGTCGGTCCTGCGTCCGCCCGGCCGCGGCGAACGATGGGGGCCTTGGCGTCGGCCGGCGCGGGCTTCACGGCGTAGATGCGCCCGCCCTGGGCCTCGCGGTCGGGCCGGTTCTCCTCGAAGACGACGCCGTCGCCGGGCTTGAGGGCGGCGGCCGACGGTGCGCCAGCTGCGTCGGGCGGATCGACCTCGACGAGGATGCCGCGGGGCGTCTTGCCGACGACCACGCCGATGCGGTCGCCCCGGCTCCGGGGAGAGCGGGCCTCGATGAGGTCCCCGCCGCCGGGGCCGTCCAGGTAGCCCCGCGTGAAGCCGCGGGAGAAGCCCTGGGCGAGTTCGCGCCCGCGCTCGGCGGAGAGCGCGAACGGCCGGCCGGCGAGGGCGGCATCGAGGGCCTCGCGGTAGGCGCGGGTGGCGGCGGCCACGTAGAGCGGGCTCTTCAGGCGGCCCTCGATCTTCAAGGCGACGACCCCCAGCCGCACGAGGTCCTCGACGCGCTCGTGCGCGGCCAGGTCCTTCGGGCTCACCAGGTACCGCTCGTCGGCGAGGTCGAGGGGCCGCCCGTCGGCGACGAGCGTGTAGGGCAGGCGGCAGGCCTGGGCGCAGACGCCGCGGTTCCCGCTGCGGCCGAAGAGCGACAGGCTGGCCAGGCACTGGCCGCTGTACGACACGCACAGCGCCCCGTGGACGAACACCTCGAAGCCCAGGGCCGTGGCCCGGCGGACACGCTTGATGTCGGCCAGGGACAACTCGCGGGCCAGGATGACGCGCGCGACGCCGAGCGACCGCAGGAGTTCCATGCCGCGCGGCTCCGTCTGGGTGGCCTGCGTCGAGGCGTGGATCGGCAGATCGGGCGCCAGGCGCCGGACCAGGGCCATGAGGCCGAGGTCCTGGACGATCACGGCGTCGGCCCCGGCCTCGGCGACCTGGGCGACGCACCGCGCGGCCGCGGCCAGTTCGTCCGAGAAGATGAGGGTGTTCAGCGTCACGTAGCCGCGCACGTTGTGGGCGTGCAGGTACGTGATCACGCCGGGCAACTCCGCAAACGCGAAGTTCGTGGCGCGGCGGCGGGCGTTGAAGTCGGTGAGGCCGAAGTAGACGGCGTCGGCCCCGTTGCCGACGGCGGCGCGCAGCGACTCGGCGTCCCCGGCCGGGGCGAGGAGTTCGGGTCGAGGCTCGGACGGACGGTTCACCTTTGGACCCTCTGCAAGCCGCAGCCATTATACGCCTTGAGGCGGCGGGGACGACACGGAAGCGCGCCGGGCGGCGCCGTCACCCGTGCAGGGCCATGAGGATCCAGAAGAGGATGGCCGAGAGGACGGCGGAGATCGGAATCGTGACCACCCACGAGGCGAGGATCTTCCGGATGACGCCGAGGTCGAGGGCGGCGAAGCCGCGCGCCAGGCCGACGCCCATCACGGCCCCGACGATGACGAACGTCGTCGAGATGGGCATGCCGAGTTTCGAGAACACGAGGACGGTCGTCGCCGTCCCGAAGTCGGCCGAGAAGCCGCGCGTCGGCGTGATCTCCGTGATGTTCTTCCCAATCGTCTTGATCACCTTGTACCCGTAGGTAGAGAGGCCGATCACAATGCCGACCCCGCCGAATGCCAACAGCCAGGGGGGAATGACGATCTTGTCCGGAATGACGTGCTCCCGGGCGATCTGGATGGCGGCTGCCAGGGGGCCGATGGCGTTGGCGCAGTCGTTGGCCCCGTGGGCGAACGACATGTACGAGGCGGTCAGGATCTGGAGGTAGCCGAACCACCGCTCGACCGCCTGGTACCGGTCGGCCCGCCGGACATGGTGACGCCGCATCCGCTTCCGCAGCGCCAGCCGCAGGCACCCGACCACCGCGAGGCCCGCGGTCGCCGCGATGGGCGCCGCCCATTTCAGCGGGAGGTCCAGGCGCAGGCCCGGCAGGCCCCGGTAGACGACCGAGAAGGTGACGATGGCCACAAGCCCGCCGGCGGCACAGGGGATGAACACCATGGCTCGGAAGACCGGGTGACGCGTCTCCAGGACGTAGCGCTTGACCGCGAACCGATAGAGGCAGTAGGCCAAGACGCCGCCGATGAGGGGCGAAACGACCCAACTGCCGGCGATGCGGCCCATCTCGGTCCAGCGGATGCACGCCGGACCGCACGCCACCGCCGCGAAGCCGATGACGGCCCCAATGATCGCGTGGGTCGTCGACACGGGCTGGCCGAAGTAGGTCGCGATGTTGAGCCAGAGGGACGCGGCCAACAGGGCCGCGATCATGCCGATCGCGAGGACGTCGGGCTGGGCCGTGAAGGTGGCGGGCTTCACGATCTCGCCCGAGATCGTCTGGGACACCGGCGCTCCAACGAGGAAGGCGCCGGCAAACTCGAAGACGGCGGCCAGGAGGATGGCCCGCTTGACCGTCAGCGCCCCCGAGCCGACCGACGCGCCGAAGGCGTTGGCGACGTCGTTGGCCCCGATGTTCCAGGCCATGTACAGGCCGGCCGCCACGGCGATCACAAGGAGGACGGTCAGCGTCAAGGGGCCCTCTTCCTGGCTGTGGGGGGTCCGGTCATCTTCGCGTGATCATCAGGCGCAGGTTCTTTCCGACGTTCTCGGCGTGGTTGGCGATGCCGCCGAGCGCGCGGCAGAGTTTGTCCAGGAGCAGGATCTTGACCGGGTCCAGTCTGTTCTCGCCGAAGAGGCGCCGGGCGAACTTGCGGCTGAGTTTGTCGGACTCCCACTCCATGTGGCAGACCTGCTGGATCCGGGCCAGGACGTCGGACGCCTGGGCCCCGACGAACGACTCCTTCTGGAGCACCGCCAGGCCTTCCGCCAGGCTCAGGAGCGACCCGCTGACCTCGACGACCTTGTCCACCAGGGCGAGGAAGTCCGGGTGCATCTCCGGCGGCAGGTCCAGCCGTCGGAACGTCGCGACGATCGCGAAGTCCTGCGCGTCGTCCGCGATCCGGTCCATCTGGGCCAGGAACCGGGCCATGTCCTCCCGGTCGACCGGCAGGAAGTACCGGGGCGGCAGGTTCTCGCGAATCCGGTCCTTCAGCAGGTCCGCCTCGTACTCCGTCTTCGACATCAGGTGCTGGAGTTCGGCGAGGCGCTCCATGTCGTTCGCCAGGATCGCGTCGGCGATCGGACGCACGATCTTGACGCATTCGTGCACCTTGCGCGAGTGCTCGACGAGCGGCTCGAAGGGCGACTTCCCGAATACGCTCAGCAGGCTGCTCATGGCCGGTTCCTTTCCCTCCCAGAGTCGGGGCCCGCTGCGGGCCGGACTTGGACGGGCATGATAGCAGGAGGGGCTCGGAACCTTAACAAAAACTTCGCAATTCCGGGCCTGGGGTGTGACCGCAAGGGATGCCAAGGGCGCAGGGAAAGACCGACCCTGGGCGAGGCAACGGCACGGCCCTCAAGTGGCCATGCAGGCTCCAGGCTGTGCCTGACCAATCCGATCTGGCTTCGGGCGGCTACATTCGGCCCTGGCGGCGTCGGCCTGCATCGGCGATTCGACGAGAATCGCCTGCTCCCGCTCTTCGCAGCCCGCTGGCTGCTTCGGCGGGCGAAGGAGAGTCGGCCTCGTTGCCAGGGCCGAATTCGCTCGCCCTCGGGCCGACGACGGATTGGTCAGACAAAGCCTAGGCAGCGCCGCCGAGGGCCACCGCAACGGCGGCCCATCGCGCGGCCGTCTCGGGGAAGGCCTCGAAGTCCGGCCGGAAGCCGAGGCCGAGGTACAGGCGGATGGCGGGCAGGCGGTGGACCTGGGTCACCAGGACGGCGCGGTCGTAGGGCCCGCGCATCCAGCGGAGGGCGGCGCAGACGGCCGCCCGCGCGAGGCCGCGGCCCCGGTGGGCGGGGTCCGTCGCCACCCAGTGGACTTGGCCCGTGCGGGGGCCCCAGCGGTCGGGGTTCTCCCAGGCGGCGGCGGAGGCGACGGGCACGTCGCCGAGGCAGACGAAGAACATCCGCTCCGGCCGCCAGGCGGGGCGGCCGAGGAACTCGCGGGCGGGGATGCCGCGCGGGTCCGGCACGTCGGGGAACGCGGCCGCGCACAGGTCGGCCCACGCCGCCTCGTCGCCCGCGCGGAAGGACCGCAGCGCATAGGGCGGGAGGACGTGCGGCCGGGGCAGGCCGGCGAGGTCGGCCCGGCGCATGACGATGTCGGCCGCGCCAGGCGGGGCGGTGTTGGAGGGCGTCGCCATGCGGCTAGCGGACCTTGGAGCCGGGGGCGACGGGCGCGGCCACCGTCAGCGCGACCACCTTGGTGCCGTCCTGGGCGGCCAGGAGCATGCCCTGGCTCTGGACGCCCCGGAGGGTGGCCGGCTCGAGGTTGGCGACGACGACCACGAGTTGGCCTTTGAGGGCCTCGGGGGGCATGTAGGGCTTCAGGCCGGCGACCATCTGGCGGGTGCCGAGTTCGGGCCCGAGGTCGCAGTCCATGACGTAGAGTTTGTCGGCGTTGGGATGGTCGCGGACGTCGGTGATGCGGCCGATGCGGAGTTCCATCCGGGCGAAGTCCTGGATGCTGATCATTTCGCTCATCGTGCACTCCATGGTCCGTGGTTCTGGTTCGCGCGCGGCGGGTACGGGGACCCGCCGCGCGAAGCATAGTAACGCACTGGCGGGCAAGCCGCCAGTGGCACCCGGCGAGTCAGGAGGCCCGCCGCGCGAATCTCTCCTGCGCACTTCAGAGCCGTTGGGCCGCCAGGCTCGCCAGTTCGCTGCGCTCGCTCTCCGTCAGCATCACGTGCCCCACCAGGTCGAGGCCCTTCATCCGCTCGGCCGCGTAGGCGAGGCCGTTGGACGAGGAGTCGAGGTAGGGGTTGTCGATCTGGTAGGGGTCGCCGGTGAGGACGATCTTGGAGTCCTCGCCGACGCGGCTGACGACGGTCTTCACTTCGCGCGGGGTGAGGTTCTGGGCCTCGTCGATGATGATGAACTGCTCGGGGATGCTGCGCCCGCGGATGTAGGTGAGGGCCTCGAGTTCGATGGTGCCGCTGTCGAGGAGGTCCATGATGCGCTCGTCCATGGCGCCCGAGCCGCCCGTCTTCCTGGTGCTCAGGATGTAGGCGAGGTTGTCGAAGATGGGCTGCATCCACGAGTGGAGTTTCTCCTCCTTGGCGCCGGGCAGGTAGCCGATGTCCTGGCCGAAGGGGATGATGGGCCGCGAGACGAGGAGTTTCTCGTACTTCTTCTCCGCCAGGACCTTCTGCATGCCGCAGGCGAGGGCGAGCAGGGTCTTGCCCGTGCCGGCGGGGCCCATCAGCGTCACCATCCGCACGGAGTCGAGCATCAGCAGTTCGATCGTCATCTGTTGCTGGAGGTTCCGGGCCGAGACGTTCTGGTACGTCTTGTCGCCGAAGCGGAGGGCGAGGACGCGTTTCTCGTGCGGGTCGAAGCGGCCGACGGCGAGGTGCTTGGGGTCCTCGCGGTCCTTGAGGACGACGAACTCCTGGGCCAGGAGGTCCGCCAGGGGCGGGTCGATCCGTTTCTCGCGCTCCAGGCGGTCGATCGTGGGGCGGTCGACCTCGACCTCGCGGTACCCGGTGTAGATGCGGGCGAAGTCGACCTTCTCCTTCTCGAAGTCCATCGTCCGGATGCCGAGGGCGTCGCTCTTGATGCGGGCGTTGATGTCCTTGGAGATGAAGACGACCGGCTTCCCCTCCTTCATCAGGCGGTAGGCGACGGCGATGATGCGGTCGTCGGGCTTGCCCGTGGCCAGGACGGGGTGCGGCGGCTCCTGGCCGTCCATGACGACGCGCACGGTTCCGCCGGTCTCCTCGACGGGCACGCCCTCGGTCAGCCGCCCCTTCGCCCGCAGGCGGTCCAGGAACCGGATGACCTGGCGGGCGTGGCGGTTGGTCTCGTCGTTGCCCTTCTTGAACGGGTCGAGTTCCTCGATGACCTGGAACGGCAGGACGACCTCGTTGTCCGAGAAGGCCGTCAGGGCCGACGGGTCGTGGATGAGGACGTTCGTGTCCAGGACGAAATACTTCTTGGCCATAGCGACTCCTCACGAGAGCGCCGCGGTCCACCCGACGCGACCAGTCTATTCATCGGCGCGGGAGGGTGCAAGGGTTCGCCGAAACACGCGGCAGAGGGGCCGCGGTTCCGGGCGCTCTCGGGAACTGTTGCAGGGGCCGGGGCCGCATGATACCATACCATGGCATTTCGCGAGGAAGGCGGGCGGTCATGGTGTCGCGCAACCTGGAGATACCCGAGGACGCCATCGCGGCATTCTGCCGGCGATGGGAGATCACGGAACTGGCCGTCTTCGGGTCTGCCCTGCGAGAGGACTTCCGGCCCGACAGCGACGTGGACGTGCTCGTCACGTTCCCGCCCCATGCCCGCTGGGGCCTGTTCGACATGGTCCACATGAAGGACGACCTCGCGAGGATTCTGGGCCGCGAGGTCGACCTGGTGACGCGACGCGGCGTGGAGCAGGGCCGCAACCCCCTCCGCCGCCAGGCCATCCTCTCCAGCGCGGAGCCGATCTATGTCCAGAGATGAGGTGTATCTTCTCGACATCCTGGACGCGGCGCGCCTGGCTATGGAGTACCTGCGCGGCAAGACCCGCGAGCAATTCCTCGAGGACGTGCAGGCGCAGGATGCCGTCATCCGTCGCCTGGCGGTGATGGGCGAGGCTGCGCGGCGGGTCTCGGAGGCGAAGCGCGAATCCCTGCCGCAACTGCCTTGGCGCGAGATTATCGGCATCCGGAACCTGGTCGTACACGAGTACGATGATGTCGACGTGGGGGTCGTCTGGGATACCGTCTCGCGCGACTTGCCGGCGCTTGTGGCGACGCTCGAAAAGCTGCTGCCCCCGCCGTCGCCGTGATGGATCGGCGAACAGTAATCAGCCCGAGTACCCCGGCTGGTCGCGGAGGACCTCCATCATGGCCACCAGGTTCTCGGGCGGCACGTCGCCGGGCACCTGGTGCGAGGGGGCGAAGACATAGCCGCCGTCGCGGCCCAGGTCGATCAGCCGCTGCGTCTCGCGCCGCACGTCGGCGGCGCTTCCGAACGGCAGGACCTTCTGGATACTCATCCCCCCGTGGAAGGCCAGCCGCCCGTGGTACCGCTTCTTCACGGCGAAGACGTCCATCACCTCGGGCTGGAAGGGGTTGAACAGGTTCAGGCCGATCTCCACGAGGTCGTCGAAGATCTCCTCGACCAGGCCGCACGAGTGCAGGGCGACGAACTTGCCTGCCTGGCGCACCGGGGCGAACATGCGGGCGAGGCGCGGCCTGAAGAACCGCCGCCACCGCGCCAGGCCCATGAACAGGCCGCGCTGCGTCCCGTAGTCGTCACCGAAGTAGACGCTGTCGACGTCGCACCCGAGCGCCCGCTGGATCGAGTCCAGGTTGTGCTCGACGATCGCGTCCAGGAAGTGCTCGACGAACGCCGGCCGCTCGATCATATCGACCAGGAGGTCTTCCATCCCCCGCATCGTCCAGGCCCGCTCGAACAGGGAGAAGTGGACCGCGTAGACCGTCAGGGCGTCGGGCTCCTCGGCTACGGCCGCCCGGATGTCGGCGAACTCCTCGTCGCGCGGGTCGTTCGGCCAGCGGTACCGGGCGAGGTCGGCGGGCGAATGGATGGGCCACTCGCACGGCGTCCCGATGTCGCGGTCGACCGTGCGGTCCCACACGACGCCGTACGGGTCGCGGTCGTGCGTCGCGTCCAGGGCCACCCACGGGGCAGGGGGGACGTGGAACTTCAGGAAGTGATCCTCCGTGAACGCCCCGAGGTCGTCCGTCCCCAGGTGGGCCCTCATGCGGGCCTCGAGCCGCTCGGTCATGTGCCACGACCAGGGCACGTAGGCGGGGGGGCGGAAGTTCAGGGCGTCGATCACCGCGGCGCGTTTGGGTTTGTCGGCCATCGCCCATCGCCTCCCGTTCGCCGTTCTGCGCGGTGGGTATGGAGACCCACCGCGCAAAGGCGGCGGCCAAGGCGCAAAGTAAGCCGACCCCGGCGGGAATGCAAGACGAATCCCCCGCCGGTGGCCTGCCACAATGGCACGGCCCGGCGGCCGCCATGCGTGCCATTCTGACAGAAACGGGCCCCCGGGCGGCCCGGCCCCACGTCCGGCCAGGCCCTCAAACCCGCCTGGCGGGGGGCAGGGCGGCCTTCCCGGGCCCGCCAGGGGCATTTTCCGCCCCCGGCAGCCCGGTTTGGCACCGACTTTGCGTTATTGTTTGTCCTTCGTAGGGAGCGAGTGTACCCTTGGCGGCTTACCCGACCTGCCTGAAGGCTGCCTGGCAGGCCGCTGGCGCCAGGCGGCATCGCGGTCGACCGGACCCGAGTAGCGAAAGGAGAGGCGGCAAGATGGCGGCGAAACAGTTGGCCTTCGAGGAAGAGGCAAGGGCACGCCTCCTGGCCGGCGTCGAGAAACTCGCGCGGGCCGTCAAGTCCACCCTCGGACCCCGCGGCCGCAACGCGATCCTCGACAAGGGCTGGGGCGGACCCACCGTCACCAAGGACGGCGTCACCGTGGCCGAGGAGGTCTCTCTGAAGGACAAGTACGAGAACATGGGGGCCCAACTCGTCAAGGAGGCCGCCTCGAAGACGAGCGACCTGGCGGGCGACGGCACCACGACCGCCACCGTCATCGCCGAGGCCCTCTTCAAGGAGGCCCTGAAGAACATCACCGCCGGCGCCGACGCGATGGCTCTGAACCGCGGCATCCAGAAGGGCGTCGCCGCCGTTGTCGAGCACCTCAAGACCGTCTCCAAACCCATCGACATCTCCAAGCCCGACGAGGTCGCCCAGGTCGGCACCATCAGCGCCAACGGCGACGCCAGCGTCGGCAAGATGCTCGCCGAGGCCCTCCAGAAGGTCGGCAAGGACGGCGTCATCACCGTCGAGGAGGGCAAGGGCCTCGAAACCACCGTCGATGTCGTCGAGGGGATGCAGTTCGACCGCGGGTACTTGAGCCCCCACTTCATCACCGACCCCGACCGCATGGAGTGCGTCCTGGAGAAGGCCCTCGTCCTCGTGCACGAGGAGAAGATCTCGGCCGTCAAGACCCTGGTGCCGTTCCTCGAGAAGGTGGCCAAGGCCAACCGGCCCCTGCTGATCGTCGCCGAGGACATCGAGGGCGAGGCCCTGGCCACGCTGGTGGTCAACAAACTGCGCGGCATCCTGAACGTCTGCGCCGTCA
>CAYGZE010000113.1:0-12050 GCA_964354185.1 uncultured Anaerolineales bacterium | reverse complement strand
CATTTGTGGTTTGCCGGCAGTTTAGAGAGGTGGCCGACGACCTCTTCGCGCCGCTTCAAGCCCGCTAAGGCCCCGTCGAAACCGATCGCCCCCACACGGACTTTCCACTGTTACTCTACCATGCCGCGGCCGCCAGGTCAAGCCCTGCTCCCTCCGGATAACGTCGGCAGGGGGCTTGGAAAGGCTCAATTTTTCGTCTGGCTGGCCGATTTTTTCCCTGGACGTTAGGTAGTTGTTGGGGTATGATAGGAAGAGGATCGGGGCCCGGGCGCGCCCCGGACGGACGTGCAAAACCGCCCTGCCCGGCACCTGTCGCCAGGGCGAAGGACGCGGAGCCCATGGAACTTGTGAAAACGTCGGCCATCTTCCTCGTGGACATCGACGCCTTCTTCGCCCAGGTGGAGCAGATTCTGCGGCCGGAACTGCGGGGTCGGCCGGTCGTCGTCGGCGGGCTGGTGACGGACCGGAGCGTCGTCGCCTCGGCCAGTTACGAGGCCCGCGCGCGCGGCGTCCGGACGGCCATGCCGATCCGGGAGGCCCAGCGCCTCTGCCCCGACGCCGAGTTCCTGCGCGGCAACTTCCACGCCTACGCCCGTTTCTCGGACGCGATGATGGACGCTTGCCGCCGCTACACGCCCCAGGTCCAGCCCGTGTCGCTTGACGAGGCCTACCTGGACGTCTCCGGCTGCCGCCGCCTCTACGAGACGCTCGGCATCACGCGCGGCGGCACCGGCTGGCCGTTCGAGGCGGCCGATCACCTGAAGCGCGCGATCCGGCGGGACGTCGGCCTCGACGTCTCGATCGGCGTCGGGGCGAATTGCCTCGTCGCGAAGATCGCCAGCGACTACGCCAAGCCGAACGGCATCGCGTACGTCCGGCCGGGCTACGAGGCGCGGTTCCTCGCCCCCCTGCCCCTCAAGGCCCTGCCCGGCGTCGGCCGCCGCACCGCCGAGCGCCTCGCCCAGTACAACCTCCACCGGATCAAGGACCTCCTGCGGATCCCCGAGGCCGTCCTCGTCGATCACTTCGGGCCCGCGGCCGCAGGGCTCGTCGCCCGGGCCCGCGGCCTGGACCCGACGAGCGTCTCGGCCGAGGCCGGCGACCCGAAGTCCATCAGCCGCGAGACCACCTTCGAGCGGAACCTCATCGACCGGCGCCAGGTCACCGCCATGCTCTCGTACCTGCTGGAGCGGGTGTGCCGGCAACTGCGCGGCGCGGGGCTCCTCGCGCGGACCGTCGCGGTCAAGGTTCGATACGCCGACTTCGAGACCCTCTCGCGCAGCCGCAGCCTGCCGAGCCTCTCCGACCACGACGACGACTTCTGGCCCGTCGCCCTCGACCTGTTCGAGAAGGTCCACACCCGCCGGGTGGGCGTGCGGCTCGTGGGGGTGGCCCTGTCGCACTTCGCGCCCACGGGCCGCCAGATGGGCCTCTTCGCCGAGGCGCGGTACGACCGCCGGGCGCGGTTCTACCGGTCGCTGGACCAGGTGCGGCGGCGGTTTGGCTTCACGGCCCTCGTCACCGGGCGGGCGATCGAACTTCTGGAGACGCATGAGCGCGACGAGCACGGCTTCCGTCTGCGGACCGCCTGCTTGTCGCGATAGCACACAAAACAACACTGGCGGACAAGCCCGCCCTTAGGCTTGGCGGACAAGCCGCCAGTGGCACCTGGCGCACCCACATCGTGCGGCACCGCGCCGGGCTGCTGCCGCACGACTGTCGGCACGGGGTCTTGCGCACGCGGAGACTCCGCGCCATGGCGACACGACGCGCCGCACCGAGCGGCTTCGTGAACCTGCACGTGCGAAGCGAGCACTCGCACCTCTACGGGGCCAGCCGCCTTGACGAACTCATCCGGACCGCCCAGGGCCTCGGCTACCGCGACCTCGCCCTCACCGACCGCAACGGCCTCTACGGCGCCGTCGCGTTCTACCGCAAGGCCCGCGAGGCCGGCCTCAAGCCCATCCTGGGCGTCGAACTCGTCCACCCGACCGGGCGGGCGGTCTGCCTGGCCCGCGACTTGGCCGGCTACCGGACCCTGTGCCGCCTCACGAGCGCCCGCCACCTCGACCCCGCGTTCGACCTGGCGGAGCGGATCGCCGCCGACCACGAGGGCGTCTACGTGCTGGTGCCCGACGCGGCGTGCCTCGCACGGCTGGACGGGCGGCTGCCGCCGGGCCGGTGCTTCGCGCTGCTGGAGGAGTTCGGCGACCGGTCGACGCGGCTGCGCAGCGGCGGCCTGGCGCGGGCGGCGGCCAAGCGCGGCCTGCCTCTGGCCGCCAGCGGCGCCGTCGCCTTCCACGCCCCCGGCCGGTTCGAGGCCCACCGCACCCTGCGCGCGATCGCCACGCTCTCGACCGTCGCCGACGTGCCGCGCCGGGAACTCGCCCATCCGCGGGCCTACCTGAAGCCGCCCGACCAGATGGCCGCCCTGTTCCGCGCCTGGCCCGAGGCGGCCGCGAACACCGTGCGCATCGCCGCCGACTGCAACCTGGACCTGCCGCTCGGCCGGCCGATCTTTCCCCGGGCGGACGTGCCGCCGGGCGAGACGGCCTCTTCGCACCTGGCGCACCTCGCCTCCGCGGGCCTCCAGGTGCGGTTCCGCCCGCCCCGGCCCGAGGCCGTCCGGCGGCTCCGGATGGAACTCGCCACGATCGACCGCCTGGGCTTCGCGGGCTATTTCCTGATCCTCGCCGAGATCGTGGCGTGGGCCCGCGGGCGGGGCATCCCGTGCGTGGCGCGCGGGTCGGCCGCCGGCAGCCTCGTCGCCTACGCCCTGGGCCTGTCGGGCGTCGACCCGCTCGCCTACGGCCTTCTGTTCGAGCGGTTCCTGAACCTCGCGCGGCCCGACTGCCCCGACATCGACCTGGACGTCTGCTGGCGGTCGCGCGACGCGGTCATCGACCACGTCTACGCGTCGCACGGCCCGAGCCGCGTGGCCATGATCTCGACGCACCAGACGTTCCAGGCCAAGAGCGCGTTCCGCGAGGTGGCCAAGGCGCACGGCCTGCCGCCCGCCGAGGTCGACCGCCTGTCGGCGCGGCTGCCCTACTACTCGGCCGCGGGCATCCGCGACGCGGTCCTGGTGTTCCCCGAGTGCCGCGACTTCCCGGTGGGCCGGGCCGACGTCGCGCGGGTCCTGGAGGTCGCGGCCGCGATCGACGGCCTGCCGCGCCACCTGAGCGTTCACGTCGGGGGCCTCGTGATCGCCGACCGGCCGCTCACGGACTACCTGCCGCTCCAGCCGGCGGCCAAGGGCATCGTCATCGCCCAGTACGAGGCCGAGGCGGTCGAGGCGCTGGGCCTGGTAAAGATGGACATCCTTGCCCAGCGGTCGCTCTCGATCCTCGAGACGACGGTCCGCCAGGTCGAGAAGAACCACGGCGTCCGGATCGACCCGGCGACGATCGCCGACGGCGACACCGCATCGGCCGCGGTCCTGGCGCGCGGCGACACGTTCGGCTGCTTCCAGATCGAGTCGCCCGGGATGCGGAACCTGCTGCGGATGATGGGCGCGCGGCGGCGGAGGGACGTGATCCTCGGCCTGTCGCTCATCCGGCCGGGCCCCGCCTCCAGCGGCATGAAGGAACGCTTCGTCCGGCGCCGCCGCGGCCTCGAGCCGCCCGAGTACCTGCACCCCGCCCTGCGGCGCGTCCTCGGCGACACCTACGGCGTCATGCTCTACCAGGAGGACGTCATCCGCGTGGCCCACGCGGTGGCGGGGTTCACTTTGGCCGAGGGCGACCGCCTGCGGCGAGAACTGGCGAAGGGGGCGGCCCCGGCGCAACTCGACGCGTGGCGGGCGCGGTTCCTCCGCGGCGCCGTCGCCGGCGGCGCGCGGCCGCCCGACGCCGAGGCCCTCTGGCAGCGCGTCGCCGCCTTCGCCGCCTACTCCTACTGCAAGGCCCACGCCTGCACCTACGGCGAGATCGCCTACCGGGCCGTCTACCTGCGGGCCCGCTACCCGGCCGAGTTCACCGCCGCGGTCCTCGCGAACCAGGCCGGCTACTACGAGCGACGCACCTACCTGGAGGACGCCCGGCGCCACGGGTGCCCCATCCTCGGGCCCGACGTCAACACGTCGGAGGTCGAGCCGTCGACCGAGTGGGTCGAGCGTCCAGACGGCCGCGCGGTCGGCGTCCGCATGGGCCTGATGGACGTGCGCGGCCTCGGGGAGCGGACGATGCGCCGGATCGTGGCCGCCCGCGCCGAGGGCGGACCGTACGCATCGGTCACGGACCTCCTCGCCCGCGTCCGCCTTTCGCGCGAGGAGGCCGAGAACCTCGCGCTGGCCGGGGCCCTCGGCGCGCTGGCGGGCCCCGCGCCCCGCGCCCTCTGGCAGGTCCACGCCGCCCTGCGCCAGCCGCGCGACCGGGGCACGCTCCTGGGCGCCCAGGCCCCGCCGCCCGAACCGCCGCCCGACCTGCGGCCGTACTCGCCCCTGCACACCCTCGAGATCGAGGAGCACCTCCTGGGCATGACGCCGTCGGCTCACCCGATGGCGGTCTACCGGCCGCTCGTCGCCCTGAACGGTTCCACCTGCCGCACGACGGACCTTCCCGGCCGAAGCGGCCAGGAGGTCCGCGTCGCCGGGGTCCTCTTTGCCGAGCGCCGGGCACGGACGAAGGACGGCCAGTTCATGAAGTTCATCAGCCTGGAGGACGAATGGGGCGTCGTGGAGGCGGTCCTCTTGCCGGACGCGTACCAGCGCCTGGGCGGCCGCCTCACGACCCGCGGGCCGTACCTCGTGACCGGCACCGTGGAGGACCACTACGGGGCGGTCTCGCTCCTCGTGTCGGACGTGGCGGCGCTCGCGCCCGCACGGGCCCGCACGGCCCTCGTCCCGGCGTAATCAGAACAGGCGGCCCTGCTCGCCGGGCGCGGGCCCCTCCGCGGCCACCGACTCCAGGAAAGGATACGCGTCCACGAGGGGCGGCGGGACAGGGACGCGCCCGCCCGAGAGCCGCGACAGAATCTGCAAGGCGTTCGCCGGCGCCTGGCCGCGGTAATGATTATTCGTAAAGACATACGTCTTCTCGCTGGCGCGGGCGACCTGGCGGATCCGCTCGATCCACTCGTCCAACTCCGCCTCGCTGTAGAGGTAGTCGTACCGCGCGTCCGCCCCGGCGTCCTTCTTGAACCAAGCCGCGCTGTTGCGGCCGTGGAGCCGCACGTAGCCGACCGGCGATGTCGCCAGGGCGGTCGGCGGTACGCCGCCCCGGCTCGGCGGCTGGTCGATGTTGCAGAACCCGACGCCCAGGCCCCGCAGGAATCGCATCGGGCCCTCCGCCATCCAACCCGCGTGGCGCACCTCGACCACCAGCGGCAGGTCGCCGAAGTCGCGGCGGATCGCCTCCAGGTGCCGCCGCGCGTCCGCATCCGCCCGGAACGACCACGGAAACTGGACGAGCACCGCGCCCAGGCGGCCCGCCTCCCGGATGGGCTCAATGCCGCGCCGATACTCGGCGACATCGTCGGCCGTCCACGGCTTCTCGCGCTCGTGCGTGAACCGCTGGTGGAGTTTGAACGTGAACTCGAAGTCCGGGGGCGTCCGGCGGAGCCACGAGGCCGCGGCCCGGGCGCTCGGGGGGCGGTAGAACGACGAGTTGACCTCGACGGCGTCGAACCAGCGGGCGTGGTAGGCGAGTTCATCGAAGCCGCGCGGCTTTCCGGGCGGGTAGAAGCGGCCCTCCCAGTCGGCGTAGGACCAGCCGCTCGTCCCGACGCGGATCGGACCTCGCGCCCCGCCTTGTGGTGCGGCTGGCCCCATCGCGCCCCTCCCGTCGCGCGGCCGCCCGCCAGGATGGAGGGCGGGCCGGCCCCCGACGGAAAGCATCGCAGGGCGCCGGCGGGCTGTCAACAGACTCTCCCCCGCGCGGGCAACAGCCGGGGGGAAGGCAGCCTCCACCCGCGCTTACGGCCCTTCGGGCATGCGCAGGCGCTGGCCGACGTAGAGCGGCGCGGTAGGGGACTTGAGGACGTCGCGGTTCGCCTCGTAGATTCGGCGGTACATCGAGGCGTCGCCGTAGAAGCGGCGGGCGATGCCGATCAGCGTGTCGCTCTTGCGGACGACGTAGACCTTCTCCTCCTTCGGCGCAGGCGGCGCGACGCGCTCCGCCTGCGGCGCCTCGGCGTCCGGCAGGACCAGGCGATGGCCGACCGGAAGGCTCCGCGCGCTGATGCCCGGGTTGGCGGCCTCGATCATGGGGACGTACTTCGCATCGCCGTAGCGGTCGACCGCGATGCCGTACAGCGTGTCGCCCTGCTGCACCACATAGACGTTCTTCGCGTCGGCGTCACGCCGTTCGGGACGCCAGCGGTCGGTGATGATCGTTCCGGGGCCGCCGCTCGGCCGGAGGACCGGGCCGGGCGGGTCCGCCCCGAGGACGGGTTCGTCGCTGTCGCGGACCTTGGGCGCCCCCTCGTCCTGGGCGCTGGACTCCAGGTCATGGGGATCCTGGCGAACGGGCGGGGGCTGGACGTCGCTGCGGAACCGCTCGAACCGGCTCAGCGGGTCGTCGTAGGCGGGCCGGTCGTCCCGCGCGGGGGCCGGGCGCGGCTTCTCGGTCGCCGCAGGGCGCTCGGGGGCCGTCGTCCGCCCCTTGCCGGCCGGGCCCCACCGACCGACGAGCACCAGCACCAGAACCGTCAGTGCGACCAGCGATCCCAGCAGGAGGACCTTCGCGAACAGTCGCATGGCATGACCCCGCATCACCGGCCGGCAGACTCGTCCTGCGCAGCGAAGCAATCCCTCGCAGAGCAGGAGGCGCGGCGCTCCCTCGCGGGATTATATCGGCGGGCCCGAGCCTCGGGAATCACGCATTTCCCGGACGCGCCGACCGGCAACGTCCGCCCTCCCCCAGCCCCGGTGCCAGAGGACGTAGGTCACCGGGAGCGTCGCGAAGGCCCCGAACGCCGCCGGGCCGGCCCACGAGACGTAGGCCGCGCCCGTGGGGGCGAGCAGCACGAGCAGCGAGAGGACCACGAAGCCCGGAGGCACCAGGAAACCGATTCCCGCCAGGACCTTCATGAGCCACGGCTGCGTCCGGGCGAGTGCCCACTCGCGCCCGTACACATAGCACAACTGGCTCCAGGCCGTCACGGCGACCCAGCCGACCTGCAAGACCGCCCACACCCACCCGGGCCACGACCCGAAGAACTCCTGCGGGGTCCGCCAGCCGAACGCGTAGTAGGCCATCAGGCCGACGCCCACCATCGGATACGCCCACGCGTGGACCTTCATCAAGTACGGCCGCAGCACCAGGATCGGGGCCGCCACCACGACGGACGAGTAGGTGCCGACCAGGATGCCAAAGAGGAGGACGAAACTGAAGCCGTGGATCGTCGAGGCGCTGCCGCCGAAGAAGTACAGGACCACGAGGACCAGCAGGGTGGTGAAGCCCGTCCAGACGGTGCGCGGCAGGGTCTCGTTGATCGCCAGGTTCGTGATCCCCTCGGAGAGTTCGCCGAACTTGCCCCGGACCTCGCGGATGCGGTCGTAGACGACGATGGTGTCGTTGACCGAATAGCCGACGAGCGTCAGGAACGCGCCGACCATCGGCAGGTTGATCTTCATGTCCGTGATCAGCAAGGCCCGGCCGAACCACGTGTCGGCGATGTAGGCGCCGAGGGCCACGGCCCCGAGGGTGATGAACACGTCGTGGACGAGAGCCACGATGGCACCCAGGCCGAAGGCCACGCCGGCAAACCGGAACCACACGTACAGGACGATCAGCGCCATCGACAGAGCGATCGCGATGACGGCCTTGTGCCAGGTCTCGCCGGCCATGGTCGGCTCGAAAGTGGTCGTCGAGGAGAACGTCTCGGTGCTGCCCAGCGCGAGGCGCAGGGTGTCGGCCCAGAAGGCGGGCGACGGCTGATCGCCGCGGGTGCCAGCGTAGTCGTCGCGGACCCAGACGTCGAAGGACTTAAACTCGCCCAGCGCGCCGACCGCCTCCTTCCCGTCCACGCGGTACAGGGTGCCGCTCAGGTCCGGGTACCGGTCGCGGAGGAAGACATCCAGCCGGCGGCTGATCTCCTGGACGCTCGCGGGAGGTTCGACGTCGACCTCGACCGCGATCTTGCCCAGGAACTGGCGTTCCTCGGGCGGGAGGTAGCGCGACGGCTCCGCCGGCGTCTCGGTCGTCTCCGGGACGGGGGCCCTCTCGGGGGCCGGGGCGGGCGCCTCGGGGGACTTGGCGGCGCGCTGGGCCTCGAGCCGCCGGCGGGCCGCCTCTTCGGTGATCCTCAAGGCCTTCGTCGTCACGCTGCTCCGCCGCGCCTCGGGCTCCATGTCCTTGAAGGCTTCGCTGAGGGCCGCCTTCACCCGCTCGGAGTCGGAGGCCTTTCCGATCGCCGGGGCCACGGCGGCCGAGGAGATGCTGACGAGGAAGCGGTCGTAGGGGATCGCGCGCTGCCGCCCGCCGTAGGTCAGTTCCTGGACCGTCGCCGAGGGGCCCAGGACCTCGCCGGTCCGCTGGCGGACGGTCCCGATCTTCTGGACATCGGTCCAGCCGTCCGGCATCTTCAGCGTCAACTCGACCTGCGTGCCGCCCGTGAACTCGATGTCGTACTTGTCGGAGCCGCGCGAGTAGAACACCACCGCGCCCACCACGATCAGGCTCACCGATATCACAGAGGCCACGCGCGCGATGCGCATCCAGTCGATGTGGGGGGCATCGAACAGTTTCAGCATCTTCAGGTCCGTGATGAGGCCCCGCTTGATGCACGTCTCGAAGATCATCCGGGTAACGACCACGGCCGTGAACATGCTGATGAAGAGGCCGATGACCATGACGATGGCGAAGCCCTTGACCTCCTCGGTCGCCAGGCCCGGCAGAAGGAGGACGATGGCCGGGATGAGGGTCGTCAGGTTCGAGTCCAGAATGACGCGGAACGCCCGCTCGTACGCCTTTTTCAGGGCGAAGGTGAGGCTGCCCTCGCGGCCCCTCTCCTCGCGGAACCGCTCGTTGATGAGGACGTTCGCGTCGACGGCCATGCCCAGCGACAGGATCAGGCCGGCGATGCCCGGCAGGGTCCAGGCCTGGCCGATCCAGTGCATGATGGAGATCGTCAGGACGAGGTTCAGCGTCAGGGCGACGTCGGCCACCACGCCGGCGAAGAGGTAGTAGACGGCCATGAAGAGGATGACGAGGATGAAGCCGACCACGCTGGCCCAGACGCCCTTCTGGATGTTGTCGGCGCCGAGTTCCGCGCCGACGGTGCGTTCGGTCACGGGGTCGCCGAGGCTGGCGGCCAACTGGCCGGAGTTCAGGATGGTGGCGATCTCCTGGACCTCGCGGAGTTTATCGTAGCCGCGGATGATGCCGCCCGTCGACAGGGTGGCCTCCAGGCTGGGCGCCGTCTGGATCACGCCGTCGAGGATGACGGCCAGGTGGCGTTCCCGCATCTCCGGCCGCGTCAGCGTCTGGAACCGCGCGGCCGCATCGCCCCGCATCCGGAAACTGACGACGTGCTCGCCTTCCTGGCGGTCGGCCGCCGCGCGGCTCAGGTCCCTCCCGGTCACGTTCTGGCCGTCGCCCACGTTTACGAGCACCTCGGCCGTCTTCGTGGCGTCATCGACCATATAGATATAGTTCCACCTGTCGAGGACGCCCGTCTTGGCGCGTTCGTAGGCCTTGCGCATGGGGTACCAGCGATACTGCGGCGTGTCGGGCGGCTGGCCGGCCTTCTTCAGGTTGAGGATCCGGTCGAAGTTGGCGATATCCTTGTCGCGGACCTTGTCGGCCACGATCCGGAACTCCAGGTACCCCGCCTGCTTGACCAGGCGTTTGACGCGGCTGACGTCCTGCTGCGTCGCCAGGGCGGTCGTCACGAGGTCCTCCCACTCGCCGAGCACCTTCTTCTCGCCGGGGGGGACGGCCAGGAGCACAATCACCTTGCTGAACTGCTCGTCTGCCTCTTCGAGGCCGACCGCGAGGTACGGCGGCGCGTCCTTGCCGATCCGCTCGATGACGGCCTGGCGAATGCGGCTCTCGACGTCGGCCATGTAGAGCGACGGCTTCAGGGAGATCCCGAGTTGCGTCCCGCCCGCGAACGGGGCGAGTTGGTCGGCGGTGGGCACCTCCTTCGGCGGCCGCACCTTGAGGCGGGCCTGGAGCGCGTCGAGCGCCAGGGCCTCGACCTCGATCGACACGCGCGTCGGCCGGCCGGGCAGCACGACCTCGAGCCGATGGGCGCCGACGGCCCGGACGACGTAGCCCCGCGTCCCGTTCGGGTCGATCCGCCCCATGATGACGCGCTTGGCGTTGCGGGCGTCGGGCGGCTCGGCGCCGGGCTCGGGCGGCCGGAGTTCATAGATGAGACTCGTGCCGCCCTCCAGGTCGATGCCCAGTTTGAACAGGTCGGTGATCCTGCCCTGCGGATCGAGTGCGATGCTCAGAAGCGGCACCAGAACCACGAGCCCGATGAACGCGAGACTGACGTAATAGACCCATCGATTCATTGCGGCCTCATTCTAGTCCGGACATGCCTCGGCCGCCGGTCGGTCCGCGGCTCCGGTGCGGAGCGCGGCCGAAGGGGCGGGCCGCCTCACTTCCCTTTCTGGGCGTCGTCGCCGAGCGTCGCCGCCGCCCCGTCGCCCCCGCCCTCCTTGTCGAGCACCTTGCTGATGGCCTCGCGCGAGAAGCGGATGCGGGCGTCACTCCGATCGTCCACCCGGACCACGACCTCGTCCTCGGTCACGTTGACCACGGCGCCGCGGATGCCCCCGATCGACACCACGTGATCGTTCTTCTTGAGGTTCTTGAGCATCTCCTCGCGCTGCTTCTGGCGTTCCTGCTCCTTCTTCTTCTGCGGCCGGATCAGGATGAAGTAGAAGACGGCGAACAGGAGGCCCATCATGATCAGCCAGCCGTACGTTCCTCCGGGCTGCTGCTGGGTCTCTTGGCCTTCCTTGGCCGGCGGTTCGCTCTCGGCGGCAATCAGTGCGTAGGTGCTCACGCGTCTCCCTTTCCGAAAAAAAACCCCGGCGGACGCATGGCGCATCCGCCCGAAGCGGCCCAAAGAACCTCCTATTTAGTCGCTTCGGTAGTATCTGTCAAGCAAAGCCTGCCCTTCGGCCTCGAAACGGCCCTGGCGGATGGCATCGCGGAGGCGTCCGAAAAGGCGCGTGAAGAAGCGTAAGTTGTGAATGCTCAAGAGGATAGGGCCGAGCATCTCCCCCGCCGCAAACAGGTGCCTGATCGTCCCGCGGCCGAAGCGGCGGCACGTCGGGCAGTCGCACCCGTCCTCCACCGGCCCGCGATCGGTGCGGAACCGCTCGTTCTTCAGGCGGATCATCCCGTCGGCCGTGAACGCGCAGGCGTTGCGGCCGTTCCGCGTCGGCAGGACACAGTCGAAGAGGTCGACGCCCAGCCCCACCGCCGCCACGACGTCCCGGACCTCGCCCACGCCCATCAGGTACCGGGCCCGGTCGGGCGGCAGGAGCGGAACGGTCCACCCCAGGGTCTCGCACAACTGGCCGTGCTCCTCGCCGACGCTGAGGCCCCCGATGGCGTAGCCCGGGAAGTCCATCGCCACCAGGCGCTCGGCGCACGCGCGGCGGAGGTCCTGGTGGACGCCGCCCTGGATGATCGCCCAGAGGGCCTGGTCCGTCCGCCTGTGGGCGTCTCGGCCCCGCGCCGCCCAGGCCACCGTCAGGCGGACGGCCTGCTCGGCCTCCTCGCGCGGACACGGGTACGGCGCGCAGACGTCGAGCGCCATGATGACGTCCGCCCCGAGGTCGTTCTGCATCGCGACCGCCGACTCGGGGGCCAGCGTCATCTCCGCACCGTCGACGTGGTTGCGGAACGTCACGCCCTCGTCGGTCACGCGCCGCAGGCGCGCCAGGCTGAACACCTGGAAGCCGCCGCTGTCGGTCAGGATGGGCCCGTCCCATCCCATCATGGCGTGGAGGCCGCCCAAGTCGCGGACGACCTCCGCCCCGGGCCGCAGCGCCAGGTGGTACGTGTTCGCCAGGACGATCTGGACGCCAACCTCGCGCAGGGTCTCCGGCCGGACGCCCTTGACCGTCGCCTTGGTGCCGACGG
>CAYGZE010000112.1:0-12244 GCA_964354185.1 uncultured Anaerolineales bacterium | reverse complement strand
TCGGAGTAGCCGGCGTCCGCCCGGACCTTCACCGTCCCGCCCTCGCGGTTCTCGAGCGCCCCGTCGATCCGGTTCGTCGTCGAGTTGTAGAAGTCCAGCAGCCCCTCGTTGTACACGCTGGCCACGTCGAATACGGCGTTGAACGCGGTGACGGTGCCCTGGGTCACGACGGCCGCGTCCGGGCCGAGCCCGTCGAAGACGGCGTACGTGGCCGTCGTTGTCACCGAGGGGCCCAGCGTCAGCGTAGCGCCGTCGGCGATGGCGAAGATGCCCGAACTGCTGCTCGTCCCCGAGAAGACGATCTGCCCCGTGCCGCCGAGGGTCTGCGTCTCGGCGGCCGTGACCGTGGCGCCTGCGCCGATGCGGAGTTGGCCGCCATCGAGCGTCAGGCCGTCCGACAGCGCCAGCGCATCCCCCGTGTCCGTGGCGTAGATGATCGCCTTGGAGGTCACGCCCGAGAGGGTATTGCCGGCATTGCCGGTGACCGAGAGGCCCCGGCCGCCCGAGCCCGCCAGGAGGGTGGCGCCCGCGAGCGTGCCCCCGTCCAGCGTGAACGTGTTGTTGACCTGGACGTTGCCGCTGACCGTCAGCGATCCGCCCTCGAGCGTCACCGGCCGCGAGGAGACAAGGCTGTTGATCTGCGTGTCACCGGCGTCGGCGAGGTACTCGATGGCCTGCGCGGCAGAGCCCGTGATGACCACGTCGTCGGTGGAGCCCGGGACGAGGTTCCCGCTCCAGTTGAGCGGGTCGTGCCAGTAGACGTTGCCGGCTTCGCCGTCCCAGGTAACGGTGGAAAGAAGGATGCGGACTTCGAGGGGCTCGAAGGCCGGGATGGCGGGGCGTGCGGTACTGCTCATGGCGTGGCACCGGCGTCAGGCGTAGGAGAGCCGCATACCCCCCAGATGCAGAGTAGGCGCACAGCCACGCCCCAGGCGAAGGTCCCCCCGCGATCGAGGCTTACATCCCGTGGAATATACCCCAAAACGGGGCGGGAGTCAAATCCGGATGGCGACGGGAGGGTATTGCGGACGCCCCAGGGGCCTCGAACCGCCCCCCGGGCCCGGACAAACGCCATTCCGCGGAAGCAGACCCGGCCCGCGGCACCCTCCGGCGGCGCCCCGATTTGACACGGCACCCCCTGTGGAGTATACTTCCGCCAAGGTTGACGTTCGCCCGGGGATAGCGCGCCAGCGGGGGCTCTCCATGATCCGTCCCTTGTTGGGTACGGTCGTCGTGTTGGCGGCCCTGGGTCCGACGCTGGCCTCGCCCGTCCTGGAACTGTCGGGCGTCCCGGCCGGCTTCGTGCCCGGGCAGGAGGTGACCTTCGACGTCCTCCTGCGCGACGCGGCCGACCTCGGCTCCTACAACATCGCCCTCACGCTCGAACTGGCCGGGGGCACGGTCGGCACCGACGCCTACTTCGTCCTGCCGGCGGCGCCGGACTCCCGCTATGTCTTCGGCACCGACACGGCCTACTTCGCGGCGTCGGTCCAGACGGGCGGCGCCACGCAGATCCTGACGCTCAGCGATCTCCATGACCCGGACGGCGACGGAGCCCTTGACGGCGTGAACACCGTCGCGGGCGTCAACGACCGCGTGGCCACGGTGACGATCGCGACGCAGGCGGGCACGTGCGGCGACCTGAGCGTGTCCTTCGACGCGCTCACACTCGAACTCGACACGCCACTCGAGGATCCCCCCGGAGTGCCGGTCCCCGTCGACGGGTTCACAGCCCTTCAGGATGACGTCGCGGCGCGGAGCCCCGTCCGCGTCACCGCCGTTCCAGAGCCTGCCACCCTCTCCCTGTCGGTGCTGGCCTTCGTTGCCGCAATCGCGGGGCGCCGGCGGCTCGTGCGAAGCGCGGGCTGACTGGAACAGGCTTACGGGCCGGTCCAGAGCCACTCCTCCTGGAGGGGGACTTCCGGGAGTGTCCCGCTGCGGCGGGGCCGCCCGCGTTCGTGAAAGCCTGTCTGGCGTCCTTTTCGAGAGCGGGGTAGTCTATCCATGGCGACTTGGCATGGGGGCATGCCTGGCTGGGTCTCGGTGGTCGCACGTGCTCACGCGAGCGGCGCGGTGTCCCTGAGCCCCCTGGCGCCAGGTCGGATTGCCGGGAACCGGTCGCAGCCAACGGGCATTTCGAGCCCTGCTGTCGCCTCGTTGTAAGGCACGTCACCGAGGCGAACCGAGGGGGCCGGTGCTGGCGGCCTGCTTGGCGCGCTTCAGCCTCCAGGGCGGTGCGCCCCGCGCCCGGCGGCGCAGATTGCTGCCCTTGCTCCTACCTCCTGCGCGGGACCGACAAGAGGTCCACGAGCACCTCCCGCTCAGCCGGAGAGAGGCTTGCTAGGGCCTTCACGAGGTCCGCAAGGTGCACCTTCGGTCCGGCCTCAGACGCCGCTTCTTGGGCCCGCGCGCTGGGCGCCGTGCGGAGACTTCGCGTAAGTCCTTTACTCTCAACGGTTCCCTCGGGACTCATAATCCCTTGGTCGGTGGTTCGAATCCACCTGGGCCCACCACTGACACATCGTGACAAGTGTGCACAAGTAGTTGCTCTTGCACGGATTTGCGCACGCTTCCTGTCACTTTCGCTTGCCGAGCCATCGTGACGGCTGATGACGAGTGGGGAGCCGTTCTGGTCTCTGCGCGCTGCGCCGGCGCTGCGCGCTTCAGGGGCTGAAGTGGCCTGGGAAGAAGCGCCGTCCGTTCCTGTCGCTCGGGCGGCCTGCGGCTTGGGTGCGGTAGCCTCGATCTTCGGCAAACGATCCAGGGCGACCCGTCCATCGCCGATCAGCGTGTGCGTGTAGTGGTCCATCGTAAGCGTGATGGTCGAATGCCGGGCCAGACTCTTGGCCACCGCTGGCGCCACCCCGGAGCGGGCTAAAGCAGGCCCGAAGTTCCACCTCGCACGTCTCCGCAGGCTGGTCGGCACTGTTCAGCAGGGCCAGGACTGTCTCGACGTCCCTTGCGGGGGCGAGGAACAGGTCGGTCGGCCCCGACTTCATCTTGCGGCCCTCGTCGCGACTTGCTGAAGCAGACCGGCGAAGGCCTTTGCCCGTTGCCGCAGGTCGCCTCGCCCGGCATCGGGCCGCTTTTCGCCCTTGCCGTAGCCGGCACAGATGCGATCAAACGCGCTGGTCTCCTTGCGAATGGCCGCAATCGCCCGCTCGATCTCGGCGGCCTCCGACACATGGCCACGCAGTTCCAGGCCCACGATCACGTCCTTGGCCGCTTGACGGACTGACAGGTTCAGCCGTAAGAGGTTCCCCACCATGCCTTTGCGGGGATGATCCAGCGACTTAGCCCATTCGCGCACCCGGTCGGCAAGTTCACGAATGGGCAACGATCTGACTTCGGCCATAGCCTCCGCTCCGTCCAGCATTCCCGTAGTTCCGGCACTCGCCGACACCTGTTGTCCGCGGAACTACCGGTCCATGGCAGCGCGCGAGCCGTGGCATTCTACTCGGCCCTCGGACAAGGGCAAGGTCGTTCAGGTCAGAACGCAACCTTCGTGGTCGCCTGGGGGTCTCGTTGCCCGACAACCGCCGCGTTACTCTTTCTCGCCGCCGCTCTTCTTGAGTTCAGGCTGACTCGCGGCGGAGCAACCCCAGCACGGTGATGTCGTCCTGCTGCGGGCCGAGGCCGCGGAACCGGGCGGCCGCCTCTGTCGCCATCTGGACCAACTGTCGCGCGGACTGAACCGGCGAGGTTCGCAGGAGTTCCTCGATCCGCTTCATGCCGAACATGCTGCCGTCCGGAGCCCTTGCCTCCGTAATGCCGTCGCTGACGGCTAGCAGCCCCATGCCCGGCGCCAGGGTCCGGACCTCGGTCAGAAACGGCTCATCCATGACGCCAAGGAGTCCATTCTTCGGCTGGCCCAGCGAGGCGACGCCGGTTTCCGGGTGCACGAGGAATGGAGGCAGATGGCCGGCGTTCACGTACTCCAGGCGGCCGTCCCGCGGGTCGAGGATCCCGAAGAACAGGGAGATGAACATCCCTTCGGGCACGTGCTTCGCCACATGGCGGTTCACGTGGGCCATGGCCTCATCCGGGCTGCGGCAGAACACCGTTGCCGTTCGCAACGCCGCCTGGAGGTTGGCCATGACCATGGCCGCAGGCAGCCCCTTGCCTGCGACATCGCCGACCGCGAACGCCAGACACCCGTCCGGCAGCAGCCAAAGGTCGCAGTAGTCGCCCCCCACCCACAGGGCGGGCTCGTAGTGAAAGGCGACGTCCACCCCAGGCACACTGGAGAGGGCCGCGGGCGTCAGCCTCGACTGAATCTCCCGGGCCAGGCCGAGTTGGTAGTCGAGCACCCGCCGCTGGGCCCTGACCTCCGTAAGCAGGAGGCTCCTGCGGACCAGACGGGCCTGCCGGGCCACGGCCTGCACGAAGTCGAGCGTGTCGGCGGCGGCCAGATTCAGCGGCATGTCCAGGTACACGGCGTCGACGGAAGCCGGCTGCTCCCCGACAGGAGCGCATACCACGGCGCGGGGTCGGCGCTCGTCCACCAGCGTCAAGGACAACTCCGTCTCCGCCAGATGCGCGCTTCGGGCCATGACGGGCTCCTTGGAGGAGCGGACGGCCTCCAGCACCCGGCGCGAAAGGTACACGTTCTCGGCGCCGGGAGCAGGCGCCGCTCCGCTCTCTGCGGCCAGATGACAGGCGAGAACCTGCGGCGAGGGGGGTAGCGGCAGGCTGCTCTTGGGCAGTCGGACGACAAGGGCGACCGTGTTCGCCGTCCCGGCAAGGCAGCGGCACACGGCCGGGTACAGTTGCCCGGGGCTCGTCAGGCCTTCCAGGGAGTCGACGATGCGGTTCAGTTCCCTGAGGCGTTCGCGCGAGAGGGCCGCACCCGACGTGACCCCTGCTTGGGTCACTTCCATGTCGGCGGCCGCGTCCATCAGCCCGGTGGTGGTCGATCCGGCCGAGTCCGGTGCGATCTCCTCGTGGATCGGTTCGGACAGGGAGAGCACAAACGGCCCCAGGACGGCTCTCTCGCCGGGCAGGAGGGCGTGGGCCCGGACGCGTTGGCCGCCCACCATCACGCCGATCCGGCTCTGGAGGTCTTCGATGATCCACCGGCCGAACGGGTCCTGGAAGACCCGCGCGTGCTGGCGCGACACCAGGGCGCTGTCGAGCACGACGTCGCAGGCGCTGCTGCGCCCGAGGACGATGGCCTTGGGCTCGAGAGGCACCTCGCGGGTCTGGCCCTTGCCGGTGATGGTCAGCGTGGCCTCTGCCATCGGCTCCTCCATCAGAAGCGCGACGCATCTTGCGGCGGGCTGGCGGCACAAAGGGTAAGGCAGCCAAAGAGCAAAGGGTAATCAGGGAGTGCTGGCACAACGAAAACCGTAGTTGCCGTAGCGGTACGGCGGGCCGTAGTAGCCGCGAAACGCGCACCGGAAGTTGGCGGTAGCGTCGTAGTCCCACGACCCGCCCCGCACCACACGGTCGCCGCCAGAACCCGCGCCTTGCGGATCCGTCGATGCTCCGCTTGAGTAACTGCCGTACCAGTCCGCGCACCACTCGTAGACGTTTCCGTGCATATCGTACAGGCCCCAGGCGTTCGGCTTCTTCTGGCCCACGGGGTTCGTCTTGCCCCCGCTGTTGCTCCCGTACCACGCGTAGTCGCCCAAGACGCTATCGGAATCGCCAAACGAAAATCGCGTCTTGCTTCCGGCCCGGCAGGCGTACTCCCATTCGGCCTCGGTCGGAAGGCGGAAAGCCTTGCCAGTCTTCTCCGAGAGTTTCCGGCAGAACAGCACGGCGTCGTCCCAGGAGACGCTCTCTACCGGATTCGTCGGCCCCGTAAACCTGCTGGGGTTCGTGCCCATGACCGCCTCGTACTGGGCCTGGGTCACTTCCGTGACGCCCATGTAGAAGGGCTTGGAGATGGTAGCTTCATGCTGAGGGCCTTCGTCGGGCATACGGCCCTGCTCGGAATCCGGCGACCCCATCACGAACTTGCCCGCCGGGACGAGCGTAAGGGGCAAGGTCACGCCGCCGCCGAGGTCGAGGCTGATGGTCTTCTCCGGCATGGCGCCCGCCGGGAGTATCGTGGTTTTCTTCGCCGGCCTCGCCGTATCGCCCTCGCCAGTAGTCCGCAGGATCTCCGGCTCGGATGTTTGGTGGGTGCGGGGCCCGCGCGGCGCCTTGAGGGCGTCGCGGAGCATCTGGGCGATGTCCCCGTGGCCGGCCTGCTCGGCCAGGTCGAGGGGCGACATCGCATCCATGTCGCTGACCCCCGGCGCGGCACCCTTGTCGAGGAGCAACTTGGCCACCTCGGTCAGCCCGGCGGCGGCGGCGAAATGCAGAGGCGTTCGCGCCCGACCTTCGCGTCCGAACGCCCGAACGTCCACGTCAGCGCCATGGCGAATGAGCTCCACGGCCACCTCCGGCTGCGGCTTCTGGCCGGTCACCGAACTCGCCAATACCAGGACGAGGGCGGTAGGTCCGGACGGCATGCGGGCGTCCGGATCGGCCCCCTTATCCAGCAGCAGTTTCGCGACGTCCAGGTGGCCTCCAGAGGCCGCCAGGTACAGCGGCGTTAGGCCCTGCTTCGAGCGCATGTCCGGGTCGACACCACGGGCCAGAAGCATCTCCACGGACCTCGGCTGGCCGGCCGCGGCAGCGTAGTGCATCGCTCCGAAGCCCGATCCGTCGAGTGCTTGGACACTGGCGCCCTCGTCGACGAGGCGGGCCATGGCATCGGTGTCGCCCAGTCCTGCTGCGACAAACAGGTCCGGCTTGGCCCCGGCGGCGATCAGCACTTCGGTGACGGCCTTGTGCCCCTCCAAGGCTGCTGCCAACAGGGGGGTCTTGCCGCCGGGCGTGGCCATGTCCACTTTCGCCCCGCCGGCCAATAGGGCTTTCGCCGCGGCCACGTTGCCCTTCTTGGCCGCCCAAAGCAGCGGGAAGCTACCCTCCTGCCACTGGTTGGCGAGTCCCGGCGAAGTCTTCAGCAGTTGATCGATCTGCTCGGCTCTGTCGAGTAGGGCGGCCGAGATAATGTCCATCGTCGCCCCGCCGTCAAGCAGCAACTTGGCGATCTCCCTGTGTCCCCTCAGCGCCGCGGCGTAGAGCGGGGTCCCGCCTCGCTGATCGCGGGCGTTGGGGTCGGCGCCTCGGACCAGCAGCAGCGTGACGACCTCGAGCCGCCCCTCCATCGCGGCGATGGACAGCGCCGTACTTCCCCATTTGGTCCTTGCGTCCACGCGCGCGCCGCCTTCGAGAAGCAGACTCACAGCCGCGGCGTGGCCCTCCCGTGCCGCGAGGATCAGCGGTGTGCAGCCCGAGCCGTCCTGGGCGTTCACATCGGCCCCGTGCCGGGTCAGCAGCTTGATGCCCGCGGTTCGGCCGCTCCGGGCCGCCCAGTGCAGGGGCGTCTGGTCGCCCAGGCGGGCGTTTGCCTGGGCGGGCAGATTCCTTAATATGGTCTCGTCCACTTGTGTGTAGTAGTCAACCAGACCGGCCGCGGTGAAAACGTCATCCTTGGCGCCCTTGACTCTCAAGAGGGGCGTGACAGTCTCGGCGTTCCACCAGGCCGCTTCATGTAAGGGGGTGAATCCTCGGCTGTCCGTCGCCGTCACGTCAGCCCCGTGTTGGTGGACGAGGTAGTCGACCATGAGCCGGTACCCCATCGCCGATGCCACGTGAAGGGCTGTGGCCCCCGATCTGTCCTTGGCGTTCACTTCGAGCCCTCCCGCCGTCAGAAGCTGCTTGACTCCATCGAGATCGCCGTCTCGGGCGGCGGCGATGAGGTCCTCGACCCTGGCGGCGGCGGCGCGGGACTCATACGCGCCGATATCCACGGTGACAGCCGCGGTGCGCGGCCCGCCGGCCAGGTCGAGCGGCAACGGCTCGTCGCGGTCGCCGTCGCCGTCGAGGTCGGCGGCATCCTTCGGCAGCGCAGCGTTGTCGCCCTTGTCGATGCAGGGCGAGCCGGGTTTCAGCGTCAGGTTGTCGTCGGCCGTGCCGGGCAACTTGTCCGGGCCGTCAGGATCGACGAACTGCGGGTCGGCCCCCAGGTTGTTCCTGCCGCCAGGTTGCCCGCTCCAGCCTTGGATGCAGCAGTGGTTGATGACCGCGTTGCCATTCTGGATGCCTTGGATCTGTGCGGCCTCGTCGGTTCCGACGCCGACCGTGTTGCCCCAGAGGATGCAGTTGCCCAGCGTCGGGTGGCTGTCGGCGACGTTGGCCACGGCCCCGCCGAACGCCTTGGCCGAGTTCGCCCGGAAGGTGCAGCCCACGAGGATCGGGCTGCACGAGCCCATGTTGGCCACAGCCCCGCCATGGTTGCTGGCTGAGTTGCCGAGGAACAGGCAGTTCGCCAGCGTCGGACTAGCGTTCATCATGTTGCTGACGGCCCCGCCGTGGCTGGCCGCCGCCATGTTGCCGCGAAAGACGCAGTTGACCAGGACGGGGCTGCTGGCAGCGTTGCGGATGGCCCCCCCATCGTTGCTGGCGCGGTTCCGCTCGAAGACGCATCTTGCGATCTGCGGCCCACTGCCGTTGGCGTTACACATCGCGCCGCCGTCGTTGTTGGCGGAATTGCCCCGGAAGGTGCAGTTCGTCACGGTGGGGCTGCCAGCGTCGCTATACATGCCGCCGCCGGCGTGCTCAGGCTTCGAGCCGCGCCGGCTGCCGATCCCCGCGTTACCGCCGGTGATGGTGAAGCCGTCCAGCACGGCCGTCGCGTCCGTGCCGCTGCCGGTGACGACATGCAGGCTGTTGTCGGAGTTGTTGACGAAGCCCGGCCCGTCGTTGCCTTTCAGGTCGCCGCTGAGGATCGTCTTGTTCCTCGCAGGGTCGCGCTCATGGCGTCTGGTCTCGCCTCCCGCGAAACCGGCGTAAAGCGCAACGCCGCTCTTGAGATGGAAGGTGGCGGTGCGATCGCCTGTTCCGCGATCCGGCTTGTAGGTTCCTGCCACAACCCAGATCTCCGCGTCGGGCTTTGCCGCGGCGATCGCATCCTGCAGTTCGGTGTAGGCATCGGCCCAGCCCATACCATTGTTCTGGCCCCGGGCCCTCGCATCGACGCAAGCTATGGACTCCCCTGTGAGGGGGCGGATCTCCGAGCCGCCGGGGCGGTGTTCGATCCGCGTCTTGCTGTAGAGCATGGCGAACAGAAGGCCGATACCCAGGGACAGGACGATTACCGCCGCGGCCGCGATCACCCAGCCGCGATAGCGGACCGCCGTCTTGCGGAGCATGTACCAGCCGCTGCCGGTCTTGGCCGAGACCGGCCGTCCGGCGAGATGGGCCGCGATGTCGCGGCCGAGGTCGCCTGCGCTCTGGTACCGGTTGACGCGGTGCTTTTCGAGGGCCTTGAGGACGATGGAGTTGACCTCGTCGGGAATCTCACGTCGGAGGTTGCGCGGCGGCTGCGGCTCGACCCGCAGGATGGCGTGGAGGAGGTCCGAAATGGTGTCCCTGGGGCCATAGGGCGACTGGCCCGTCAGGAGTTCATAGAGGATGACGCCGAGCGAGTAGACGTCGCTGCGGATATCGAGCGGAATCGCGCCGCGCTCCACCTGTTCGGGAGACATGTAGGCGGGCGTCCCGGCGATCTCCCCGGGCATCGAGATAGTGGCCTCGACGTCGACGCCGCCCTCGGTGAGTTTCGCCAGGCCGAAGTCGAGGATGCGGGGCTGGCCGCGCGCATCGACGAGGATGTTGGCGGGCTTGAGGTCGCGGTGCATGACGCCCTGTTGGTGAGCGTGATTCACCCCCTCGCACACGCTTGCGAACAGGACAAGGATGTCGCGCACCCCCAGCCGCCGCTGGACCACGTGTTCGTCCAGCCGCTGGCCTTCGACGTACTCCATGGCGAACCAGAGGCGGCCCTCGTGCAGGCCCGAGGCGTAGAGGCGGGCGATGTTGGGATGCTCAAGCGAGGCGGCGATCTCCACCTCGCGCTCGAACCGGCGCCGCTGACGCGCGCCCGCGCGAGGGCCCGCCAGCATGACCTTCAGGGCGACCTGGCGCTTCGTGGACAGTTCCCGCGCGAGGTACACGCGGCCCATGCCGCCCGCTCCCAGTTCGCGCTCGATCTCGTACCCGGGAATGGTGGACCGCAGTTCGGGAGGGGGCGGAGGACTGGCAAAGGTACCGTCCCCGCTGGAAGAGAGGTCGGCCACAAACACCCGGCCGCACTTGCATCGCATGCGGCGTCCAGCGTGCTCCGCCTTGACATGGACGCGAGTGCGGCAGAAGGGGCACCGGCCTTCCAGCGCGCCGGCCTCCCCGGGGGCCGCCTCGTCCGGACGGTCCGCGCGCCGGGCGGCCTCTTCGACAAGCCGCAGGGCCCGCAGGCGCTCGCCCAGTTCAGGCATCAGGTCCGGATGCTCGCCAATGACGGCCTCGTCGGGCCATGACTCGCCCGCCGCCCGCCGCCTCAGGCACTCGTCCACGAGCCGCTGAATCCGCTCGAGGCGAGCCGCGTCACCCACCGGTCCGGTCCCCCCCATGGGACGCTCCCCACGATGGGCCAGTTGCCATGCCGGCCTCTCTGCCCCTCCACCCTCTGTAACGACAACCGACCGCCGCGCTCACACGGGAACCCGCACGATGCTGAGACTTGCCCCGTGTCCTCAACGCAAATCGGTCATGAACCGGGACGTGGGGCCCATCGCCTCCGCAAGCATGGCCAGGCCGCGGTAGCACAGTTGATGTACGGCGTGCTCGGTGCGGCCCATGGCAGCCGCGATCTCGCGGACAGCCCTGCCCTCGATGTGCCGCATCCAGACGGCCTGCCGACAGGCCTCCGGCAGGCTCGCCAAGGCCACCTGCATAGCCTGCACGGCCTCCTTCGCGCCGAGGATCCGGCTCGGGGTGCTGCCGGTCCGATCCAGCAACTGCACCAACGCCAGGAAGGACGTTGATCGGTCCAGGGGCACCTGCCGCGCACGGTCGGGCGGCGGCCGCTTAGCGGCCCGCAACGCCTTGGCCGCGTCGGCCAGCTGGTGGTCCGCAATGACCGCCAGCCAGCGGTAGAACGCCTGAGGCCCCCTCGACTCGAAGGAGCCGACGTGCCGATATGCCTCGATGTACGTCTCCTGAAGCACGTCCTCGGTGGACAACGCGCCCCGCAGGTCCGCCGGAAGACGGCGGTCGATATGGCGCCGAAGCCGCAGGTCATGGGCCATGAGCAGGCGGCCCAAGGCAGCCCGGTCGCCCTGCTTGGCCTGTTCCAGAAGGTCGTCGAGGGACAGTATCAGCCCCTTGCCAGCCGCCAAGCAACATGATCCTGGATTCGTACTGTTGCAGTCTAGTCGAGATCGCCGGCAGGTCAAGGCGCCACCCGCCCCATGCGGGTGCGCCCGTTCTCCAGCCCGTGTCAGCACAGCAGGGCCAGCGCCCCTCGGCGGGAACAGCGAGGCGGCGGTTGAAGGTACTGTCACCGCGCGGCGTCTCACCTCGGCATCAGCGCCGCCAAGCCCGAGGCCAGGGCCTTCAGGGCGGCCTTGTCCGCCGCGTAGATCACGGCCTTGCCACAGCGGACGCCGTTGACCAGGCGTCCCATGCGCAGGAGGCCCAGGTGGTGGCTGACGGCGGGCTGCTTGAGCCTCAGGGCCTTACATAGGGCCGTGACATTCCTGGGGCCCTTGGCGAGAAGCCGCAGGATGCCCAGCCGTGTGGGCTCAGACAGCAGTGAGAATCCGCGGGACAGTTCACGCACGTCGAGCTTCATGAGGGACCTCCTTTTCTGGGACCCATTCATAGTATAGGGCAGCCTAGATGATTTCAAGCACGAAGTGCCCTCATAGCCCCGGGGTGGCAGGACCGAATCTTGTTCCCGCTCCGGAGGAGCCGACGCCCTAGCCACCCGGCCGGAGCGACCCAGTTGCCGGGCGGGTTTCACACCCGCTGAAACTGCGCTCCTTTCACGGCGCACGTGGACCACCACGTCCCACCCAGGCAGACATCCGAGACCGTATGGTGGATTGGGCGTGCGACCCCTCATCCGCCGAAGGGGGAGGGGTGATCATGCCTTCACGTGGAGCAGCAGGGCGATGAGGGCGAGGCCGGCGGCGGAGGCGGCGGCGAGGATGAAGCCGCGCTGGACGCTGGTCCGCCGGGCGTAGGCGCCGATGAGCATCGGCAGCGCCGTGCAGCCCAGCCCGCCCAGCGTGAAGAACAGGCCGATCGCCCGACCGTGCAGCGATCCCGGGAAGTGCCCCAGCAGAACGGCCACGAGCGTCGGGTAGATGGGCCCGAAGATGACGCCCACGGCGATCACCAGCGC
>CAYGZE010000111.1:0-12310 GCA_964354185.1 uncultured Anaerolineales bacterium | reverse complement strand
ACGGTCTCGTCGGCGATCTTGTCGACGAAGGCTGCGCCGCCCAGGCCGAGTTCCTCGGCCCGCGCCGCCAGGACGCCGCGCAGTTCGTCCTTCAGCGCCTTGGGCATCCAGACGATCCGCGCGAGGCCGCCGTCCGCGCTGATGAACTTGGGGCTGGTGATGTAGTGCTTCGAGTGGCCGACGAAGCCGGGCACCTGGCGCCCGCCGCCCACCGTCCCGGCGAGCGTCGAGAACTTCATGCCGCACGGCGTCATGTCCGGGAACTCGCGCGGGGCGATCATGATGCCGTTCGTCGACGGCAGCACCGCCGAGATGCACTCGAAGCACCCGCACGAGGTCATCGGGTCCAGGATCATCGAGTAGGCGCTCATCCGTTCGATGGTCCCGCTGCTCTTCTGGAGGATGAACTGGTTGACGCGCTCCCACTGGCCCAGGCGTGCGTCGACGGCGGCGCCCTTCTGGATGGGCTGGTTGGGGCCGGCCGGGTTGATCTCGTGGGCTGCACGCCCGTCGAGCCAGTTGTACGCGCCGCACAGGCCGCTGCGCTGCGGCGTGATGACGCAGACGTGGTTCGGGGCGAACGACTGGCACAGCGTGCACGAGTAGTAGATGTCGACCGACTCGTCGGTCATCCCCGCCAGGCGGGCGTCACGCTCGGCGAAGACGGCCCGCGCCTTCTCCCGCAGCGCCAGGACCTGCTCCTGGACCGTGTAGATCCGGACCTGGACCTTGTCGACGATGCTCGAGAAGTCCTCGTGGAGCATGGCATGGAGAATCTTGCCGAAGTGCGCGAGGCGGAGGCCCGCCCGATAGGCGTCCTTCGAGATGCGGACCCAGTTGATGTCGCGTTGGCCCATGTGCCAGAGGCCCTGGGCGTGGTTGAGGAACGTGTGGGTGTGGCGCTCCAGAACGGGCTCGAAGTCGGGCTGCATCTTGCGTCCGGCGACCTCGATGACGATGCCCAGGGGCAGCGAGCCCCCCTCCTCGACCGTGTCGATGTCGGGCCCGATGACCTCGACCTTCCCGTCCTCGACCTTCTCGGAGGGGGCGCTCGTGAGCCACTCGAACGCCGGCGTCCGGTTGCCGCCGAACTCCACGTGCATGTCTTCCTTGCGGATCCGCTCGCCCTCGAACGCCGGGCTGAACGCCACGGGGATCGGCACCTCGGCCACCTTGATCTTCAGCCCGCGCACCTCGATGGCCTTCTCGACCATGTGGTCGTGCGGCACACGCGAGACGACGTGCTCGTAGGTGCAGACGCCGGTGGGGAGGATCTCCGGAATGTCGGAGTCGGCGATCGTGGGGAACCCGAAGTTGATGGCGCCGGCGGCGGTGGCGTACCACTCGTCGGTCACCTTGCCGAGGGCCAGGACGAACGCGAAGACGCGGGCCTTGTTGTAGAGGAGGTTGCGGCGGAAGTCGCCCGGCTGGACGCCGCCGAAACTCATCGCCACCCGGGCCGCGAACCCCAGCGAGTAGACGGCCGCCGTGATGTCCGGGCCGAACGGCACCAGGCGCGTCTCCCACCCCATCTGGACGCCGCCCTCGGCCAGTTGCTCGGAGAACGACGTCCCGTTATGGTGTGCACACATGAAGACGTATAGCGACCGCTCCTGGCACTTGCGGGCAATCTTGACGGCCGTCTCGACGTCCGGCGCCGCCCCCACGATGGCCGCAAACCCCGGTGCCGTGCCGTCCACGAACTGGATGCCCCGCTCGCGCAGGATCACGTCGTCGGCCGCCCCCAGCCAGAGGTCCCGCGCGGGCTGCGGCCCGACGACGGTGCGGCAGGCCTCGATGACCTCCTCGGCAAACAGCGTCGCCATGCCCGCGTCGAGGGCCGGCCCGAGGTACGGCAGCCACAGGCGGTCCTGGACCAGCGGCGGCAGCAGGCCCTCGACCTCGTCCATCACGGGCCGGAAGTCGCCCAGGCGCTTCACCTCGCGGCCGGTCATGGCGTAGATGATGGGGATGAAGTAGCCGGTGTTGGGGAACTCGACGGGGGCGTCGTCGCCGCGCTCGCGGATCGCGCGGTCCAGGATGTCGCGGGCCTGGCGGGCGATCGCGTGGGCGCCCCGGATGGCGGCGGCGGCAATCTCTCTCGACATCGTTCGTCTCCCGGCGGGCTCAGACTTCGAGTTTCTGCCGGTCCTCCATGCTGTAGAGTTTGCGTTCGCGGGCCTGGTTGATGCCGAGGGCGTCGCGCTTGGCCTCGATGTGGGCCTGGATGAGGTCAGCGGCCCTGACGGGGTCGCCCTCGAGGGCCCAGCGGCCGCCCAGTTCCGCCTCGATCTCCTCCAACAGGTACTTCGCCACGCCCGACCCCTTGAGGACCGGGAACAGGCTCTCGGCGAAGACCACCAGGACGCCGGAGGCGACGAAGTACTGGCCGATCGAGAGGGCCTTCTCGGTGATGTGTTCGAGGCAGGCCCCGGCGACGGGCAGTTCCGAGATGTCGGCGCCCAGGCCGCCCTCGCGGACCATCTCGGTGCACGCCACCAGGACGCGGCTGTTGTCGACGCACGAGCCCACCGAGAGGACGGGCGGCATGCCGACGGCCTCGCACACCTCGCGCAGGCCCGGCCCGGCCAGCGCCGCCGCCTCGGGCATCAGCAGGCCCTGCTTGCCGCACGCGATCTGCGAGCAGCCCGTCGTCACCACGAGGATGTCGCGCCGGATGAGTTCCTTGACGAGCGTCGTGTGGCCGAAGTCGTGCTGGACCTTGGGGTTCGTGCACCCGACCACGCCGACGACGCCGCGGATGCGCCCGTTGATGATGTTGTCGTTCAGGGGGCGGTAGGACGACCGGAACCGGCCGCCCAGGATGTAGTTGATCGTCTCGTGGCTGAAGCCGACGACGGCCTCGCCCTTGTCGGCGGGGATGTGAACCTCGCCCGAGCGCCGCCCGTAGGCCGCGATGGCCTTGCGGACGATCTGGCGGCCGACCTCCAGGGCCCGCGCCTCCTCCATCGGGACGTGCTCGACGCCCGGGAGGCGGGCTTTCTCGGACGTGGTCACCAGCTTCGTGTGGTAGCACTTCACGACGTCCACCAGGCCCTGCATGATGCACTGGACGTCGACGCACATGAGGTCGACGGCCCCGGTGGCGACGGCAAGTTCCTGCGACAGGAAGTTCCCGGCGACGGGGATGCCGTGGCGCATCAGGAGTTCGTTGGCGGTGCAGCAGATGCCGGCGACGTTGACGCCCTTGGCGCCGGCCTTCTTCGCCTCGGCCACCAGGTCGGGCATGGCGGCCGCCGCCGCCACCATCTCCGACAGGAGCGGTTCATGCCCATGGACGACCAGGTTGACCTCGTCCTCCTTGAGGACCCCCAGGTTGATCTCGCCGCGCGCGGGCGTGGGCGTGCCGAACATGATGTCCTGGAGTTCGGTGGCGAGCATCGACCCGCCCCAGCCGTCGGCCAGGGCCGTGCGGCTGGCGTGGCGCAGGAGACTTCGGTAATCCTGGTCGACGCCCATGGTGCTGCGATGGAGGGCCTCGACGACCTCGCGGTCGACGGCGCGCGGCGTGAGGCCCAGTTTCTTCCAGAGGGCCTTGCGTGGCGCGGGGGCGCGCTCGGCCATGTGCTGGGTGCCGTGGGGCTTGCCGAACTCGGCCAGGGCGAGTTCCCCGAGTTCGTTGGCGATCTCCTTGTCGGGGCGGCCCGCGCTTCGCAGCCCGCCGGCTGCTTCGGCGGGCGAAGAAAAGTCCGCGGTCTCGATGCCGACCTCGCGGGCGACGGCGCGCAGTTTCACGGGGTCCTTGACGCCGTAGTCGGGCGCCTCGCCGCGCGCCATGGCCAGGAACGTCTCGGCCACGCCGCGCCCGTGGTCGCTGTGGGCGCTGGCGCCGCCGGCCACGGCCCGCAGGAAGTTGCGCGCGATGATCGTGTCGGCGTCCGCCCCGCACACGCCGCGATCCTTACCGGGCTTGCCGACGAGGATGCGGCACGGCCCCATGTTGCAGATGCGGCAGCAGAGGCCCTGCTGCCCGAACTTGCACTGGGGCGACTGGGCCGCGAGGCGGCTCCAGGCGCTCGGGACCCCCGTCTTGGCCATCCGGGCGAGCATCTCCTGGGCCGCCGGGTCGCAACTGCATTCCTTCGGGTCCACCATCGGCCTCCTCGCTAGGCGGCAAGATATCCGGAACCGTCCACCTGTCGTGCGCTCTCTCTACGTCGCCCCCGCCGGGCCGGCGAGGAGGGCCTCCAGGCGCTCCAGCGCCTGGGCGAGCGCCGCCTCGACGGCGGCGTCGGCCCCCAGGACCGTCCGCCCCTCCAGGTCCGCCCGCACCAGCGCCGGGCTGTAGGGGACTGAGCCCACGAGGTCCATCCCCGCGGGCAGCCCCGCGCGGACCCGCTCGACCTGGCCGGGGTCGGTCACCTTGTTCAGCACGGCGGCGAACCGCCTGAGGCCGATCTCGCGGCCCATCCGCTCGAGGGCGGCGGCCGTCTCGAGGCTCCGCTGCCCCGGCTCGACCACCGCGACCAGGGCGTCGGTTCCGAGGACGGACGCGCGGCCGAGCGACTCCAAGCCCGCCCCCATGTCCAGCAGCAGGACTTCCTGCCGCTCGAGCAGCAGGTGCCGCAGCATCGCCTTCAGGAACGCCCCCTGCGGGCACGCGCAGCCCTTGCCGCCGCCCCGCAGGCCGCCCAGCACCAGCAGGCGCATCCCCTGGACGCGGACGGCGTACGCGTCGGGCAGGTCGGCCACGTGCGGGTTCAGCCGGAAGTACTGGCCCACCTGGTCGGGGTCCGACCCGGTCCGGTCCTTGACGAGGTCCTTGAGGCCGACCAGCGGGGCGGGCAGGTCGCCGGCCGCGAGGCCGAGCGCGCCGCCGAGGTTCGCGTCCGGGTCGGCGTCGACCAGGAAGACGTCGCGCCCCTCGGCCGCCAGGAGGCGTCCCCAGACGGCCGTGACGGTCGTCTTGCCGACGCCCCCCTTGCCGCTGATGGCGACCTTCATAAGCCGAGTCCCTCTGCTTCACGAGCGGCCGGGTCCGACTCGGCCCTTCCGGACACTGGACTTCCGGCCGATGGTTGGGTCGGGCCGACGGCCCGCCCCGGATCGTCACGCAACACCTCTGTCCGAAGGCGCCTTGGCACGACGAGAGGGCTTGCCTGGACAAGCCTCCTGTAACGATAGGGGCCCTTGGCGCTTGTGTCAAGGTTGAATCAGGAGGGGCCGCCTCATACATCCGACCGTCGTTTTCAACACTCGGTTGAAATCGCTTGACACCGTGGACTGGCGGCCCGTAGACTCGGCCCACCTTTTATCTTGACATGGCGTCCGCCGGGAAGGCCGGGCCGTCCGGGGCGGACGCCGCCGCGCTCAGCCAACGGGAGGGACGTGGTGCTCAGCGACCTGGAGATCGCCCAGAAGGCCAAGATCAAGCCCATCCGCGAGATCGCCAAACGCCTGGGCGTCCGCGACGGCGAACTCGAACTCTACGGCGACCTCAAGGCCAAGGTCGACCTGGCGATCCTGGATCGCCTCGAGGGCGCCAAGCGGGGCAAGTATATCGACGTGACGGCTATCACACCCACGCCCCTGGGCGAGGGGAAGACCGTCACCACCATCGGCCTGTCGCAGGCCCTCGGGCACATCGGCAAGAGCGTCTGCACCTGCATCCGCCAACCGAGCCTGGGGCCCGTCTTCGGCATCAAGGGCGGCGCGGCGGGCGGGGGCTACAGCCAGGTCGTCCCGATGGAGGACTTCAACCTCCACCTCACCGGCGACATCCACGCCGTCGGCCTCGCGAACAACTTGGCGGCCGCCTTCGTCGACAACCACCTCTATCACGGGAACCCCCTGGGCATCGACCCCTACGCGCCGAGCCTGCGGCGCGTCGTCGACATCAGCGACCGCTGGGCGCTGGACGAGATCATCACGGGCCTCGGGTCGGGCCTGGTGCGCCGCACGGGCTTCGACATCACCGTCGCGAGCGAGGTGATGGCCATCCTGGGCCTGACGACGGGCCTCAAGGACATCCGCGAGCGGTTCGCGCGGATGATCGTCGCGTACAAGCGCGACGGATCGCCCGTGACGTGCGAGGACCTGAAAGTCGCCGGCGCCATGGCCGTCCTCATGAAGGACGCCATCAAGCCGAACCTGATGCAGACGCTCGAGGGCACGCCCTGCTTCGTCCACGCGGGCCCGTTCGCCAACATCGCGCACGGCAACTCCTCGATCCTGGCGGACATGATGGCGACGCGCCTGGCGGATTACACGGTGACCGAGTCGGGCTTCGGCGCCGACATCGGCATGGAGAAGTTCCTCAACATCAAGTGCCGCTCAAGCGGCCTCGTGCCCGACTGCGTCGTCCTCGTCGCGACGGTGCGGGCCCTGAAGATGCACAGCGGCCGGTTCAAGGTCGTCGCGGGCAAGCCCCTCGACCCGGGCCTCCTCGAGGAGGACACCGAGGCCGTGGCCGCCGGGTGCGCCAACCTGGAGAGGCACATCGAGAACGTCCGCCTGCACGGCGTGCCGTGCGTGGTGGCGATCAACGAGTTCACGACCGACACGGACGCGGAGTTCGAGGTCATCGCCCGCAAGGCCAAGGCCGCCGGCGCGGGGTGGGTCGCCCGCAGCCGCGTCTGGGCCGACGGCGGGAAGGGCGGCACCGAACTCGCCAAGGCCGTGTGCGACGCCTGCGAGGCGCCCAAGCAGTTCAAGTTCCTCTACGAGACCGACTGGCCCATCAAGAAGAAGATCGAGACGATCGCCGTGCGGATGTACGGCGCGGCCTCGGTCGTCTACGAGAAGCCCGCCGAGCAGGCCATCGAGAAGTTTACGCGCCTGGGCCATGACAAACTGCCCATCTGCATGGCGAAGACGCACCTGAGCCTGTCGCACGACCCGGCCCTGAAGGGCGCCCCCAAGGGGTACGTCTTCCCCGTGCGCGACGTCCGCGCGTCGGTCGGCGCCGGGTTCCTCTACCCCCTGTGCGGGGCCATGCGCACCATGCCCGGGCTGCCGACCGAGCCCGCGGGCGAGAAGGTGGACATCGGACCCGACGGCCGCGTCGTCGGGCTGTTCTGAGCGACCGCGCCTTCGCAGGCGGCGCGGCCGCGACCGTGCGGATTTCCTGTTCCGGAAGAGGGACCGATCATGCCCAAGGTCGTCGAACTCCCCGTCGTGTGGCTCCAGGGCGCCGCCTGCACCGGGTGCGCCGTCTCGCTTCTGAACTCGCTCGCCCCCAGCGCGGGCCAGGTCGTCCTCTCGGAACTCGCGCCCGGCAAGCACCTGTCGCTGCGGTTCCTGGCGACCGTCATGGCCGGCCAGGGCGAGGCCGTCGTCGAGGTCCTCCGCGACACGGCGGTCAAGGACAAGGGCGGCTACTTCTTCGTCATGGAGGGCTCCATCCAGACGGGCGACCCGCTGTTCGCGACGCTCGGCGAATCGCGCGGCGAGGAGACGCCCATCGCCGAGCACGCCGCCGCGCTCGCGCGCGGCGCGGCGGCGGTCGTCGGCATGGGCACGTGCGCGTCGTTCGGCGGCATCCCGGCCGGCGCGCCGAACCCCACCGGCGCAATCTCGATCGGCGATTTTCTGGCCCGCCAGGGGATCGACACGCCGCTCGTCAACATCCCCGGCTGCCCGCCGCACCCCGACTGGCTCGTGGGGTCGCTGGTGGCCGTCGCCCTGTACGGCCTCGGCGCGGTGGCGGCCGGCCTGGACGACCTCCGGCGGCCGACGATGTACTACGGCAAGTGCATCCACGAGACGTGCCCGCGCCGGGCCGACTTCGACGCCGCCCGCTTCGCCCGCCAGTTCGGCCAGCCCGGGTGCCTGTATGAACTCGGCTGCAAGGGCCCGCTCACCTACGCCGACTGCCCCACCCGCATGTGGAACAGCGGCACCAACTGGTGCGTCGGCGCGGGCAGCCCGTGCCACGGGTGCGTCGAGCCGGACTTCCCCGACCGGCTGAGCCCCCTGTATCGGAAGATCGACGAGGAGCGGCTGGGCCGCTTCCGGCTGCTCCAGCCGGAGCCGCAGCCCGGCCCGAAACCCTGACGTCGGAGGCGCCTCGGATGGCCAAGGCAACGAAAACCCCCGCCCAGCGCCGCACCATCGCGATCGACCCCGTCACGCGCATCGAAGGCCACATGAAGATCGAGGCCGTCGTCGACGGCGGCCGGGTGAAGGACGCCCGCTGCGCGGGGACGCTCTTCCGCGGCTTCGAGAACATCCTGGCCGGCCGCCACCCGCTCGACGCCGTCCGCCTGACGCAGCGGGTGTGCGGCGTGTGCCCGGCCATCCACGGCACGGCCTCGGCCATGGCCCTCGACCAGGCCCTCGGCGTGGCCGGCCAGGTGCCGGAGAACGGGCGGATCGTGCGGAACCTGATCCTCGGGTCGAACTATCTCCAATCGCACATCCTCCACTTCTTCACGCTGGCGGCCCTCGACTACGTCGACGTCACGGCCCTGGCGGACTACCAGGGGCCGGAGAGCGACCTCCGGGCCGTGCGCGGCTTCATCGACCGCGGGGCCCTGGCCCCCTTCTTTCCGCGCTACGAGGGCGACTACCGCTGCGACAAGGCGACCAACGTCGCCCTGGTCCGGGCCTACCTCGGGGCCCTGCACATCCGGCGCGTCTGCCACGAGATGCTCACGATCTTTGGCGGCAAAATGCCGCACAGCGTCGCGATCGTCCCCGGCGGCGTCACGTGCGACGTGACGGCCGACAAGATCGCCACCTTCCTCGGCCGCCTGGCCGAGGTCCGCGCGTTCGTCGAAGACGTCTACCTCCCCGCGATCTTCACCGTGGCCGGGGCCTACGGCGACTACTTCGACGTGGGCGCGGGCTGCGGCCGCTTTCTCTCCTACGGCGCGTTCGACTTGGGCGGCGCCTCGACCGACCCGACGACGCGCCGGCGCCTGTTCGTCGCGGGCGTCCTTCAGCCGGGCGGACGCCTGGAGCCCGTCGACGTCGCCAGGATTCGCGAGGAGGTCGCCCACTCGCGCTACACCGACGACTGCGCCGCGCCGCCCGCCGAGGGCAAGACCATCCCCCAGCCCGCCAAGGAGGGGGCCTACTCCTGGCTCAAGGCCCCGCGCTACGGCGGCGAGCCGGCCGAGGTCGGGCCGCTGGCCCGGACTCTTGTCGCCTACGCCGCCGGCCGGCCGGCCGTCAAGGCCCAGGTCGACGCGGCCCTCGCGGCCGCCCGCGTCGGGGCCGACCAGTGCGCGAGCGTCCTCGGGCGCCACCTGGCCCGGGCCCTCGAGTGCCGCATCCTCCTGGACGCCATCACGGGCTGGCTCCAGGAACTGAAACCCGGCGAGCCGGCAGCCGCGCCCCTCACGATCCCCGACTCCGGCGACGGCGCCGGCCTTGTCGACGGGCCGCGCGGGGCCCTCGGCCACTGGGTCCAGATCCGCGACCGTGTCATCAGCCGCTACCAACTCGTCGTCCCGACCACCTGGAACGGCTCGCCGCGCGACGCCGCCGGCACGCCGGGGCCCATCGAGCAGGCCCTCCTGGGCACGAAGGTGAAGGACCCCGACAACCCGTTCGAGGTCGTCCGCATCGTCCGCTCGTTCGACCCGTGCCTGGCGTGCTCGGTCCACGTGCTGACGGCCACGGGCGCCGTCCGCGGAGTGCACCGCGTTGTCTGAGACCCCGGTCCATATCGTCGGCGTCGGGAACGTCCTGATGGGCGACGACGGCGTCGGTCCGGCCGCCATCGAGCGGCTGGGGGGCCGCGCCCTGCCCCGAGGCGTGCACCTGTGCGACGCGGGCCTCGCCTTCTCGGAGGTCCTGGGCACGCTCGACCCGCGCGACCGGGTCCTGGTGATCGACGCCGTCCGCGCGGGCGGCCAGCCGGGCGACCTCCACGTCCTGCGGGTCGATCCGCTCCGGGCCGATGACGACGGCCGCCCGCTGTCGCTCCACGAACTCAGCGTCCTTCCGGCCCTGCGCCTGGAGGCCCTGGCGGGGCGCGTCTTCCGCGACGTCACGGTCTTCGGGGTGGAGCCCGGCCGCGTTGGCTGGGGCGAGGGCCTCTCCGCGCCCGTCGCCGCCGCCCTCGACCGGCTCCTCGAAACGGTCCTTCAGCACGCAGGCGCGCCCGCGCCGGACGCGCCGATCCACGAGGCACGCCCATGAACGCCACCGAGCGAAAACCGAACCCCGAGATCCTCGAGTCCCTCGCCGACGCCCGCAAGGTCTTCGTCGTCGGGTGCAAGGGCTGCCCCATCGGCTGCGAGACGGGCGGCGAGCCCTGGCTTCGCGAGATGGCCGACCTTCTGGCCGGCGCGGGCCGCCAGGTCACGGGCACCGCACTCATCGACATGCTCTGCAACAAGGCGGGCGTCGGATCCCGCCTCGGCCGCCTCCTCGAAGCCCTCCGCGCCGCCGACGCCATCCTCGTCGGCTCGTGCGGCGTCGGCGTCCAGGCGGTCGGCAACATGGTCGGCCGCCGCGCCGTCCCCGCCATGAACACCCTGTGCATGGGCAACTACCAGGGCCTCTGGCCCTCGGCCGAGCGGTGCGCCGAGTGCGGCGAGTGCCTCCTGGCCCACACGGGGGGCCTGTGCCCCATCACCCTGTGCGCCAAGAGCCTGGTGAACGGCCAGTGCGGCGGGACGGGCTACGACGGCTCGTGCGAGGTCTCGCCCGAGCGGCCGTGCGGCTGGCGGCTGATCTACGAGCGCCTGGCCGCCCTCGGACGCCTGGACGACATGCGCCGGTTCCAAGCGCCGCGCGATTACCGCAAACGCGAGATCGCCGACGCCCGACGCCGCACCATCCGCTGGGCCCTCGAAGTGGCCGAAGAGGAAGAGGCGGCCGCCAAGGCCCAAGCCGAACAGAAACCCGCCTGACGCCGGGCGGACGACGGGGGCGATGCCATGAGCCAACTCCAGCAGCAACTTGCCACGGGCCGGTTCGTCATCACGGGCGAGATCGGGCCCCCCAAGGGCACGAACATCGGGCCCGTCCTTCACGAGGCCGACCAGCACCTGAAAGGCCGCGTCGCCGCCGTCAACGTGACGGACAACCAGACGGCCGTCATGCGCGTCGGGTCGCTGGCCGTGTGCCGCCTGCTGCGGGAGCGCGGCATCGAGCCCGTGTTCCAGATGGTCTGCCGCGACCGCAACCGCATCGCCCTCCAGAGCGACGCCCTCTCGGCCGCCGTCCTGGGCATCGAGAACGTGCTGGCCCTCACCGGCGACCACGTCGTCATGGGCGACCATCGCGAGGCCAAGCCCGTCCACGACCTCGACTCGGTCGACCTCCTGAAGGCCCTCTCGCGCCTGGAGGCCGGTTCCGACATGGGCGTGGACCCGAAGGGCAACCCCAACCAACTCGACGGGGCCCCCAGGTTCTTCAAGGGCTGCTGCACGACCCCCTGCGGCCCGAACCCCGAGGCCCAGGTCATCAAACTCGAAAAGAAGGCCGAGGCGGGGGCCCAGTTCGTCCAGACCCAGGCCGTCTACGACCCCGCGACGTTCGAGACGTTCATGGAGCGCATCCGGCACCTCAAGGTGCCCGTCCTTGTGGGCATCGTCGCCCTGAAGTCGGCCGCCATGGCCAAGTACATGAATCGATCCGTTCCCGGCGTCCAGGTGCCCGAGCCGATCATCCAGCAGTTGACCGCGGCCCCGAAGGAGGACCGGAAGAAGGTCTCGGCCGAGATCGCCGGCCGCCTGGTCCGCGAGATGCGCGGCATGTGCCAGGGCGCCCACTTGATGACCCTGGGGTGGGATGACATCGTGCCCGACATCATCGCCCAATCGGGGGCCTGAGGGGGGAGGTTGCCCGCATGCAGACCCTGGTCGAGTTGATGGTGTCGCTGTGCGTGCTGGCGATTGTTCTCGTGGGGGGCTGCAAGATATGCGCACGAGCGGGCTACCCAGCCATCCTCGGAGCAGTGTTCCTGCTGCCCTTCCTCAACTTCGCGCTCTGGGTGTACCTGGCCTTCGCCAAGTGGCCCATTCAGAAGGAACTTGAGAAGACGCGCGGCCTGCTCATGAGCAAGGGCCGGGGGGCCTGAGGCGTCTCGCGGACGGCAAGGCGCTGGAACCGCGAAGAGCGCAAAGGGCGCAAAGAAAGGCGAAGCAGAGGGCAAACGGCAACTTTGTAGGACCTTATATCAATAGTTTTCTTTGCGCTCTTTGCGCTCTTTGCGTCCTTTGCGGTTCGCCCCACTTGAGAGGAGGAGACAACGTGCCCGCAAGACTGATCGACGGCGAAGCCCTGGCGGCCAGGATTCGCGCGGACCTTGCCCCCCGCATCGACGCCATCCGCCGGAAGACCGGCGCGCCGCCGCGCCTCGCCAGCATCCTCGTGGGCGCCAATCCCGGCG
>CAYGZE010000110.1:0-12376 GCA_964354185.1 uncultured Anaerolineales bacterium | reverse complement strand
GCATGCGGCCGCCGCAGCCGGCCGAAGCCAGAGGGTTATTCGGATAGGCTCTAGGGCTCTTGGAGGCCCTTCGGCGGGCCCAGGATCTCGGCCAGGATGAAGGCCCGGGCGGCATTGCCGCCGCGCAGCATGTCGCGGTGGAACAGCGGCCGGGCGCGGGCGGCGGCCTTCGCGGCGGGCGCGGCAGCGCGGGCCGCGGCGCCGGGCGCGACTTGCCCGTGCACGTCGGCCCCCAGGTGGTGCTTGCGGAGCGCGGAGACCTGGTCGGGCTTGAGTTCCCCCAGGTGGTGCTTGGCGAGCGCGCCGACCTCCTCAAGGGCGGGCTCATCGGCCTGGGGCTGCGCGCGGCGGCGGATCTGCTCGGCGACGTGTCTGACCTCGGGCGATCCGGCCGGGGCGGGCGGCGCCGCGGGCCGGGCGGGCGTCCGGCCCGCCGAGACCATGGGTGTCGGGCCGGTGGCCAACTGGTCCGGCGCCCGAGGCGCGGCGGATGTGCCGTGGCCTGACGGCTGGGCCGGGCGGCCGTAGAAGATGGTGCGGCGGTCGGGCTGGGCCGGCGCGTCGGCCGGCGGGGGCGGGGCCGCCCGCCGACGGGCCTCGGCTTCCTGCTGGGCGCGCTGCTGCCGCCGGATCCACCACTGCGCCAGGGGCGCAATGACGACGACGGCGACCACGAAGAGGATCTGGACCCACTCGAAGTGTTCCATGCGGCTCTCCCGCGCCTGCGCGTCTCAGCGATTCGTCTGCGGCCCCGGCTTGGGCGGCTCGGCGCTGCGGCCGATGCCCTCGCGCATGGACGTATCGGCCTGGATGTTCCTCAGGCGGTAGTAGTCCATGATGCCGAGGTGGCCGCTCCGGAACGCCTCGGCGATGGCCAGGGGGATCTCGGCCTCCGCCAGGACGACCTTGGCGCGGTTCTCCTGGACGAGGGCGACCATCTCCTGTTCGCGTGCGGCTCCGGCGGCGCGGCGTTTCTCGGCCTCGGCCTGGAACATGCGCAGGTTGGCCTCGGCCTGGTCGGCCTGGAGGCGGGCGCCGATGTTGTCGCCCACGTCGACGTCGGCGATGTCGATCGAGAGGATCTCGAAGGCCGTGCCGGCGTCGAGGCCCTTGGCCAGGACGCGCTTGGAGATCGAGTCGGGGTTCTCCAGGACGTCCTTGTAACTCTGGGCCGAGCCGATCGTGGTGACGATGCCCTCGCCGACGCGGGCGATGATCGTCTCCTCGGTCGCCCCGCCGACCAGCCGCTCGAGGTTCGCCCGGACCGTGACGCGGGCCTTGGCCTTCACCTGGATGCCGTCCTTGGCGACGGCGTCGATCGTCGTTTTGCCGAGGGCCGGGTTCGGGCAGTCGATGACCTTGGGGAGCACCGAGGTCTGGACGGCGTCGAGGACGTCGCGCCCGGCGAGGTCGATGGCGGTGGCGGTCCGGAAGTCGAGTTCGATGTTCGCGCGGTCGGCGGCGATGAGGGCGCGGACCACGTTCACCGGGCGGCCGCCCGCGAGGAAGTGGCTCTCGATCTCGCGCGTCTCCAGTTTGAGGCCCGCCTGGATCGCCATGATCCGGGCGCCCACGATCACCCGCGCGTCGACCTTCCGGAACCGCATCCCGATCAGGTCGAGCATCGCGATGTGCGCCTTCGACAGCAGGGCCCGGATGTAGAGTTCCAGGAACTGGAGCAGGAACAGCCCCAGCACCAGGGCGATGATGATCGCGATCACCAGCAGGCCGATGGTCAGCGGCCCCCACTCCGCGAGGAGGACCGGTGCGGCGGCGAGGATCGCAGGCATGTAAGGCTCCTTTCGGACCAGGTTCGGCGCAGGGCGAAGTCAACCGGCAAACCGCACGGTTATCCTATCATACCGGCGTCGGCCGTCCAACATTTATCTAAACGCTTCGCGGCGCCCGGCGTCAGGCGTCCGCGTCCTCGACCGGCCGCACGACGACCTTCGCGCCGCGGACGGCGAGGACCTTGACCCGCGATCCGGGCTGGACGATCTCGCCCTCGGTGACGCAGTCGATCGGACGGCCGTCGATCGTGATCTTGCCCGCCGGCCTGAGGAGCGTCCTGGCGACGCCGACGCGGCCCTCGAGCGACGCGGGGTCGAGGTGGGCGAGGTCGCCCGCCTTGCCCGTCGCGGGGGGCTGGAGGATCAGGCGCCGGCCGATCGGGGTGCGCGGCAGCAGGCGGAGGGCCGTCAGGATGACCACGGGCGTCAGGACGGCCGTCGCCAGGAGCGTGACCAGCCCCTCCTTCCAGCCCACGAGGAAGCCCGCCACCACGGCCCCGAGGAACGACAGGGCCGCCAGGACCGCCAGGACGCCGCCGCTCGGCACGAGGATCTCGGCCACCGAGAACACGATCCCCAGGAGGAACAGGACGACGACCCAGCCCCAGGAGATGTCGAGGACGGCCAGGGCGGACATGGGCCGAACCTCCGGTTACGCGGTCGGCGCGTCCGCCGCGCCGCGGTCGGCGGGGCGGACGATCACGCGGTTGCCTTGGATCATGATAACGCGGACGTCCGCGCCGTGCGCGAGGAAATCGCCCTCCGTGACGACGTCCACCAGGCGGTCGCCGAAGCGGGCCTTCCCCGCCGGGCGGAGGTTGGTGACGGCCTTGCCGGTGTCGCCCACCCGCGCGATGGCCCCGATCGGCGCCGCGGCCGCGCGACTCGATCCGTCGGACACCGTCGACGGCGCGAGCACCAGGTGCCGCAGGATCGGCAGCCGCGGGAAGAACCGCCCCAAGAGCCACACCATCACGCCGAAGGCCGCCAGCGTCCCCGCCGTCAGGGCCAGCGAGCGGTAGACCTGCGACCACTCGAACGCCGTCTGCGGCCAGCGCGACAGGTTCGGCAGGACCAGGATGATGCCGGCGACCACCAGGACGATGCCCGTGAACCCCATCGCGCCGAAGCCCGGTGTGACGAAGATCTCGATGCCCAGCAGCAGCAGGCCCAGCACGAACAGGAGCGGCGCCAGCCAGTTGGGGTTGTCGGCCAGCAGCGAGGCGGTGAACAGGATGCCGAACGCCACGAGGCCGATCGTCCCCGGCACGCCGAACCCCGGCGTGTTCATCTCGACGTAGAGGCCCAAGAGGCCCACCAGCACCAGCAGCGCCCGGACGTACATGTTGTTCAGCGCCTGGACGGCCGTCTCGCTCCACGTCACGGGCAAGAGGTCGATCGTCCCCTGGATGGGATAGAGTTCGTAGAGGTCCTCGAGGCGGTCGACCACGTGCCGCGCGATCCCGTACTCGAGGGCCTGCTTGCTGCCGACCGTCAGGAGCGTGTCGGGCGAGTCGACGACGCCGGCCTTCTCCCACTCGGGTCCGAGTTCGAACAACTTGTCCTCCTCGACGAAGCGGACCTGGCCGGTGTCGCGGTTCTTGGCCCGGACGACGGCGACGCGCAGCGTGACCATGGCGGCGCCGAGGGCGGGGGAGATGCCGTGCTCCTCGGCCAGGGTCTCCATCCGCTGCCTGAGCGCGCTCTCGGCCTTCTCGCGCTCGGTGTCGGGCAGGGGCGTGACGCCGCCGACGGGCGACACGGCGATCGGCGCGCAGTCGCCGATCGACGCCTCCGGCGTCATGACGATCTCCTGGCACGACATGGCGGCCAGGGCGGCGGCGCTGATGGCCTTCGAGTCGACGAAGGCCACCGTCCGGACGCCGCGCCGCGCGAGCCGCTCGATCTCCGTGCTCAGGTCGAGCCCCGCCGTCAGCATGCCGCCGTAGGACGTGATGTGGAAGATCAGGAGGTCGTGGCCGGTCTCGACGGCCTCCTTCGCGCGGCGGGCGACGCTCGTGACGAGGGTGTCGTCGATCATGCCGTCGATCGGGATGCGGGCGGCGTGATAGGGGGCCGTGGCCTTGGCCGGGGCGGTCTCGCCGCCCGGGACCAAGCCCGCGAGGCCGAGGGCCGCCAGGCCGGTCCAGAAGGCGATTCCCAGGGGTCTTCTGCCGCGCGTTTCGTCCATACGACCTCCGCACGTTCCGCCGGGGCCTACTCGGCCTGCGCGATGCACTCGGGCGGTATCGCGTCGGCCAGCCAGACGGCGGCGCCGGCCCGGTAAAAGCAGACGCCTGCCTGCCGGGCCCGGCCGGTGTCGATGCGCAGGACGGCCGGGTCGTCGGTGTGGCGGCGGCCGACTTCCCGCGCGGCCGGGGTGTCGACGGACAGATGGACGTACTGCCGCGAGCCCGGCTGGAGTCCCTCGGCCAGGATCCGCTCGGCGCTCGCCCGGTCGGTGCCGTGGAACAGGTCGGCCGGGGGATCGGCCGCGTCATACCGGATTGTCTGGGCGAGGCTGTGGCCGTAGCGCGCCCGGACCCGGTCGCCCGTCACCTCGAACCGCTGGGCGGCCGGGCCGGCGAGAAGCGCCAGGAGATGCTCGCGCGTGACGCCCGCCAGGCCGGGCCTCGCGCGGACGGCGTTCAGGACCTGGTCGAGGTCGGCGGCGCCGCGCTCGTCGAGCGCCAGGTCCGCCTCCTCCGGATGATGGCGGAGGACGTAGGCGAGGAAGCGGCTCAGGCGCTCGTCGAGGGACAATCGCCCGGGGCGCCCCGGACGGCCGTTGCCAGGACGGCCCGCGGTGCGTCGGTCCGGTTCTCGCATGGAGGTCTCCGCTTGGTGTCGGCACCGAAGGGGAACGCCTGTATCGCGCGTACCATAACGCCGGCCGGCGGCACCGGCAAGCGAAAACCCCCCGCGGGGCACGCCTCAAGGCCGGCGCCCCGCGGCGTCGATAAGCAGTTGCGCCTTGCACGGGCGCCTGCGGCCAAGGTATGATGAAACCGTCGGCCTGTCAGGGGGGTGCATGTCCGAAGCGCCAGCGAAGGGGCATATCGACCGGCGTTTCCGGTTGTTGATGCTCGATCTGCCGTCGGTCTTCGGCGGTCCGGAGGCCGACCTGGTGGCGGTCTGCGAGCGCATCGAGCGCCTGCTGGACCGCGAGGTCCGGGTCGTCTTCGTGGCGCGGGGCGACGTCGAGGCCTTCTCGGACACGGTGTGCCGGCAGGTCCTGGGCCTGTCGCGGGTGCTCCTGTTCGTGTGGATGTTCGACGGGGCGCTGTACGGGCATGACCAGTGGGGCCAGCGCGTGACGCTGGCCGAGGGCGGGGCGGGCGACGCGACCGAGGTCCTCGTCCGCCAGATCGCCGACCCGGCCGGCATCGCCGCGGACCGCGCGCTGGTCATCGGCGAGGACTTCGGGCCCGAGGGCCGCGACCGCGTGTTTGCCTGCGAGTGGTTCCGGGGAAGCCGCCTTCTGGCGCCGACCTCGGCGACAGACCTGCCCGAGGGGGTCGAGCGGGTGCCCCCGGGCCTGACCTCCATCCTCGGCACCCTGGACTCGGTGCTGTGGCTGTGGAAGTGAAAGGCTGTTCCTTTCCCGATTGTCCGCGTAAAATCGTAGGGCTCGTGCGTGTGAATTGGGAGAAACGGGCACAGGGGGGCCCGGACGGCGGCAAGCCGTCGGGCGCAGGGAAGGCGAGGAGACTTGCGATGCGCGACTTGCGAATGCACTGGGTGCTGCTTGCGGCGTTGGGGCTGATCGCGGCAGGCGGAGTCCTCGGCCCGATCGCGATGAGCCGGCTCAGGCCCCCGCGCGAGCGGCTGGAGGCCCTGGCGGAGTCGGCGCCCGACGCCAAGGGGAGGAACGAGGAGGTCTCGGCGGCGCTGGCGGACGTGGAACGGTTCTCGGCGGCGTTCCGGGCGGTAGCCAAGCGCGTGAAGCCCGCCGTGGTGGCCATCGGGGTCTCGAAGACCGTGGAGTCGCCGGGGTCGCCGTTCGGTCTCGACGACGAGTTCCTGCGGCGGTTCTTCGGCCGCGGCTTCCCGGACTCCGGGCGTGGCGCGCCGACGCGCAGGTTCCAGCAGCAGGGCCTCGGGTCCGGCGTCATCGTCGACGCCGACGGCACGATCCTGACGAACAATCATGTCGTGGCCGATGCCGACGAGATCAAGGTCCGCCTGATGGACGGCCGCGAGTTCAAGGGCGAGGTGGTGGGCACCGATCCGCCGAGCGAGATCGCCGTCATCCGCATCCAGGGCGACCATCTGCCCGTCGCCGAACTCGGCAACTCCGACGACGCCCAGGTCGGCGACTGGGTCCTCGCCGTCGGCGCCCCGTTCGGGCTCCAGCAGACCGTCACCAGCGGCATCATCAGCGCCACCGGCCGCGCCAACGTCGGCATCGCCGACTACGAGGACTTCATCCAGACGGACGCGGCCATCAACCCGGGCAACTCGGGCGGGCCGCTCGTGAACATGCGCGGCCAGGTCATCGGCATCAATACCGCCATCGCCAGCCGGTCCGGCGGGTACATGGGCGTCGGCTTCGCCGTCCCCGCCAACATGGTCCGCGACATCATGAAACGCCTTCTCGACAAGGGCGAGGTCGTCCGCGGCTGGCTGGGCGTCGGCATCCAACTCCTCTCCAAGGAGATGGCCGAGTCGATGGGGCTGGAGACCGACGAGGGCGTCCTCGTCAGCCAGGTCTTCGAGGGCGGTCCCGCCGACAAGGCCGGCCTCAAGACCGGCGACGCGATCGTGAAGTACGCCGGCAAGACGGTCAAGACCCCCATCGAACTCCAGACGGCCGTCGCGTGGACCGAGCCCGGCAAACAGGCCGACATGGTCGTGGTCCGCGGCAAGGAGCGGAAGACCCTCCGGGTCAAGGTGGAACGTCGCAGCGAACAGCCCGAGGTGGCCGCCGCCGCCCCCGGCCAGCCCTCGGCCGTCAAGGACCTCGGCATCGAGGTTGGACCCGTCACCGACGAGGTCGCCGACCGGTTCGGGTACAAGCGCGGCACGGGCGTCGTCATCACCAAGGTCGAGCCGTCGGGCCTGGGGGCCCTCGCGGGACTCGAAGAGGGGATGCTCATCCTCCAGGTGGCGGGGAAGAAGGCCGATGGCGTCGCGGTCTTCAAGGAGGCCCTCAAGGACGTCGACCTGGCGAAGGGCGTCCCGCTCCTCGTCCGGGTGGGCGACCGCACGACGTTCATCCTCCTGAAGAAGCGTTAGCGCCCCCGCGTGCGGACTAAGGGTATCGGGCCACGGCTCGCCCTTGCGGGCCGTGGCCCTTGCTTTTGCTGGCCGCGGCCGCACCTTGCATCGCGGCCCGCAAGGAAGTATCCTGACGACCCCCGGACTCGAAGGAGGCACGCGATATGCCGAGCATGGACCTTCGTCCCCTGCTCCAGGACAACGGCTCGAAGATCATCCTCTACGTGTGGGACGGCCTGGGAGACATCCCGAGCGGGCCCAAGGGCCTGACGCCGCTTCAGGCCGCCCGGGTGCCGAACGCCGACCGGCTGGCCCGCGAGGGCGTCTCGGGCCGCCTCGAGCCCGTCTACCCCGGTGTGACGCCGGGGAGCGGCCCCGGGCACCTGGGCCTGTTCGGCTACGATCCGATCGAGTACGCGATCGGGCGGGGCGCGCTGGAGGCCGCCGGCGTCGGCTTCGATTTCCGCCACGGCGATGTGGCCGCGCGGCTGAACTTCTGTACGCTCGACGCCCAGGGGCGCATCGTCGACCGCCGCGCGGGACGCATCCCGTCGGACGAGTCGGCCGAGGTCGTCCGCCGCCTGGCCGAGGCCGTCAAGGAAGTGGACGGCGTCCAGGTCCTCTGGGCCCCTGTCAAGGAGCACCGGGCCCTGGTGGTTCTGCGCGGCGAAGGGCTGGGCGACGGCGTTCACGACACGGACCCGCAGCAGACGGGCGTGCCGCCGCTGGCGGCCAAGGCGAGCGGCGAGACGGCGGCCGACGCGCGGACCGCCGCCGTGGCGCAAAAGGTCCTCAAGGCGGCGATGGCCGCCCTCCGCGGCGAGAAGAAGGCCAACGGCATCCTGGCCCGCGGCTTCGCCAAGCGGCCGCACTGGCCGACCATCCAGGAACGGTTCGGCGTGCGGGCCGCCGTCATCGCCGGAACGCCGATGTACCGCGGCGTCGCCCAACTCGTCGGCATGGAAGAGCAGCCCGCCACGAACGAGATCACGAAGGACGTCGCGAGCCTCGCCGCGGCCTGGGACCGCTACGACTACTTCTTCATCCACTACAAGCACACCGACAAGGCGGGCGAGGACGGTGACTTCGACGCCAAGGTCCATTACATCGAGGAGGCCGACGCGGCCCTGCCCGCGCTCGAGGAACTCGGGCCCGACGTGCTCATGGTGACGGCCGACCACTCGACGCCGGCGGCCATGAAGGGCCACTCCTGGCACCCCGTGCCCGTCGTCCTGCGCGCCAAGACCGTCTGCCGCGACGCCGTCGAGCGGTTCGACGAGGTCTCGTGCATCCAGGGGTGGATCGGCCTGAGGCCGAGCACGCACCTGATGCCCCTGGCGCTGGCCCACGCGGGGCGGTTGGCCAAGTTCGGCGCCTAGGCGCTCTCGGCGGCCGGGCGCACGGGTCGATACATGAGGAACCGTGCCGAATCCACAGGCGACGATGCGCCTGCGTTCTGGTGCGACGCGATGCTCGGAGGCCTGGCCCGCTGGCTCCGGGCCGCCGGCTACGACGCCGCCTGGGTCGAAGGTATCGACGACTCGGAACTCGTGCGCCGCGCCTTGGCCGGCCGACGCATCCTCCTGACGGCCGACCGCGGCCTCGTGCAGCGCGGCGTGATCCGCAGCGGCCACGTCCGGGCGCTCCTCGTGCCGCACGACCTGCGGAAACTCGGCCAGTTGCGGTTCGTCCTCCGGACGCTCGGCCTCGAGCGGCGGCCGGCGCGGTGCATGGCGTGCGGCGGGCAACTCGAAGTCATCCCCAAGGAGTCGGCCCGGCCCGAGGCCCCGCCGCGGACGTTTGCTTGGTGCGACACGTTCTTCCGGTGCCACCGGTGCGCCAAACTGTTCTGGCGGGGGACGCACTGGAGCCACATCGAGTCGGTCCTGGATTCGGCGGGGCCGCCGGGGGGTCGGCCCGGGCCCGGCCCGGATGCCGCGCTGCCGCCCGATGCGCCGTAAGTCTCTGCGGAGGTGTCGGTTAGCCCTCCATTGCGGCGCGAAGTGCGCTTTTCCACGCCCCAGGCGCGATTTCGCTCAATCGCCCCCGCCCCGGGGGTCGATAACACCGTCTGGACGCTCCCTGGAGGGGCGTCTTGTTCCCCCGGCAGGGGATGTCCCCTGCCCGTGGAGCCCCGTTCGGATCCGGGTTCAAAGGGGGGCCTTTGAGCGACTGGTACGCCTCAAACGACCTGCTGTACCTGCTCGTTCTGCTGACGGCGGCCCTGCTGGTCCCCACCGTGGGTCTCCACTGGCTGAGAGGGAGCCGGCTCAGCCATGCCATCGTCTTCGTGGGCCTGCTGGTGTCGGCGGCGGCCGTCTGGCTCCGGGTCGCCGGAAGTCCGGCCGGCGGCGGCACGCCGCACGAGAACCTCGTGGCGGCGGGGGTGGTGCTGGGTCTCGTCGGCAACCTGCTGATCCTCGGCGGCTTCGTCTTCTACGCGAACGACTTCCGGGTGGCGACGGCCAGGGCGAGCCGCCAGATCCAGGAGGAATCGTCCCGGGCCGACGCCGCGCGCCTCCAGGAGGCCAAACTCCGCGCCATCCTCGACTGCGCCACCGAGTACAGCATCATGTCGTGCGACCTGGAGGGGCGGATCACCTCGTACAACCCCGGCAGCGCCCACGTCCTGGGCTGGCAGCCGGACGAGGTCATCGGCCGCATGCGCATCGCCGACCTCCAGCCGAGGGCCCGGGACGGGGCCTTCGAGGAGATCGCCCGGATCGTCCGCGAACAGGGCTTCTACGAGGGCCAGGTCGCGATGTCCCGCAAGAGCGGGGACGAGTTCCCTGCCCTGCTGACCGTGACGGGACTGACGGAGCCCGACGGCGCGCTGGAGGGCTACCTCGCCATCGCCAAGGACATCGGCGAGATCCGGCGCACCCAGGACGCGCTGCGGCGCGAGCGCGACTTCGTCCGCGGCATCATCGAGACGAGCGAGTTGTTCATCGTCGGCATCTCGCTTGACGACCGGCGCGTCACGCTCTTCAACCGCGGCGCCGAGCGGATCAGCGGCCACAGCCGGGGCGACGTCATCGGGCGCCCGTTCCCCGACCTCTTCCCGGACAGCGCGGGGAACGATGCCGTCTGGGAGTCGCTCCTCCGGGGCGCTGCCGGAACGCAGGCCGGCGTCCGCTACAGCGAGAACGCCATCCGGACGCGGTCGGGCGAGGAGCGCATCCTCTCGTGGACCGCCGCCCTGTGTCATGACGACCAGGGTCGCGCGACCCAGGCCGTCGCGTTCGGCTACGACATGACCGAACGCACCGAGATGCAGCGGCGGCTCGAACAGGCCAAGACCGACGTGGAACGCGCCAACCGCGAACTCGAACGCCTGGCGACGACCGATTTCCTGACGGACCTGGCGAACCGGCGGCACGTGATCCGCCTCCTCGAACACGAGATCCGCCGCTGCCGCCGCCTCCGCACGACCGTCAGCGTCATCATGCTCGACCTCGACGGGTTCAAGGGGGTCAACGATTCCTACGGCCACGAGGCGGGCGACGTCGTCCTGAAGCGCGTCGCGGGCCTGCTGGCCGGACGCCTCCGTGCCAGCGACGTCGCCTCACGCTACGGCGGCGAGGAGTTCCTGCTCGTCCTCCCCGATACCACTCTGGCCGACGCGACCGTCGTCGCCGAGGAGATCCGCCAGCGGCTTCAGGACACCCCCATCCGCTACCAGGACAAGCAGATCGGCGTCCGCGCGAGCCTCGGGGTGGCCGTCCTCGAGCCGTGGCAGGAACTCGCGGCCCACGACCTGATCCAGATGGCCGACACGGGGATGTACCGCGCCAAGCGACTCGGCAAGAACCGCGTCGTCGCGTGGTCGGCCGACCTCCAGGAGGCGGCCGAGCCGAAGGCGGCCCCCTCGGCGTAAGGCCGCCGCAGCCGCCCGAAGCCAGAGGGTCATCCGGATAGGCTCTTAGGCCCGGAAGATCGCCCCCAGGCGCCTCCCCATCAGGAGCGACGCCCCCACCAGCGTGGCCGCCAGGAACACCATCGCCCACACGCCCAGGGCGCTGGCGACCGCCTCCCCCGTCACGGCGTACTCGTTCGAGAAGATGCGGTAGATCGTCCGCGTGATGGGGTTGAACGCGTCGTCCTGGGCCAGGATGAGGCTGTCGGAGACCTCGAGCATCGACATCGAGAAGACGAGGATGGCGCCGGCGGCCAGGTTGGCGAGGATCAGGGGCACCGTCACGCGCCAGAGCGTGCGGACCGGCCCCGCGCCGACGCTGAGGGCGGCCTCCTCGAGGGTGCGGCTGGTCTGCTGGAAGCCCGCCACCGCCGACCGCACCATCAGGGGCAGCCGCCGCACCGCGTAGGCCACGATCAGCAGGACCACCGGGTTCGCCTGGGGATAGAGATAGTTGTCCGCCCATATTCCGGCGCGGACCAGCCGGTCGCCCCAGTCGGCGTAGCAGTTGAGGTAGCCGAACGCCAGGACGATCCCCGGCAGCGCCAGGGGCAGCATGACCATGGCGTCCAGGAGGCCGCGGCCGGCGAACGACTTGCGCACGAGGGTGTAGCCGATCCAGACGCTCAGCACCAGGGCGATGGCCACTGCCCCTAGCGAGTAAAGGACCGAGTTCCAGACGCTCGGCAGGACCATCTTGCTCCACCGCGGATCGTGAAGCATCGCCCGGTGGTGCTCGAGCGACAGCCCCGCCGGCAGGACCGTGAACTGCCACTCGGTCTTCAAGCTGTAGAGGATGACTGAAAGGTGTGGGATGATCGCCACCAGCACGACGCCGCCCATGAGGAGCCACGCGGCGGCGGTGCCGCCAGCCCCCAGGCGCGACGGCGTGGGGGCCCGCGTCGCCACCGACATCATCCCGAACGCCCGGCGGCCCCACAGGGCCCGCGCGCCCCAGTAGACGAGGACCACCAGCACGAGCAGCACGACGACCAGGGCGTTGCCCTCGGGGCTCGACGGTTCGCTGACGCGGTCGAAGATCTGGACGGCGATGACCTCGCGGAAGTTGAACATCAGCGGCGTCCCGAGGTCCGTCATCGCCCAGATGAACACGATCACCGCCCCGGCGAAGTAGGAGGGCAGGATCAGCGGGAACGTCACCCGGCGGAACACCCGCCACGGCCCGGCCCCGACGCTGCGGGCCGCGTCCTCCAGCGACGGGTCCACGTTCGCCAGCCCCGCCACGACGTTCAGATAGAGGATCGGGTACAGGTGCAGCGCCTGGAGCACCACCACCCCCAGGAACGGGTATTGGCGGAACCAGTCGACCGTCCCCGCCCGGTCCATGAGGCCCAGGCCCACCAGCGCCGCATTGAGCGCGCCGTACGGGCCCATCACCTGCTTCAGGCCGATCGCCCCGACGAACGGCGGCAGGATGAGCGGCACCAGG
>CAYGZE010000109.1:3468-12758 GCA_964354185.1 uncultured Anaerolineales bacterium | reverse complement strand
CCGTCTTCCTCCTCGACGAGATCGACAAGATGGGCAAGGACGTGCGCGGCGACCCCGCCAGCGCGCTCCTGGAAGTGCTCGACCCCGAGGAGAACTACGCCTTCAGCGACCACTACCTGGAGGTTGAGTTCGACCTGTCGGAGGTCCTCTTCATCTCGACGGCGAACCTGGCGTCCGACATCCCGTCGGTCCTGAGGGACCGGGTCGAGGTGATCGAACTGGCGGGCTACTCGCTCGAGGAGAAGGTCCAGATCGCCGAGCGCCACCTGGTGCCCCAGGAACTGGCGGACCACGGCCTGGCCGACTCGGGGGCGACCGTGCCGCGCGAGGTCCTCCGGTTCATCATCGAGTCCTTCACGCGCGAGGCCGGGGTCCGCAACCTCCGCAAGGCGATCGCCCGCACCCTCCGCAAGATCGCCGTCGAGCGGGCCGTCGGCGACGCGCCCGCCGCCCCGAGCGTCGTCACCCGCGACCGGGTGCGGGCCCACCTCGGCCCGCCGCCCTACCGGCGCGACCGTTCCGCGCCGAAGGAGAGCGTCGGCACCGTCACGAGCCTCGCCTGGACCGAGTTCGGCGGACGTTCGATGGACATCGAGGTCACGTGCATGCCCGGCAAGGGCGAGTTGACCCTCACGGGGCAACTCGGCGAGGTCATGCAGGAGTCCGTCAAGACCGCCCTGTCGTGGGTCCGGTCGCGCTGCGCCAGGCCCGGCGTGATCCCGATGCGCCACACCGTGGACATCCACATCCACGTGCCGGAGGGGGCGACGCCGAAGGACGGCCCGAGCGCGGGCCTGCCGGTCGTCTGCGCGCTGGCGTCGGCCCTGGCCGGATGCCCGGCCCGGCGCGACATCGCCATGACCGGCGAGGTGACGCTCCAGGGCCGCGTCCTCGCCGTGGGCGGCGTCAAGGAGAAGATCCTGGCGGCCCACCGGGAGGGGATCACGCGGATCTTCCTGCCCGAGGCCAACGCCGACGATCTCGAGAAGGTCCCCCCGGAGGTCCGCCGCGAGATCGAGTTCAAGTTCGTCAACCGCGTCGAGGACGCCCTGCGCGAGGTTGTTCCGACGCTCAAGGCCCAGCTCCGGGTCCGCGCCGCGACGCACCTCCACCGCCGTGTGGACGAGTAGCCTGCCGCGCCGACGCGTGCACTCCCACGCTCGGCCCTGGCCGGCCCCTAGCCCTTCGGCTTCGGTTTCTCGTCGGGCGGCTTGGGCGGCGGCTTCTCCGCGGTGGGCGGCTTGGCCGGCGGCGGCTTCTCGTCGGCGGGCTGTTTCTTCAGCCACTCCTCGTAGGGCCCGGCCTCCTTGGCGTCGATGCCGGTGATCTGCTTGAGGACCGCCAGGTAGGTCGGCTTGAAGTTCTCCTGCGTCTCCTTCCCGAGCGCGTCGAGGACGGCGCGGACACTGGCGGCCGAGTTCGCCGGCGCCAGCGCGCCCAGGGCGAGCAGCGTGTTCGCCCGCACCCAGGGGTGCTCGACCTGCATGCTGTCGCGCAGCAGGGGCACGGCGTCGCGGGCGACGGCGTCCTCGCGCTTGACGGTCTGGATGGCGAGGAGGGCGGCGGCGCCGCGGACGCGGGCGTCGTTGTCCTTGAGGCCGGCCAGGAGGACCTTGGCCTCGACGGGCACGCCGCGCACCGCCAGGCCCAGCAGCGCCGTCCCGCGGATCTGGCCGCTCGGGTCCGCCACCAGTTCCAGCAGGCGCTTGACGCCGGCATCGCTCCGCGCAAAGGTCAGGCCGAAGGCCGCCAGGTCGCGGACGATCGGGTCGGGGTTCCGCGATTCGGCCAGGAGGGTGTCGAGGTTGACGGTCGCCAGTTGACTGATCGTCTGCTCCAACTGCAACCGCTCCTGCGGGTTGTTGCGGCCGGCGGCGTTGTCGCGGGCGTTCTGGAGGTTCCGGAGGGCCAGGCGGAGGCGTTCGGGCGGCATGGGCTTGGTCATCGCCTTCTGGCGGGCGATCTCCATGTCGATGAGTTGGACCGCCGCCGCCCACTCGTCCCCCGGGTTCTCCTTGAGGTAGGCCTCCAGCACCGCCGCCGCCTCGTCGAGTTTGTCGTCCCGGGCCAGTTCGAGGGCCTTGCGGACCTGGGCGGCGACGGTCGCCACCCGCTTCAGGGCGTCGCCCTCGAGGCGCTCCTCCTTCAGGAGGGTCGTCGTGAACCGCTGAACGCGACGCATTTCGGTATTTTCATTCTTCTGGATGATCGTCGCCGCGCCGGAGAACTCTGCCTCCGGCCCGCCGTCGAGCGGGACGACCGTCTGGAACGTGATGTCCCGGACGTCCATCGCCTTCGCCCAGGCCTCCGGCAGGACGAGGGCGGCCGTCGACGCCAGGACCGCGCACGCCTTGCCCTTGACGGTGCGCGTTTGGGTGAACTTCGTCGTGATCTTCGCCTTGGCCTCGCCCAGGTCCAGGTCGCGCGACCAGGAGTCGCCGGGCTTGACCGGCTGCTCGGGCAGGTACCGCATCTCCCCGAAGGTCATCTCGATGGCGGCCAGGGGGTTTGCCGCAGCCTCGCGCTTTTCGATCGGCTCGCCGCGCGGCCCCTGCCACGCCATCAGGAGGACCGGCGGCCGCGGCCGCATCCGCCGCTCTTCGGGCACGTCGTCCAGCGCGTTCTTGCCGTTCGACTCCAGGACCGTCAGACGTTCCTGGCTCGGGGCCTCGAGGGCCACGCTCAACGCGGAGGGCGGGTCCTGGCGGACTTCGATGAAGACTTCCCGCCGCGGGATCTTCATCTCCGCCGCCGAGCGCTCCTTCCGGTCGCCGGAGGTCGTCACCGTCTCGGTCACGAGGGACCGCTCGTACTCCGCCGCGGCGCCCACCTCCAGGCGCCGCCGCAGCGTGTACGGCTGGCCGGCGGCCGCGTCGGTCGCTCCCGGCGCGGCAGGCGCGCCATAGCCCGGCGGCAGCGCCAGGCCCGCCAGGCCGATGGCCGCCGCCAGGATCGCTCGTGCGTTCATCCGTGTTTCCCCTTCCTGGGTTTGGGGCGCTTCCGCCCGTCCGGGCGGTCCGATCCGCGCACGGCAGGCGCGGGCGGCACGTAGGCCGCCTGCCACTCGCGCCGGGCGCTGCGCCCAAGCACGAGGAGCGCGCCGGCCGCGGCCGCCACGACCACGACCGCCACGTTCTGGCTGATCGTCAGGCCCCCGAGCCGCGCCCCGGCCGCCTCGTGGCCCAGCGCCCGCAGCAGCGTCGGCAGCCCCAGCAGGTAAGCCGCGGCCTCGTCCGCCCGCAGAAACTCCATCAGGAACCGGCTGACGCCGTACAGCACGGCGAACGCCAGGATGATCTGCCCGTGCCGGCGCTTGTGCCGGAACATGACCTGTAAGACGGCAAAGAGGAGCAGGGCATTCACGATGGCGTAGACCTGGGAGGGATGGAGGTGCGGCACGTGCCACACCGCCGCCAGCGCCCCCATCACCGCGCCGTACGGCCCTTCGCCCGCCCCGGTCGCCTGCGCCCCCAGCGACGCCAAGTGTTCATCGGCATACGCGAACCAGGGAATGGAGCCCACCGGCCACGCCAGGCCCCACGGCAGGTCGCACCTCGCCCCGTAGCAGCACCCGTTCAGGAAGCACCCGATCCGCCCGAACGCCAGGCCCAGCGGCAGGCTGGGCGCGATCACGTCCAGCCAGAAGAGCACCGGCAGGCGCGACGCCGCCAGGTACGCGACCACCGCCGCCGTCGCCAGCACCAGGCCCCCGTAGTACGTCAGCCCCCCCTCCCAGATCGCCACGAGCGACCAGATCGACGTGAAGTGCTCCCGGTACTGGACGATGTAGAAGAAGCGCGCCCCGAACACGCCCCCGAGGAACGCGAGCAGCGCGCAGTTGTAGATGACGTCGGGCGGCTGGCCGAGCCGCTGCGCCCGCCGCGCCGCCACCAGGATCGCCGCCAGGAACCCCAGGCACAGCATCGCCCCGTAGCCGTACAGCGTGATCGCCCAGTCCGTCCAGGGAATCGGGATGCGCACCAGGATCGGTTGCACGCTCTCGCGCTCCCGCGGCCGCCTACGGGCCGCGCTGGATACGGTTCTTCTCGTCCACGACGACCTTGCGCGGCACGTGGCGCGCAAGTTCACCCGGCTCGAGGTACCCGAAGCCCATGATGATGATCGTGTCCCCCACGTTCGCCAGCCGCGCCGACGCCCCGTTCAGGCAGACGGTGCCGCTGCCGCGCGGGCCCGTCATCACGTAGGTCTCCTGCCGCGAGCCGTTGTTCAGGTTCGACACGAGCACGGCCTCGCCGGGCACGAGGCCGGCGGCCGCCAGGAGGTCCTCGTCGATGGTGATGCTGCCCTCGTAGTGGAGTTCGCAGGCGGTGACCCGCGCCCGGTGGATCTTGGACTTCAGCACTTTGATCAGCATTGCGACGCCCGTCCTCCCGCTCCGCCCCCTGCCGCCATCTGAAATCTGAGATCTCAAATCTCAGATCGGAGATTTCAGATTTGAGACCCGCTCCCGCCGCCCCGCGCAAGATCGCGCAGGAGCACGTTGTCGATGAGCCGCGTCTTCCCCACCCGGGCCGCCACGGCCACGAGCGCGCGGTCCTGAATCGTCCCGAGGTCCTCCAGCGTGTCGGGGTCGACGACCGCGACGTACTGGAGTTCGACGCCCTCTTCCTGGGCGATGCGGCGCCGGACGGCCTCGGCCACGGCGGCCGCGTCGCGCCCGCCCGCCCGGATGGCCGCCTCGGCCTCCCCGAGCGCCCGCGCGAGGACCAGCGCCCGCCGCCGCTCGTCGGCCGCCAGGTACGCGTTGCGGCTCGACCGGGCCAGTCCGTCGGGCTCCCGCACGGTCGGGCACGCCCGGACCTCGACCGGCAGGTTCAGGTCGGCCGCCATCCGCCGCACGATCGCCAGTTGCTGGGCGTCCTTCTCGCCGAACCACGCCGCGTCGGGCTGGACGATGGCGAACAACTTGGCCACGACCGTGCACACGCCGTCGAAGTGCCCCGGCCGAAAGGCCCCGCACATCTTCTCGCTCAAGATCGGCACCGACAGGCGCGTGACCGACCCCGCCGGGTACATCTCGGCGGCCGTCGGCGCGAAGACGAGGTCCACCCCGGCCCCGCGGCAGGCGGCCAAGTCCGCCTCCAGCGGACGCGGATACCGCTCGAAGTCCTCCCCGGCGACGAACTGCGTCGGGTTCACGAAGATGCTGACCACGACGTGCCCGCTCGCGGCCCGGGCCGCCCGGATCAGGGCGAGGTGCCCCTCGTGCAGGGCCCCCATGGTCGGCACCAGGCCGATCCGCTTCCCCCGGCGCCGGGCCTCGGCCACGCGCCCGCGCACCTCGTCAATGGTCGTGGCTATGTCCGTCATCCGGCCTGCCTGTCCGGTACGTGTCTAGCGTGCCCGGCAAGTTCCCATAGGCGGGTGCCACTGGTGGCTTGTCCACCAGTGTTGCTCGGACGCGCACTGGCCTGCCTGCCGGCAGTCAGGTTCCGGTGCGGTCGTGCGCCCGGCCTCCGGCGGAGGATTATACCGCTTGGGCGGCAGGCACACAAGGCAGGCCCGGCCGCGGACTTGGACTGCGGCGGGCCTTCCTGAGGGAGGTTACGCGGCGCGACGGATCTTCAGCAAGCCGTTCTTGTGGCTGATCTCGTAAAGACCGCGAAATCCACATCTGAACAACGCGGTCGCTGCCGCCTTGATTCTCGCCGGAAATCGCGTCGAATCCTTGCCCCTCCAGTCAGTGTCGAATGAACTACCGTCTCTGATGGTGACAACAACATGACCAGCGTAGCCGGCCCTGTCGAGCGTAATGTCGAGCGAGTTACCTTCGTCCTCACGCCAACTTCGGATGGCATTCTCGATGGCCCCTAGGAATCTCGAACTCTTTACATACGCTATGTTCGTCATTCAAGACTCCACCGCGCACAACGCTGCTTCACGTGGCGTCACGCTGCCGCCGGTCGCTTGACCAGAGGCTATCAACTGTGCGCCAGGCTGGCGGCACGCCCTGCCCGGGGGACGCGGCGCGCCGCGGTCGGCGACGTCATCGCCTACCTGCCCCGGCCCTGGTTGCGCGCGGGGGAGCGCGCTCCCGAGTACCCGGCCTCAGGCATCTTCCGCGCCGCCCCGTCCACTTCGACAACGCACCCCTCCTTTACCACGATGGTGAGGGTCTCATAGGCAAGGGACGGCATGCCGCGCACTGTCCCCACTGGTCTATATCCAGGCATGTTCGGCGTGCCTGAGACCTTCTCGCGCCACAGGCTTGGCTGTTCAGACGCAGGTCTGGACAGGTCGACGTTGAGGGCCAACCACCCGCGCATCGTCACGCTGCTCCTCTTGGTAATTCTCGTGGCTTCCGTCGCCGTGGCCTGAATCCGGATCCGGTAGATGCTATCGAAGGCCAAGTCGCCCACCGACGGGTCGGACGACTTGATTGTTGCGGAGGCGACGTCAAGGAGAGCAGTGTCAGAACCTCCCTTCTCTCCGACGTACACTCTCACATCGTCGAGCGTGTAGGCGATGGTTACGCAATTGCGCCGAAGAACCGCGTCCAGTTGCTTTGCAGCCGCAAGCCAGCGCTCGCGCTGCTGGATGTCGGTACTGCCAGCCCTGTCTATGGCTGCAACAACGGCGGCGTACTTCTGAACGGCCTCGGCAACGGCGGTGTTGGGGTCTTGCCCTGGTTGGGGAACCCCTGCCTCGGACTGGTCGGGCGCGGGTTTAGGGGCCGAGAGGGCGGACCAGTCTATGCCCGCCTTGTCCATCGCCTGCTTCAGGCTTTGCAGTTGCCCTTTGAGTTCGTCATTCTCCTTGGCGAGCCGCTTCACCATCTGCCGAAGTGCTTCGTTCTCGGCACGCAGCCGGACCACCTCGTCAACGGGCGTCGCGCGTTCCGCGCCGAGCACCGCAAGGGCAACGGCGAAGCAGGCTCCGCATGCTCCCAGCGTCATCCACCAGAGCGGGGCTCTCATTGTGCCTCCTTTCCCACACGCATCCCAGGCACCTGGGCAAAAAATCACTTCACTCCTTCGATCACAAGTCCGCACCGCTCATTGGGGGGCTGTTCTTGTTCACTCACCTTCCCTCCTTGGAGCGATGCCCGGATCGCGTTCTTCGCGTCCCACGGGTCGGCAATCTCGCAGAACGCCCACCGGCACCAGATCAGCGGCGTGGATATCAGCCCTGTCTGGCACCCGGAAGTGTACACTACGAATTCGGGATTTGCCAATATATCCCGACGGCGCCCCCTGTGTCTCTGGGACGCGAGGTGAGCGGGGTGGACAGGTCTTGTGTCTGGAGGAAGCGGCGGAAGCCCTACGCCTTCGGCGGGGTGCGCCGCGCCGCGAGGTGCGCCGTCGCCAGCATCAACCCCAGGCCCACCAGCACCAGACCGTTGGCGGCGAGGAGCCACCGCGTGCCCATCCACGCCACCAGGTAGAACGCCGTCGCCAGGGTCCCGAGGATCGACCCCACGGTCGAGACGGCCGAGACTTGGCCCACGCCGCGCCCCAGGCTCGGGATCGACTGGATGAGGAGCCGCGCGGAGTAGGGCGTGACCATCCCGAGGAGGATCGAGGGCCCCGCAAACAGGAGCACTCCCGCCCCCAGAACGGGCCACCGGAGGTCGGGCGGCTCGTAGACGGCGAGTTTGCCGCCCGCGCTCTCGTCACTCGCGCTCCCGCCGCCCGCGCTCTCGTCACTCGCGCCCGTGCCAGAGCCGCCCACCCCGCCGCCCGCGCGGTCCCACTCGGTCGGGAGGGGCGCCCCTTCGCCGGGGTACATCCAGTCCAGGACCGCGTCGGCGTAGAGGGGGAGCGTCAGCGTGACGACGCCCGCGACGGCCAGCACCAGCGCCAGTTTCCACATGGCGGGCCCGCGGTCGGCCAGGCGTCCGCCCAGGTAGGCCCCGAGCGCCAGGCCCCCGAGGAACACGCTGATCAGGCTGCCCCAGACGACGATGTCGCTGCCGAACTCGGGCTGGACGAGGCGGAAACTCGCCATCTCCAGGCTCATCAGGGCCGCGCCCGCCAGGAACACCGCCGCGAGGATCACCGTCCGGATCATGGCGCCGCCGGCTCCTCCTGGAAGAACTTCGGATGCTCGCGCCGCATCGTGTCGATCGGGGCCATGTCGTCCGTCAGGGCCTTCTCGGCGTTCGGGCGGTCGGTGTAGTAGCGGTACTCCTCGCCCACGAGGTCCCCCAGGTCGAACCCGAGGTCGCGCCCCCGGGCGACGGCCCTGGCGCGGCGGACCCACTCCTCGCGGCTCACGGGGTCGGTCTCGGCCGAGCCGAAGACGATGATGTTGCCCGACGTCCCGGCCGGCAGGAGGTAGACCTGCGGGAACGCCTCCTGGAACGTCTTCAGTTCGGCGTAGTAGAAGCGGTTGACGGCGTGCTCCCACAGGTTCGAGACGACGAGGCCGCCCGGGTTCAGGTGCTCCTTCACGAGGGCGATGAACTCCCGCGTCGTCAGGTGGAACGGGATGTGGTCGGCCGCGTACGCGTCCAGCAGGATGACGTCGTACTTCTTCTCGGCCCGCTTGAAGTACATCCGCCCGTCCATGACGACGACGCGCGTGTTGGGCGTCCCCTTGAAGGCGAAGTAGTCCTGGCAGACCCGCACCACGTCGGGGTCGAGTTCGACGATGTCCATCCGCACGTCGGGGAAGTGCTTCTGGATGAACTTCGGGATCGACGCGCCGCCGAGGCCCACCAGGAGGAGGTCCTTCGCCTCGGGCTTGAGGGCCAGGGCCGCCATCATCGACTTCGAGTACCGCAGGTCCAGTTTGACCGGGTTGTCGAGGAACATGCTCGACTGGACGCCCCGCGACCTCGAGAAGTGGAGGCACCGGCGCCCCTCGTCAGGGTAATCGACGACGCGGATCCTGAAGTACTTCGACTCGCACTCATAGCGGACGAGGGCGCCGGCGTCGCGCCCGCCGGCGCCCTGGAGCGCCAGCATCGCCGTCAAGGCGCCGGTTGCCAGCACCGCCCCCAGGGCCACGATCCGCGAGTGCCTCATCCCCGCCGCCTCCGAACCCCCAGGTCCGACCTGTCCGCCCAGCGTCGGGCGTACGTGTCTAGCGACCCCGCGTGTGCCACGGCTTGCTTGTCAAGCCGCGCTCCGAAGTCCGTGCCCGTCCACATAGCACGGGTTGCCAGCAACCCGTGGCACCCGGCTGATGATGGTGAGGTCGCCAGACACGTACCGTCCGGCGAAGGGGGAAGGGTATCGCGGACCGACGCGTTTTGCCACACCATTTTTTGTCTGCCCGGCCGCGTCCGGGCGGCGGGAGGGGCGACAGGGGCCGCCCGGGCGGCC
>CAYGZE010000109.1:2130-3368 GCA_964354185.1 uncultured Anaerolineales bacterium | reverse complement strand
TCTGCCCGGCCGCGTCCGGGCGGCGGGAGGGGCGACAGGGGCCGCCCGGGCGGCCAAGAGCCCGAGAGGGCCTGAGCGTAGGCCAGGGCGCGACGCCATCTTGCCCATCCTTCCCAAAAGCCCTAATCTGCCACGGCCGGGAGGTCGATATTCAGGGGAGCAGTGGGTCTGGGACTCGGACCCGGGTTCGCGAATCGGAGGAAGACCCGTGCCAGGCGATGATCTTGTCGAATCGCTCCAGGACACGCTGGTTGGTGAACACGCCCACAGCGACCGCCGGGCCCGTGCCGACCGCCGCTCGGGCAAGCCGTCGAACTTCGCGGGTCCCGAGCGCCGGCGGGAGAACCGCGAGCGCCGTGTCTCCCCGGATCGCCGGAGGGGCACGGATCGCCGCGCCGGGCCTGACCGCCGCCGCGCCTTCCGCCGCATCGAGGACCAGGAAGCCTTCCAGAAGCGTGTCGAGGAGGGGGACCTGACGCTCGAGGAGATCGAGTTCGTCCGGGCCGTCGATCGCTACAAGAGAAAATTCAACCGACCGTTCCCGACGTGGAGCGAAGTACTGGCAATTCTCAAGGAACTTGGGTATACGAAGGATAGCCTGGGCTAGGGAGGGTCCAGGGCCGACGAGAAGGGCCAGGGCCGTGCGGGGTCTTCGGGACCCCGCAGGCACGCCACGGGAGCGGACATGGAACGGATCGCGATTCTCACGTCGACGGCTCCGCTGCGCAAGACGTCCAGCCGTATGGGTGTGACGAAGCAACGCATCAACCTTCAGGCTGCCGTCGATCTGGCCAACCGGTTCGACGTGATCATCGTGGGCAGCCTGACCGCGGACGAGGTGTACGACCACTTCGCCCAGAGCCTGCCTCGCAACATCCGGATGAAGTTCCGGCTCTACCCGCGGTCGTTCTTCCACGGGTTCCGGACCAGCGAGATCATGCGGACGACGGACGATCCGCGCCATCCCGGGTGGCAGCAGGTCCTCTCGGAGAACGGCATCCAGTTCGAGGTGCTCCGCAGCAGAGTCGGCTCGGACCAGCGCCACACCCAGCAGAAGTTCTCCTGGGAGGCCCTGGGCCAGTTCGTGACCGACCCGCGCGTGATGCTCGTCACCGGCGGCGAAGGGCAACTGTTCTACGAGAAGCCCGCGGCCGCCGAGTAGCGGCGCGATCGGCCCGATGTGGCGCCGGTGCCGCCTGGCCGCGACGTCCTCTTGACACTTCGCCCCCGACCCCGGG
>CAYGZE010000109.1:0-2030 GCA_964354185.1 uncultured Anaerolineales bacterium | reverse complement strand
CGGGTCCCGAGATGGGTCCGCCGCAAGAGCCCACGCCCGGCGGTCCGATGATGCGCGGTCGGATGCAGGGCCAGATGCGCGGCCAGGCGTCCGGGGCGCCGACCCGTCCCAAGCGCGCCGGGCCCGCCGACCTGATGGACCTGCCCAGCCCGGGGGCCGCCGATCGCTTCAGGGCGATGACGGAGCCCGATGTCGTCCGGAAACTTCGCCTGTCCGAGGCCCAGGTCGACAAGATCCGCCAGGCGGTTGAGAAGTTCGACGCCCAACGCGACCAGATGCGCCAGCGCGTGCGCGACGCCTTGGAAGACTACCCGCTCGACGAGCGGGCCCAGGAGATCGAGAAGATGAAGGCGGGCGTGAAGGACCAGCACCGCCAGATGATCCAGGACCTGACGCAGCGCGTCATCGAGGAGATCCTCAAGCCCGATCAGCGCGAGGCGGCGACGCGGTGGCTCAAGGCCCGCGGCCTCGGCCAGCCGCCCCAGGAGGAGGCGCCGCGCCCGGTGCGTCCGGCGCGTCCCGAGCGTCCGGCGCGGCGGGGCACGCCGAGCCGGCCGGCGGCCGCCGAAGAGGGCCCGACGTTCCGGCTCATCGCCGAGGGCGGGCCGAGGGAGGGCGGCCGCGGCCGCATGCGCGACGGCGGCCCCGGGCGCGGCGGCCCCGGCGACAGCGCCATCCAGAGCCAGATGCGGCTTTTCCGGCTCCTCGACGATCCGGACGTCCGCCAGTCGATCGGCGTCACGCCCGAGCAGGACGAGCAACTGAAGGCCCTCCAGGAGAAGGCCAAGGCGGCGTTCAACCGCGCGATGGACCAGGCCAAACTCGACCGCCCCGCCGCCGGCGAGCCGGATCAGCCCGCGGGCGACGAGCGGGCCGGCGAGCGCCGCCGCGCGATGGGCCGCGCCATGCGCGAGGCGTTGGGCGGTGTCCGCCCCGAACTCGAAGCCCTCATGAAGACCGCCGCCGACCTCCTCACGCCGGACCAGGCCGACCAACTCAAGGCCATCGACGCCGAGCGCGCCAAGTACCGCCCCTTCGGCGGCCTCTTCCTGCTGACCACGCGGCAGGCCAAGGAGGAACTGGGCCTTGCCGAGGACCAGCAGACCCGCATCAAGCAGGTCCTCAAGGAGTTCGCCGACCGCGCCGCCACGATGGCCAAGTCCGAGCGCGACGCGGTGACGGCCCTGCCCGAGACCGAGCGCGGCGAGGCCGCGCGGTCCCTCTGGCAGAAACTCCGCACTCAGCAGGCCGACCTCGCCCGCGAGGCCCGCCGCAGCGTCTTCGCCCTGCTCACCGAGGACCAGAAGAAGGCGGCCGAGCACCTCCTGGAGGGCGCGCGGCCGGAGCGGCCCGACCGCAACGCCAAGCCGGGCGCCGTCAAGCCCGAGCCCAAACCCGAAGCGCCCCCGGCACCCGTCACGCCCGTCCTTGAGGAGCAGCCCGTCCGCTTCCTGCTGGTCGCCGAAGGCCCGGGCGAAGGCCGGTGGGGCGAGGGCGGCCGCGGTCTCGGGGGCCTCGGGGCCCTCGGCCGCCTCATCACGAGGGCCGACGGGCTGCCCATGACCGCCGACGAGATCCAGGCCCGCGTCCGCGCCATGATGTACTTCAACGCCCTCGGCGACGCCGAGGTCCGCAAGGAGATCGGCCTGACGCCCGAGCAGGACGCCAAGATGATTGAACTCCACGAGAAGGTCGCGTCCACCCGCGACCACGCCGTCGACCAGGCGCGGCTCGACAACCCGAGCACGGGGGGGGGCGACGAGAACCTGGAACGCGAGCGCCAGCGCGCCATCCGCCGCGCCCAGTTCGAGGCACTCATCGAGGCATTTCCATCCATGTATGACCTGATGAAGGCCGCCTCCGACCTCCTCACCGGCGAGCAGACCGACCAACTCAAGCAACTCCTCGAAGACCGCCAGAAACTGGCCGTCTTCGGCGGCCTCGAGGTGCTCATGACCGAGAAGGCCAAGGAGGAACTGAAACTCTCCGACGAGCAGCGCGAACGAGTGAACCGGGGCAACGCGCGTATG
>CAYGZE010000108.1:0-12877 GCA_964354185.1 uncultured Anaerolineales bacterium | reverse complement strand
CACCGACTCCTGGTCCTTCACGAAGATGCGGTTCCCGGCGACGACGGGGGTCGCGTAGACCGGCGTGTCGGAGACCTTGATGCGGGCCAGTTCCTCGTAGGCCTTGTCGGCGGGCTTGAAGGCGATCAGCTCCGAGTTGCTGGGCAGGGCCAGCAGGCAGCCGCCCGCGTCGAGGACCGCCCCAAAGTTGCCCAGGCGGTTCGAGTCGGTCCAGCCGGCCTGGCCGGTCTTGGCGTCCAGGCAGTAGAGGTTGCCCTTGTCGGAGAGGCCGAACAGGAGGCCGTCCTTGAGGACGGGCGTGTTGAAGCCGGTGCCGAGGGTGTCGTTGGCCCAGAGTTCCTTGGCGGCGAAGGCGTCGCCCTGCTTCTCGACCTGGACGGCCCTGGTGCCGCGCCCCTGCCCGGTGTAGATCACCGTCGAACCGACGGCGATGGGCGTGGCGGAGTTGTAGCACCTTCCCTGGGGCGCGGCCGCCACCTGCCACAGGAGTTTCCCATCGGCCACGGCCAGGCCCACGAGGCTCTTGTCGGTCAGCGTCACGATCTGCTTGGTGCCTTCCACGGTCATCAGGACGGGCGAGTCGTAGGCGGGGCCGTCGCCGGTCCACTTCCACTTGACATCGCCGGCGGCCAGGTCGAACGCGATGATCGCCCCGCCGTCCTTTCCGCCGAGGTGGGCGATGCACAGGCCGTCCACGACGATGGGCGACATGGCCGTGAAGAACTGGGGGACGACCTTGGGGAACTCGTCCTTCTGCCACAGGACCTTGCCGCTGGCGGCGTCGAAGCAGGAGAGGACGCCGCCCACGCCCAGCGTGATGACCTTGCCGTCGGCCACGGTGGGCGAACTGCGGGGCCCCGGGTGCCTGGCGGCGGCCCCGGTCACGGCCTGGGCGGCGTACTTGCTCTGCCAGACTTCCTTCCCGTCGGCCGTGCCCAGGCACTGGAGGACCTCGTCGTCGCCCTGCCGCGTGAAGACGTAGAGTTTGTCGCCCACCAGGGCGGGGGTGGCGTCGCCCTGGCCCACCGTGGTCTTCCATTTCTGGGCGAGGGCGGTCGGCCACTTCTCTGGCGCGGCAAAGCCGGTCACCTTGCCGTCGCGGTTGGGGCCTCGCCACTGAGGCCAGTCCTGGGCCGCGGCGCAGGTCGCGCCCACGAGGATCACGCCGGCCATCATCCCGCCGATCCACCGATTTACGCTGTGCATGGTGCCTCCCGTTCCGTCCCCGCTCAGGTTGGATTCCCCCTCTTGGCCTTCGGCGCCCGCTGCGCCCCTACCACCTCCAGAGTACCCTGGGCGGCCCGCATTCGCAAGAGGGGACGCGACCAGGCGGAAACCACGCAGATTGGACGCGACGCGGCGCGGGGCGCACGGTTATACTCTCCGGTTGCCGGACCCATGACGGACAGAGCCTGGAGTCAAGGATGACGACCATGCGGACGGACGGATCGATTTCCCGCCGGCAGTTCCTGCGGCGCAGCGCGGGCGCCCTCGTGGCGGCGGCCGCGGCGCCGTACCTCGTCCCGGCGTCGGCGCTGGGCCTCGAAGGCAAGGTCGCCCCGAGCGAGCGCGTCGCGATGGGCTTCATCGGCCTGGGAGGGCAGGGCGGCGGGCACCTCGTGGGCGGCGCGTGGACCTACCTGACGGGCGGATACCTCGGCCGCGACGACGTCCAGGTCCTGGGCGTCTGCGACGTCGTCCGCAGCAAGCGCGAGGGGTACCAGCAGCGGGTCAACGCCTACTACGCCGAGAAGGCCGGCAAGGGGGCCTTCAAGGCGTGCGAGGCGTACAACGATTTCCGCGACCTCCTGGCCCGAAGCGACGTCGACGCCGTGCTCATCGGCACGCCGGTCCACTGGCACGCGCTGATGACAGTCATGGCCGCCAAGGCCGGCAAGGACGTCTACTGCGAGAAGCCCATCTGCCTGACGATCCGCGACGGGCTGGCGATGATCGACGCCGTGACGCGTTACGGCCGCGTGTTCCAGGCGGGCACGCAGCAGCGATGCTGCTACGACGGCAAGTTCCGCCGCGCCTGCGAGTACGTCCGCAGCGAGCGGATCGGGAAACTCCGGTCCGTCTACGCGATGCTGGGCGGCGGCGGGTTCAACCCCGGGCCCGGACCGGGCGGCGCCGGCAGGCCCGTCCCCGAGGGCCTGGACTGGGACCTCTGGCTCGGCCCGGCCCCGTGGACGCCGTTCCCCGGCGGGTGCGACGCCCACCTGTTCGGCTGGGGCAGCATCAACTGGGGCCAGCACCACTACGACATCGTCCAGTGGGGCATCGACGGCGACCGCACCGGTCCGACCGACATCGCCCTCGAGGACGGCCACCCCGTCTACAAGTATGCGAGCGGCGTCGTGGTCTACGGGTGCCCGTACCCGGGCGAGAAGGTGGGCGGGAGCGGCGGCGGCACCTTCGTGGGGACCGACGGCCGCATCGCCGTCGACCGCGAGTGGCTCGTGTCGTATCCGCCCGAGATCCTGCGGAAACCGCTGGGGCCCAGGGACGTGCACCTCTACAAGTGCGACAGCCACTCCGGCAACTTCCTCGATTGCGTCCGGACCCGGAAGCGCCCCATCTGCGACGTGGAGACCGGCGTCCGGGCCATGAGCATTCTCCTGCTGGGCGGCATCGCCGAGCAACTCAAGCGCCCCCTGAAGTGGGACCCCCAGCGCTGGCACTTCATCGACGACCCGGAGGCCGACCGCATGCTCTCGGCCCCGATGCGCCCGCCGTGGCGCTTCTGACCTGCGGACGAGAAGGACGGGATACCATGAATCGACGGACAGCGTTGGCGGTCCTGGCGATCTTCGCGGCGGCGTGCGGCCCGGCGGCCCGGGCGGGCGCGGCGGATGAAGCGGCGCTCGTCGGCGTCCTTCAATCCGACAAGCCGGTCGGCGAGAAGGCCGCCGCCTGCCGCGACCTGAAAACGAGCGGGACGGCCAAGGCCGTCCCCGCGCTGGCGGCCCTCCTGGCGGACAAGGACCTCTCGTACTGGGCGCGGTACGCCCTGGAGTCGATGCCCTGCGCGGAGGCGGGAGCGGCGCTGCGGGAGGCGCTCCCGAAGGTCGCGGGGCTGCTGAAGGTGGGCGTCATCGACTCGCTCGGCGACCGGGGCGACCGCGAGGCGGTGCCCGCGCTCGTGGAACTCGTGAGGGACGCCGACGCCCAGGTCGCGTCGGCGGCCGCGACGGCCCTCGGCAAGATCGGCGGTCCGGAGGCGGTGGCGGCCCTCGAGGCGGCCCGGGCGAAGGCGCCGCCGGCCGTGCGGCCGTCCGTCATCGACGCGCTGCTTCTGGCGGCCGACCGCTTGCTGGCCGCCGGCGACAAGAAGGGCGCGTCGGCGATCTACCAGGCCATGTACGCCGCCGATGGGCCGGTCCACGTGCGGACGGCCGCCTACCGCGGGCTGGTGCGGGCGTCGGGCGACGGGGTCGTGGCCCTGGCGGCCAAGGGCGTGGCGGGCGAGGAGCGCGCGGCGCGGCTGGCGTCGCTGCAACTGGTGCGCGAGATCCCGGGCGAGGCCGCGACGAAGGCGTTCGCGGACCTCCTGACCAAGGTCCCGCCGGCCACCCAGGCGGCCCTCGTCGAGGCGCTCGCGCAGCGGGGCGACCCGGCGGCGCGGCCGGCCGTCGTCGCGGCGGCGGCAAGTCCCGCCCCGGCGGTCCGCATGGCGGCCCTCGCGGCCCTGGGCGTCCTGGGCGACGCCTCGACCGCGACGCGGCTCGCCGAGACCGCCGCCAAGGCGACGGGCGACGAGCAGGAGGTTGCCCGCGAAGCCCTCACGCTGATCCGCGACCCGAAGGTGTACGAGGTGCTCCTGGCGGCCCTGCCGAAGGCCGAGCCCGCCGTGCAGGCCGAGATGGCCCGGGCGATGGGCCTGCGGCAGGAGACGCAGGCCGTGCCGGCGCTCCTGAAGATGGCCGGGCCGGAGGCCGACGAGGCGACGCGGCTGGTCGCGCTGCGGTCGCTCGGCATGCTGGCCGACGCGGGCGCCGCGGACGAACTCGTCCAGATCGTCCTGCGCGTCAAGACCGACGCGGCGCGCGAGGCGGCCGAGCAGGCCCTCGTCACGGCGTGCGGCCGGAGCGACCGGCCGGAGGCGTCGGTCTCCCGGGTCCTCGGGGCGATGAAGGGCGCGGACACGGCCGGGCGAGCGAGCCTCCTTCGCGTCGCGGGGCGGGTGGGCGGCCCGGAGGCGCTCGAGGCCCTGCGGGCGGGCCTGGCCGACAAGGAGGCCGCTGTCCGCGACGCGGCCCTGCGGACGATGGCCGAGGCCGGCGGCCCGGAGGCCGCGCCGGACCTCCTGAAACTCGCCCGCGAGGCCGACGGCGTGGCGCCGCGGGTGCTGGCCCTTCGCGGGTACTGGCGGCTGGTGGCGGCGGCCGCCGACCGCCCGGTCGACGAGCGGTGGAAGATGTGCGAGGCCGCCATGGCCGCCTCGCAGCGGCCCGAGGAGAAGCGGCTCGGCCTGAAGGAACTGGCGAAGGTCGGCCACCCCGACGCGCTCCGACTGGCCGAGTCGCTCTGCGCCGACGAGGCGGTCCGGGGCGAGGCCGAGGCCGCCTGCGTCGGCATCGCGGCCGCGCTTGCGCCGACGCGCCCTGCCGAGGCGAAGGCCGCCCTCCGGCGGATCGCCTCCTCCACGAAGAACGCGAACCTCCGGGCCGAGGCCGCCAAGGCCCTCGACGCCATGGACCAGTACGTCGGGTACCTGACGGCGTGGCTGGTGGCCGGCCCGTACCGCGAGCAGGGGAAGGAGTGCACGCAACTGTTTGACATCGCCTTCCCGCCCGAGAAGCCCGACGCGAAGGACGTGGCATGGAAGCCCCTGCCGCCCCCGGCCGACCCGGCGCTCATCTGGCAGGCCGACCTCGGCGGCATCGTCGGCGGCGACCACTGCGTCGCCTACCTCAAGACGCGGGTCTTCTCGCCCGCGGCCCGCAAGGTGCGCCTGGACATCGGGACCGACGACGGCATCAAGTTGTGGGTGAACGGGAAACTCGTCCACGCCAACAACGCCGTGCGCGGCCGGACGCCGGGGGCCGACAAGGCCGAGGCCGAACTCCGGGAAGGCTGGAACGACTTCTTCGTGAAGATCACGCAGCACACGATGGGGTGCGGCGCGTGCGTCCGGGTGCGCGGCACGGATGGGGCGATCCTCGACGGCCTGCGCTGCGACCCTGCCGCCAAGCCGTAAGGGCGGGCGGGGCGACCTGCGGAGTGCCCGGGCGCGAGCGGGCGCGTTCCGCGCTGCCCCCGCCTTCCCTGGCGTGCCTTCCCGCCCCGCGTCTCCCTTGACGGCGACGCGGGGGTGCGTCCCCGCCGCCGCGCCCTCGGCGTGCGTCTCCCGCCCGGCCTGGTACTGCAACGCCACTGTGCGCGGTGGGTCTCCGCACCCACCGCGCCAAGGCGCAAGTGGCGTGGCTGGTCCTCAGCGACACCCGTATGGCATGCGTGCGACACACACATGTCACACAGGCCGCGCCCGGGGCCGGCCTGGACCGGGAACGTGTCCTATCCTTCAGGAGGGTGCGATGGACCGCACGGGCGGCTTGCCGCGCCGTGACGCACGCGGCCGCCGAGGCACGGGGATTCAGTAGTGCCGGCTGATTCCCTGCCGCATATCCCAGGTGGGGAAGGCATGGGCTACGCCTCGAGCACGTCGGCGCCGGCCAGGTTCTGTCCGGAGGTGCGGGGGTGGGCCGCGCTGAGGCTCGTCTCGTTCGTGCCGCCCCACGTGCGCGAGGCGGTCGAGAGGTGGGGGCCGGCGGGGCCCGGCGCATGTTACCGGCGCGACGCGCTTCGGCTGGTGAGTCTGCCGCCTTGCGTGGGCTGGTCGCGGCAGGTGTGGGCGGCCGTGCCTGCGCTGGGGATCGCGGCGGGGCCGGCGGCGATCGTGCGGCTGTGGACGGCGCGGCTGCTGAGGGCCGGGGGCGCGATCGGCCCCTATTGGCCGCGCCTCGTCCGCGGCATCTGGCGGATCGCGCTGCCGGCCGTCGAGATGGCGGGCATCGGGGCGCGCGGCCGACGGCGCGCGGAACTGGTCCACGAGGTCGCCGTGCCGCTGGCGCTGGTGTTCCTGAAGAGCGTGGCGGCCGGGCGGCAGGACGTCCGCCTGCTGGAGGCCGGGGCCCCGGACCGCCCCGACGGCCCGCCGTTCGGGTGGGCGCCCGGCGTCGACTCCTTCCGCGCGGTGGCCCGGTACCTTCTGCTGGGTCAGGTGCCCGGTCGGTTTCGGCCCCACGCGCTCCTGTTCAGCCCGCTGGCGCTGGTCCTGCGGCAGGCGGGCCTGGCGGTGCCAGTGACGCAGTGGCGGGTCCGCTGTCCCCGGTGCCGCACGAGTTGGCCCCGCGCGGGCGGCCCGGCGGCATGCCCGCACTGCGGCGGGCCGCTCGTGGCGCGGCAGGTGAGGTGGCTGGTGGCGCGGTCTGAGCGCGAGAGGCCGGGGCTGGACGCCGGCGACGACGGTCCCGGCTGGGCCGGCGCCGGGGGCCCGCGCGCCCCGTCGGCCTCGGAGCGGACGGAGGCGCACGAGGCCGAGCGCGTGTGCCTGGAGCGTGCGCGGCACCTGTGGCAGCAGGTGGTCCAGGGGCATCGGCGGAGCGTGGCGGCGGCCGTCGTGCTCGGCGTGCTGGCCGGCCTGGACCCGCTGGAAGTGGTGGCGGAGCGTCCCGCGCCGCGGGCCGAGGACCTGAGGCGGGTGGTCGATGCGCTGGTCGGGCAGCGGTTGGACCGCGCGCCGATTGCCGCCCGGGCCAACGCGGTCCTCGGCACGGTCGCCCTGCGCCTGGGGCGGACGGCGCCGCCGGCCGTCCTGGGATCGCAGGTGGGCGTGCTGGCGACGCGCTTCCGCCACGCCGTCCTCGGTGGGCCGGGGCGCTGGGCGGCCGGTGCGAGCGGGGGGCCCGCCGGGCGGCTGTGACGCCGCGGCCGCGCGCGGGGCGCCGCGCGCCGCCGCTTCGGGGATTGCATTCCGGCCCCGGAACGCTACAATGCCACACGGCAAGAAGGCGCCCGGTGGGCGGGCGCCGAGGAGACGCTGCATGGTGCGCCGGAACGTCATTGGCCTCATCCTGGTCATGATCATGGGGGGCCTGCTGGCCCTGGCCTTCGGGGCCACCGCCGAGAAGGAGAAGACCGACGACGCGGTCTTCAAGGAGTGCGACCGGTTCATCGAGATCCTGCGGCTGGTGCAGAAGCAGTACGTCCGCGACGTGGATACGAAGGAACTGTTCAAGGACGCCATCGCGGGGATGCTGAACGGCCTGGACCCCTTCTCGAACTACATTCCCGAGGATGAGATCGACGAGTTCCAGAAGATGACGCGCGGCAAGTTCGGGGGCATCGGCATCCAGATCGGCATGCGCCAGGGGTTCCTGACCGTCATCAGCCCCCTGGAAGGGACCCCCGCCTTCGAGGCCGGCGTTCAGGCGGGCGACCTCATCCTGGAGATCGACGGCAAGAGCGCCGAAGGCGTCACGCTGGACAAGGCCGTCAAGATCCTCACGGGCGACCCGGGGACCAAGGTGACGATCAAGGTGCGGCACATGACGGGCGAGGTTGCGGAGATCACGATGACCCGCGCCATGATCGAGGTCCACACCATCAAGGGCATCAGGCGCGACAAGAACGACAAGTGGGTCTACCTGATCGACCCCGACAAGAAGATCGCCTATATCCGCGTCGCCGGGTTCGTGGAGAACACCGTGCCGGAGTTGAAGGAGGCGATCGATGGCCTCCTGAAGGACGGGACGAAGGGCCTCATCCTGGACCTGCGGTTCAACCCGGGCGGCATCCTGAAGAGCGCCGTGGACATGTGCGACCTGTTCCTGGACGAGGGCGTCATCGTTCAGACCAAGGGCCGCACCACCCCGCACTGGGAGGCGACGGCCACCAAGGCCGGGACGTACCCCTACTTCCCGATGATCGTCCTCGTCAACCAGTTCAGCGCCAGCGCCTCGGAGATCGTCTCGGGCGCCCTCCAGGACCACGGCCGCGCCATCATCGTCGGCGACCGCACGTTCGGCAAGGGCAGCGTCCAGAACGTCATCCCGCTCGAGGGCGAGCGCGCGGCCCTGAAACTCACGACCTCGAAGTACTACATGCCGGGCGGCCGCAACATCCATCGCGAGGAGGACATGACCGACAAGGACGAGTGGGGCGTCATGCCCGACATCGCCATCCCGATGACCCCCGAGGAGTACATCGGCATCATCCGCGCGCGGCAGGAGGGCGAGATCATCCGGCACGGCAACGGCAAGAAGGATCCCGAGAAGCCCGAGGGCGGGGCCGAGAAGCCCGCCCCTCAGGAGAAGACGCCCAAGCCGGAGGAGAAGGCGCCTAAGCCGGAGGAGAAGACGCCCAAGCCGGAGGAGAAGGCGCCTAAGCCGGGGGCCGAGATGCCCGGCATCGACGTGCCCGACCTGAATCCCGACGGGACGGCGCCCAAGACGCCCGGCGCCAAGGCCGAGGCGGCCTCGCGCGATCGACAGTTGGAGCGGGCGCTGGACCTGCTGCGCGGCATGGAGGTCATCGAGAAGTACCTGAAGCATGTGCCGCCGCAGCCGGCCGAACCCAAGAAGGCCGCCTGACCCCGGCCGCCGGCGCCGGACGCGCGGATGAAGATCCTCGGCATTGAAACCTCGTGCGACGAGACGTGCGCGGCCGTGGTGCAGGACGGCCGCCGCGTCCTCTCCAACGTCGTCGCCACCCAGGTCGAGATCCACCGGAAGTACGGCGGCGTGGTCCCCGAGATCGCGTCGCGGGCCCACCTGGAAGCGCTCGTCCCCGTGATTGCCGAGGCGCTCCAGGCGGCCGGCGTCGGGCCGGACGGCGTCGAGGCCGTCGCCGTCGTCCATCGGCCGGGGCTGATCGGGTCGCTCCTGCTGGGTGTGACGGCCGCCAAGACGCTGGCCTGGCTCCACGGCCGCCCGCTCATCGGCATCGACCACCTCGAGAGCCACATCTACGCGCCGTGCCTGGAGCGCGACGGCCTGCCGTTCCCGTGCGTCAGCCTGATCGTCTCGGGCGGCCACACGAGCCTGTACTACTCCGAGGGGCCGGCGGCCCACGCGCTCCTGGGCGCGACGACCGACGATGCCGCCGGCGAGGCCTTCGACAAGGTCGCGAGCCTGCTGGACCTCCCGTACCCCGGCGGGCCGAGCATCGACCGGGCGGCCGAGACGGGCGCGCCCGACGCCGTGCGGTTCACGCGGCCGTACCTGGCCGCCGACTCGCTCGACTTCAGTTTCAGCGGCCTGAAGACGGCCGTCCTGTACGAGGTCCGCGGCCACGGGGCCGACGCGAAGAACCGGCCGACGCGGCTCTCCCCCCGGCGGATCGCCGACGTGGCCGCCAGTTTCCAGGAGTGCGTCGTGGACGTTCTGGTCGCCAAGACGCTGCGGGCGGCGGAGGTGCGCGGCGTGGACCGGATTATCGTCGGCGGCGGCGTGGCGGCGAATCGGCGCCTGCGCCAGCGCCTCCAGGAAGCGGCCGAGGCGGTGGGGCTGGAGGTCCTCCTGCCGCCGATGGCCTACTGCACGGACAACGCCGCCATGGTCGCGGGCCTGGCGTATCACTACGCCGTCGCCGGCCGCTTCGCCGACCTGGACCTCGAAGCGCGGGCGTGCTGACGAATCCCTTGTGGGAGGCCGCGGCTCGGCCTTATAATGCTCCCCGTGGATACCCGCGATCTCCGCAGACTTCTGGACGATGTGAGGAAGGGGCGCGTGACGCCCGAGAAGGCCGTCGAGCGTCTGCGCCACATGCCCTTTGAGGACCTCGGCTTCGCTAAACTCGACCATCATCGGGCCCTTCGATGCGGCTTCCCCGAGGTCGTCTTCTGCCAGGGCAAGACGGCCGACCAGGTCGCGGCCATTGTCGACCGCCTCGCCCAGCACGGTTCCGAGGTCCTGGCCACCCGGGCGTCGCCGGAGGTCTACGCGGCCGTTCGCGCCCGGCATCCGAAGGCGGTCTATCACGCGGCCGCGCGGGCGATCGTGCTGGCGGCCGCAGGACGGCGCCGGCGGCTTCCCGGCCTGGTGGCCGTCGTCTCGGCGGGCACGAGCGACCAGGCCGTCGCCGAGGAGGCCCGCGTCACCGCCGAGGTGATGGGTTGCCGCGTCGAGACCTTCTCCGACGTCGGCGTCGCGGGCATTCACCGGCTGCTGGCCCACTCGCGGGCCCTGGCACGGGCGACGGTCGTCATCGTGGTGGCCGGCATGGAGGGGGCCCTGGCGAGCGTGGTCGGCGGCCTCGTGGAGGCGCCGGTCATCGCCGTCCCCACCAGCGTCGGGTACGGGGCGAGTTTTCAGGGCCTGGCGCCGCTCTTGACGATGCTCAACAGTTGCGCCGCGGGCGTGGCGGTCATGAACATCGACAACGGGTTCGGCGCCGCCCACTTGGCCGCCCGCATCCTCCAGACGGGCGACCGCTGTGCCGCCGCGACGCGCCGCGCCGAAGCGCCCGCCGCGGGCGCCGCGCGGAAGCGCCCCGCCGGGACCAAGGGCGGGCGAAGGTCGCGATGAAGCGCGTCACGGACATCCCGAGGCCGCCCGCCCTTCCGGCCGACGCCCACAAGGGGACCGCCGGCCTGGTCCTGGTGGTGGCCGGTAGCCGGGGCATGGCCGGCGCGGCCGCGCTCGTCGGTAACGCCGCCCTCCGCGGCGGGGCCGGACTCGTCAAGATCGCCACGCCCGACGCCGCCCTCGACACCGTGGCGGCCCTCGCGCCGTGCTGCACGACGGCGCCGCTCCCCGACGACGGGGCCTGCCTCGTGCCGGAGGCGGCCGCGGCGGTGCAGCGCCTGGCCGACGGGCAGGGCGCGATCGCCATGGGCCCCGGCCTGGGCCGGACGCCCGGCGTGGCCGAGGTCGTCCGCACGGTCGTCGGCCGCGCGGCCGTCCCCTTGGTGCTCGACGCCGACGCCCTGAACGTCCTCGGCACGAATCCCCGGGCGGCGCTGAAGGCGGCGCATGCCCCGGTCGTCATCACGCCGCATCCCGGCGAAGCCGGGCGCCTGCTGGGCGTCGCGGCGAAGGACGTCCAGGCCGACCGCGAGGCCGCCGCCGCCCGCCTCGCGGCCCTCGGCGCCGTGGCCGTCCTCAAGGGCGCCGGAACGATCGTTGCGGACGGCGAGCGGCTCTACCTCAACGCGACGGGGAACCCCGGCATGGCCACCGCCGGCGCGGGCGACGTGCTGACGGGCCTCCTGGCGGCGCTCGTGGCCTCCGGCATGGAGCCGTTCGACGCGGCCGTCCTGGCCGTCTGGGCCCACGGCCGGGCCGGGGACCTGGCGGCCGCGCGCCTGGGCCCGCGCGGCACCACGGCCGTCGACATCCTGGCTTGCGTCCCGGAGGCGCTCAGGCTATAATCCCGCGCTTTTCGTCGCCGGGTATCGCATGGTGGGGAGGACAGGATGGCCACCGTTAAGCAGGTCAGCCGGAAGAAGCCCGGCAAGGCCGCCAAGACCGCGGCAGCCGGGAAGAAACCCGCCCTCACGAAGGAGTTCCAACTCGGGCTCCTCCGCCGGATGATGGAGATCCGCGCGTTCGAGGACAAGGTGTTCGAACTCCTGGCGCGGAACGTCCTCCAGGGGGCGAGCCACGTCTACGCCGGCCAGGAGGCCGTCGCCGTCGGCGCCTGCGCCGCTATCGACCAGCGCGACTACGTGACGAGCACGCATCGCGGCCACGGGCACTGCATCGCCCTCGGGGCCGACCTGAAACTCATGATGGCCGAACTGTGCGGCAAGGCGACGGGCTACTGCAAGGGGCGCGGCGGCTCGATGCACATCGCCGACGTCTCCAACCGCAACCTCGGGGCGACCGGCATCGTCGGCGGCAACCTGCCCGTGGCCACCGGGGCGGCCCTCGCGTGCCAGATGCAGAAGAAGGATTCCGTGGTCCTCTGCTTCTTCGGCGACGGCGCCTCGAACGAGGGCAACTTCCACGAGTCGCTCAACATGGCGGGGAAGTGGAAACTTCCGGTCATCTTCATCTGCGAGAACAACCTGTACGGGATGAGCGTGGCGTTCTCGCGGGCCTGCGCCGTGGACGACGTGTGCGGCCGCGCGCGCGGCTACGCCATGCCGGGCGTCAAGGTCGACGGCCAGCGGGTGCTCGAGGTTCGCGAGGCGGTCCTGGAGGCCGTCGCGCGGGCACGCGCGGGCGGCGGGCCCAGCCTCATCGAGGCCGCGACCTACCGCTATCGCGGCCACTCGCGGAGCGACCCGCGCGTCTACCGCACGAAGGAGGAGGAGGCCTACTGGCACGGGCGCGACCCCATCCTCCTCTTCAAGCAGGACCTCCTCCAGGAGAAGATGCTCACGGAGAAGGCCTTCGAGGCGCTCCAGGCCCAGGTGGACGCGGCCCTGGCGGCGGCCGAGAAGTTTGCCGTCGAGGAGAGCCCGTACCCCGACCCGTCCGAGGTGATGGACGACGTGTACGCGGGCTGGGTCGAGGGCGAGCGCGGCCTGCAGAGGGTCGAGTAAACGCGAAAGGCGAGAGGCAGCCATGCCGGTCATCATGTATCGTGAGGCGGTCCGCGACGCGCTCGCGGAGGAGATGCGGCGCGACCCGCGCGTCTTCGTCATGGGCGAGGACGTGGCCATCTACGGCGGGGCCTACTCCGCCACGCAGGGCCTCGTCGAGGAGTTCGGCGAGGAACGCGTCCGCGACACCGCCATCAGCGAGGCCGCCATCGCCGGCGCCGCCGTCGGGGCCGCCATGTGTGGCATGAGGCCCGTCGCCGAGATCATGTACGTCGACTTCATGACCCTGGCGATGGACCAGTTCGTCAACCAGGCCGGGAAGAACCGCTACATGTTCGGCGGCAAGACGACCGTCCCGATGGTCATCCGGACCGAGGGCGG
>CAYGZE010000107.1:0-12913 GCA_964354185.1 uncultured Anaerolineales bacterium | reverse complement strand
GCCGCACATGTACGGTCCGGCGCTGGATGTGGACCTCGACAACCTGCGCGTTGAGACCGGGATGCCGCCGGAGACGACGGTCCTCTTCCGTGAGGCGTTCGAGGCGGGAGAACCGGGTGCCTTCGGAAGCGTTTGGACCGGGTCAACAGACGACTACTGGGAGAAGGGCGCCAACTGGGCGGGGGCCGTGCCACAGACCGATACGACCGCGGTGTTCTCTGTCGCCGCCATGCATCAACCCGCCCTCTACGGAGATGCGAGCGTGAAGGGGGCAGACCTGCGAACCGCCGGCTGGGCGGTCGGCGGTGCCGGCCATACGCTCACCGTCGGTCCAGGGGGCATCGACAGTGCCGGCGCAGGCACGAACGCCGTTGACCCTATGGTGGCCCTCAGCGGGGACTCGACCTGGACCATCGGCGAGGAGAACACGCTGGTCCTGAACGGGACTCTCGGCGGCGGCGACAACACGTTGACCAAGGACGGCGAGGGCACGCTGGTGCTTGGCGGGGGCGAGAACCGGGTTTCGACGCTGGTCATCAACGGGGGAACGGTCAGGCTGGCAAGTGGCGCCGGCCCACTGGTCCTCAACTCCCTCTCCTTCGGCGATCTGCTGGGCGGCCTGGGTGGAAGTACCTCGGCGTCGTCGGCCACAACGCCTCCTGCCAGTGGCGCTGCGGCACCGGCCGCCGTGGTACGGGAGGTCGCGCAGGCGGACATGGTGTCACCCGTGTCAGACGCGGAGGAAGGCCCGGCGCCTGTGGTGACGGCGGACGCTGTCCTGGCACAGGCCTTCGGGATGCCACTGGACGTCGTACGCGCGAGCGAAGGAGACCCCACGGCCGAGGCGGGTGCCCTTGCTGCTCCCGTGACTCTCTCGACGGCGCCGGCGGTCCGTGCGGCAAGTGTGGAGGGAGACGAGCCAGCCGAGAACGTTGAGGCCGACCCCGCTCCTGAGCCCTTGCTGACGGTTGCCGTCCCAACGCCAAGCGTTCCGCCTTCCCAGCCCGCAGACCCGGACAGCGCCCTGGTGGACGTGCTGGCGGAACTGGCGCTGGAGGTCCCGCTCGGGGCGTGAGCCTACTTCGGCATCAGCCGCGCCAGGGCCGAGGCTAGGGCCTTCAGGGCAGCCTTGCCGGTGGCGTAAGTGACCGACTTGCCCTGGCGCACGGTGTTAACAAGCCGGCACATCCGCAAGATGCCCAGGTGGTGGCTGACGGCAGGCTGCTTCCGGCCCAAGGCTCTGCATGTAGCCGTGACGTTCTTCGGGGCCTTGGCCAGCCTGGGGTGTTGACCTAGTCCACTAGAGAAGATCGTGAGCCCATTTTGCCATGCGCTCGTGGGACTCGGCGGGCGGAGGCACTGGGGCAATCACCTCGACCGCAAGCAGTTGATCAGGGCGTCCAGCAGCCTCGACTTCCATACCTTCCATACGGTGGCGGCCCATCAGTCGGCGAAGAGGCAGACTACGGTCGGGATTGGAGGCGATCTGCCACTTCCCTTTGGAGATCCGTATCATGCAGTAGTCCACATCATGACGCTGGAACACCTTCTGGCCCAGGAAGACTCGCGGCATGGCGGATGTGTCATATACCGCCATCGTCTTCCCATCAGCGGTCGTAACGGTGCGAGGCGGCTCGGAGAGCAGTTTCTCGGCAAGGTCATCGACATCCCGCTGCTCTTGAATACGCAGCCGGTCCTGCTGCGTGTGCGGCTGGTCAAAGGCAAGGCGCCCGAGTACGTCTACTCCCGCGTTTCCGACCTGGCTGGCAAGCAGCCGAAACCAGTCGCGCTCCCATTCAGTACCTTTCTCATAGGCGTAGCAGATCCCGGCAACTTGCTCACAGTAGGGATCTTCCTTGCCGAGCCACCGGCCCAGGAGGACGCCGGCCGGAGTACTGGTTGACTCGTTATACACGACGGTTTCGCATGCGCGCGACAAACGCTCCAGGATGCCGTCCTCAGAAAGCGGGTGGTGATCGATCCAGAAGACATCCACACCCGCCTCAACCATCCGTTCGACCCAACCCGCCGCGTGCGCATTGGCAGGAATGTCCGTCACGTAGAGGCGTTCGGGCAGAGGCTTGCGTTGAGCAACCTGCTCCAGTTTCCCTGCGATCCAGCGAGCGCTGGAGAACAACACCTCGCAACGTCCCTTCTCGCGGCGGATGAGTTGCGCGGCACACACCATGCCGTTAACATCGCCGTGGGTAATAACCACTGCGGGTTCGGCCATGAGGGTCCCTCACCACCACTCTTCGGGCAGCCGCAGGAGGCGATCCACGGTCTGCCAACTAGGATGGTCGGGCTCGGCCGCCAGATGAACTGGCACCCAGTAAGGGTCGGCAGGCCCCTTTTCCGCGTACTTCTTCTCGCCCCTCAACCAGATCATGTTGGGCCCGAAGTCGCCGCTCAGTTGGCGGTCCCCGATGTCGCACGCCCTAAGGTGCTCAACCAAGCCCTCACTGTCTTTCTGGCGCCTGACCAGGACTAGACTGTCAGGCCGGCCGCAGTGGGCGTGAATCTGAGCAACAACGCCCTTGGGTCCATCCAGATTGTCGTACCATCGCTGCTCGTGCGACTTGATGGCGCGGTGCCCGAGCCCGGTTGCCACGGCGCGGGCAATGATCCGCTTCCTCAATGCGTTCTGTTCGGAGCCCAGCGACACGCCTGAGGTCGTGTACCCGCCTTGCCTTCCGCACGCCTCGATTCTCTTGCCGTGGGCCGGTCCCTCAGGAATGGGGGTTTGCTCGGCGTTGACTTCGGTCCGCCAGTTATCGCTGATGCGGAAGAGCCGAATGGGGCACGCACTTGGCGCCTCGTTGACGTACTCACCCAGGTTCGTAGTGAATGACTGGGCTGCAAGAGCGGCCGTTACCCGGTAGGCCGCAGGATCCTCAACGTCCCGGAAATAGCCATATTCGGAGTCCAAGAGACGGCGGAGGTTCAGTTTGACCCATTCGCCATACCTTCTGACCTGTCTGACCGCTTTCCCCGTCGCCTTCGGCACCTTGAACTCAACGACTACGACCTCTCGGTTCCGTCGGTCAAGCACGAGCAGATCAATAAACTCCCGCGGCCCCGTGCCAACATTCCCTACCACGACCTGCGACCGGGCAGAATCGTAGGAACTGCACAGAACCTGCGGCCGTTCCACCAGCATACTCTCTAGCCAGTGCTCGGGCTGGTGATGCTCCGCGGCGTACCTGATGAAGTCGGCGATCTTGGGAGGGAGCGCCGAATCGACCCAGGACTCAACGGGGCCTGTGTCGCCGTTGCTTTCGGCCAATCGTTGAAACATCCCACGAAGAGCGGCAACAAGATCCCGCGGCGGACATTCGTTCTCCTTCAACCGCCGGTTCTCCTGGCCGTAGCGGAGTACCCCATGCCGATACAGACAGGCATACTCAAAACCCCGTACCCGGACCGAAGTGTAGGTCGCCCGGAAGTACTTCTGCGCCTCCTCGAAACAAACGGTCCGCAGTCTCTCCCGTCCCGCGGAAGGGTCACCCGTGAACTTCTTCCTGAACCACCGCTCCTCATCGTACCAGGGATATATGCCTGGGTCCACGTCAGCCCCCCTTCATTCAACCGGCACAGGTCGCCCGCACTTGCATCTTGGCCAGCCGTGTAATCTCGGACTTGAGCGTCTGCTCCATCTTGCCCATTCGAGTCCTCCTCGGCCTGTGAACTGCGGAGACGCCAGGATTCTAGCCGCCGACACCGTGTTGTGAATAGGAGATTGCGGCCACTCCGATAGGTGGTGACGCCCCCGTCAGGGCACTTGTTCCGGCCTCCTGCAGCGCCAAGGACTGATTCCTTGCTTCTGCTGACTCTTGGCTGTAGCATCCAGCCCCATCAGCGGGCGTTGCCTAACCCTCAATCCCTTTAAGGAGCAGCAAGATGGCAACCAGCACCAAGCCGGCCACCAAGAGTGAGGTCCTCGCCAGCATCGCCAAGGCCACGGGGCTTTCTCGCAAGCAGGTTGTGTCGGTGTTCGACGCCCTGTCGGGGCTGGTCGGGCGCGCTGTGGGCAAGAAGGGGCCGGGCGTCTTTGTCATGCCGGGCCTGATGAAGATCACGGTAGTCCAGAAGCCCGCTACCCCGGAGCGCACGGGGATCAACCCCTTCACGAAACAGGAGCAGGTCTTCAAGGCCAAGCCTGCCCGTAGGGTGGTCAAGATCCGTGCCCTCAAGGGCCTCAAGGACATGGCGAAGTAGGCCGTCGCGGCCCCGGCGACTTGCATTCCCTCCGGTGAGCCGATGAGCCTTGCGGACGGGCTCGCGGAACTGGCGCTGGCGGTGCCACTCGGGGTGTGAGCCTACTTCATCAGCCCCGCCAGGCCCGAGGCCAGGGCCTTCAGCGCGGCCTTGTCCGCCGCGTAGATCACGGCCTTGCCCTGGCGCATGGTGGTCACAAGCCGACACATCCGCAAGAGGCCCAGGTGGTGGCTGACGGCAGGCTGCTTCCGGCGCAGGGCCTTGCATATGGTCGTGACGTTCTTCGGGCCCTTGGCCAGCAACTGGAGGATGCGCAGCCGTGTGGCGTCCGACAGCATCGAGAATCCGCGGGACAGTTCATGCACATCGGGCTTCATGGGGGATCTCCTCTTCTGGGACCCATTCATATCCCACATGCCCTGTCCTCTCATGTGGTGGGTCTGTATAGGTTAGCTGCACGGCCTATGGGGGTCAAGCAACACCGCGCGAGACGTTGGGGGCGAGGCGTGAGCGCGGAAGTGGACACATCCACAATCTCTCGCGCGAGTCAGTTTCATCTGAGGATCGTTGCGAGCCAGGGCTTGCAGCCCACCCAGACCCCTGTTCCTCCCGAATACTCCGTCCGCCCTATTCTCCATGCACTTGTTTCTCCTGTCTGCCCCGCTCTTCGCCGCAGCGATTGAGGCCTTCCAGCCAGAAAGGACGACCTTCCCGCCAGAATCCTTCATCTGGTTGTCGCAGGTAACACCTGCTGACACCCGTCATTCACCCTACAGACCCCGGACGGAATTTTCGGGACGCACAGCCAGGCGCAGGTACAATCATGGTCAAGCGTCCGCGATGGTCGTGGGCAGGGTCAGCCCCCCTGAGTATGGCTTGCCCGGGGACATTTCGACTTTGGTAACACCCTTCCGAAACACGGGTGCTTGAATCCGCGCCGCCCTTCTGTAGAATATCCTCTCGCTGGCGCCGGCCGCTTCTTTGCTGCGTGACCCGACGACCGCAGCGGGGGACAGGAAGTCATGCCGCGACAGGTGGTAATCGAAAACCCGGTCATCAACTCCCCGTTCGAGGAGCCTCGGTGGCACTTCCGTTTCGACGACGAGGGCATCACCAACGACATCGTCCGCGACCGCCGCGTGTCCTGCTACTTCGTCCCCATCGCGCAACCCAGGCGGAGGGGCCCCAGGGAGCAGATGGTCTTCGACACGGAGTGGACAAGGGACCGGATCGAAGAGAACAAGACGGTCAACGCCATCCGCGAAAAGGTAGAGGTTTGGCGAGAGGGACGGTATGCCGACGATGTGACCCGCGTCACGGCCCGCCTCCTTCAGCACTGGCGCGCTCCGGATCGTTCGCGGCGGCTCTTTTTCTGTCAGATCGAAGCTCTGGAGACTCTCGTCTACCTGACAGAGGTCGCCCACAAGTACGGCGAGCGCTGGATCGAGAACGACCTCCGCCGCTTCAACGAGGACGCCAACCCGGGCCTCTTCCGCATTGCCTGCAAGATGGCCACCGGGAGCGGCAAGACGGTCGTCATGGCCATGCTCATCGCCTGGCAGACGCTCAACAAACTGGCCAACCCTCAAGACGCCCGGTTCACCGACTCCTTCCTGGTCGTCACGCCTGGCATTACCATCCGCGACCGCCTGCGCGTGCTCCTCCCGAGCGACCCCGGCAACTACTATCGGGCGATGGACATCGTGCCGGGCGACCTGATGGACCGGATGCAGCAGGCCAAGATTCTCGTCACAAACTTCCACGCCCTCAGACCTCGCGAGAAGGTCAAAGCGGGCAAACTCACCAAGGACATCCTGAAGGAGGGCACCAGGGGCTCGGCCTTCACGGAATCCGAGGGCGAGATGGTTCGCCGCGTGTGCCGCGGCCTCGGCACGAAGCGCAACATCTTCGTCATCAACGACGAGGCCCACCACTGCTACCGCCGCCGCGCAGGGGGCGAAGAGGAAAAACTCACCGGCGACGACCGCAAAGAGGCCGAGAAACGCGATGAGGCTGCCCGCGTCTGGATCTCCGGCCTGGAGGCTGTCCAGCACAAACTCGGCATCAAGGCCGTCTACGATCTCTCGGCCACGCCCTTCTTCCTGCGCGGCTCGGGCTACTCGGAGGGGACGCTCTTCCCCTGGGTCGTGTCCGACTTCTCCCTCATCGATGCCATCGAGTGCGGGATCGTCAAGGTCCCCCGCGTCCCCGTGGCCGACGACGCCATGCAGGGCGACCAGCCCACCTACCGCAACATCTGGCTCCGCATCCGTGACGACCTGCCCAAGAAGGGCCGCCGCACGGAGGACCTCTCGGGCGAGCCGAACGTGCCAGCCGTCCTCGAAGGCGCCTTCACAAGCCTCTACGCCAACTACGCCAAGTACTTCGAGCGGTGGGAGAAGAACGAAGAGGCCCGGGCCAACGGCCTTACGCCGCCCGTCTTCATCGTCGTCTGCAACAACACGAGCGTGTCGAAGACGGTCTTCGACTACATCGCCGGCTGGGAGAAGACGCTCCCCGACGGTACTGTCGTGGCCGTGCCCGGCAAACTGCCCCTCTTCAGCAACGTCGAGGGCGGCCGGTTCATCCTCCGCCCGAACACCATCCTCGTGGACTCCGAACAACTGGAGTCCGGCGAGGCCATGAGCCCCGAGTTTAAGAAGGCGGCCGGCACCGAGATCGAGGAGTTCAAGGCCGAGTGCCGCCAGCGGTTCCCCGACCGCGACGTCGAGAAACTCACCGACGAGGACCTCCTCCGCGAGGTCATGAACACCGTCGGCAAGCCCGGCAAACTCGGCGAACACATCCGCTGCGTCGTCTCCGTCTCGATGCTCACCGAGGGCTGGGACGCGAGCACCGTCACCCACATCCTTGGCATCCGGGCCTTCGGCACGCAACTCCTGTGCGAGCAGGTCATCGGCCGGGGCCTCCGCCGCATGGGCTATAGCCCTAGCCGCCAAACGCTCGCTTTGCCCAGCGGCGAGACGTTCGAGTTCGACGGCTTCCCCGTCCAGTATGCCGAGGTCTACGGCGTGCCGTTCTCCTTCATCCCGTGCTCCGGTTCGACCACTGACCCCAGGCCCGGCCCCATCCCCACGCGCGTCCGAGCCCTGGAAGACCGGATCGCCTGCGAGATCACCTTCCCCCGTATTGACGGTTACCGGTACGAACTCCCGGCCGAGCGCCTCGCGGCCAAGTTCACTGACGATTCGCACCTCGCCCTCACCACGGCCAACGTCCCCACCAAGGTCGAGAACGCCCCTATCGTTGGCGAGTCCGTGATCCTCACCCTGGATGACCACAATTTGGCTACATTTTGGCTACAGTGGCACGAATGTGCAAGTGAAAAATCCAGGGCACGGAGTAGCCCTGCAGTATTGGCCTGAAGGCACGTTTTCAGACGGGCGTCCCCAGCCGGGCGACCTTCGAACCCAGGACCCCTTGGGTTTGTTGGGGGGTATACCTGGGGTCTGCAACGTGGAGGCCTTCTGGCCTGCCGATAGCGATACAGGGGGCCACCACGGGCCTAGGCGATTACTTTGCCAAGGCGAAGGGCGCAGGTGTGCTCGCCACGGCCGACTCGAAGGGCAACGTGGGTGCGGCCGTCTATGCCCGGCCGCATGTTATCGATGAGTAGAGCAGTGCGAGGCCTACGGTTGCCCCGGTGTCCCTGCTCGTGAGACGTCTCGTCACAGGTCTCTTCTTCGCTCGGGCTCCCGGCCCATGAGGTAGTCCGCGTGGTGCGCGCGGCCGGTGGCGCGGAGTCGGGCGCAGTACCGTCCCAGGTGGCCGCGCGTGTGGAAGGGGCCGCCTTCGCGGATGACGGTCCGCATCGGGTCTTCGGCCGCGTCGCTCGTGGCCATCATGTCGGCGGTCCATCGGTCGAGGATTGCCTGGCCGCGATCTGCGAGGTCCGGTTGCATGGCTGCGAGGTCCTGGAGCTCGTGCGGATCGTCCGCCACGTTGAACAGCATCCGCTCCGGATAGTTCTTGAGGCCAGGATCGTACGTGCGGATGAGCATGTGGTCGCGCCACCGGACGGCCCGCATGCACGACCACGCGTTCTGGCTGGCGACGACGTACTCGCGGCCGTCCTCGCGCCCCGTCCGGTATGCGTCCGCAAAGGACCGCCCATCCCATCCGTCGGGCGTGCGGCCGCCGGCCAGCTCGACGACCGTGGCCGCCAAATCGGTCTGGTAGTAAAGCCCCTTGTCGACCCGCCGCCCGGGAAGGCCCGGCCACCGCACGATCATCGGCACTCGCGACGTGACGTGGTCGGCCACGGCGTGGTCGCCGATGACAGCCAGCTCGCCGAGGTTCTCGCCGTGGTCGCTCGTGATGAGGATGACGGTGTCGTCGAGGACGCTAGCGCCGGCCAAGGCGTCCAGGATCCGCCCGCACCACCCGTCGGCGTATCGGATGCCGCAATCGTAGCCGTCGACCCAGGCGCGGTAATCGTCCATCGAGGCGATCTGGTCGGGTTGGCGCGCGTGGCCCGCGGGCGCGCCCATCTGGCCGCCGGGTTCCTGAGGCGATCCCGGGCCGAAGCTCGCCCATTGCCGCGCGCGAAGTTCCTCGGTGTACCACGGCTCGACCGGCTCACCGGTGAAGGGATTGCCGAATGCCTCGGGCGTGCGGTAAGGCGTGTGCGGGTCCCAGAGGTTCACGTGGAGGACCCAGTTGTCGCGGCGTGCGTTGGCCTTGAGCCAGTCGAGGGCGGCCGGAGCCACCTCGTCGGCGCGCTCGTGGCCTTGCTTGCCGGTGTTGTGCATCTCACGCCAGCCTTCGCAGAACCACCAGGCGGAGTGCCGCTCCGCGAACGGGCTGAACGAGACCGGGTAGAGGCCGCGCTCCCGCAGACACCAGATGAAGCCCGGACGCTGGCGGAAGGTGTTGAAGTCCCTCTCGCGGCCAATCAGCCGCGGGTCGGCGGCTGTCCCACCGTGGCCGACCACGCCCGTGTGGATGCCGAACCGGCCGGTGAACATGCTCGCACGGCTCGGGAGGCACGGCGCATCGGAGACGTAGCAGTTCTCGAATCGGACGCCCTCGGCGGCGATCCGGTCCAGGTTCGGCGACGTGTTGCGGAGGTAGCCATAGCAGCCCAGGTGGTCGGCCCGAAGGGTGTCGATGTCGAGGTACAGGATGCGCACGGGGCGGTTCTCCTTCCGGCAGACGCTGGGGAACGATTCTACCTCCAGTTGGGCCGCCGTGACAAGCGCGGCGGTCTTGTGGTCCGCGGCTCTTCAGGCGTGGCGCCGCCTCGGCGATTGTCCTTGAAGGCCGTCGCCTCCCTCAGTAGGCTGCCGGTGCACCTTCGGAGCAGGCTGCCATGCCGCTTCGGCTGAGCCGACGCACCTTCCTGGAACTGGCCGGCTTGGGCATGGCGGCAGCGGCGTTGCCGTCGTGCGGCGAGAGACGGGGGACCGGGACGGCTTCACCCCGGCGGCCCAACGTTCTGCTGATCGTCGCCGACGACATGGGCTTCTCCGATGCCGGCTGCTACGGCGGCGACATCCAGACGCCCAACCTGGATCGCTTGGCCGCCCGCGGCCTGCGGTTCACGCAGTGCTACTCCACGGCCCGGTGCTGGCCCTCGCGGGCGTCGATCCTGACGGGCTACTATCCGCACCAGGTCCGGCGCGACAAGGTGCCGGGCGTGCCCAGCGGCACGGGTGGGACGCGGCCGCAGTGGGCCCGCCTGCTCCCCGAGATGCTCAGGCCCTTGGGGTACCGGAACTATCACTCGGGCAAGTGGCACGTCGACGGCAAGCCCCTCCGTAACGGTTTCGACCGGTCGTACTGGCTGGAGGACACGGACCGCCACTTCTCACCCAAGGTCCACTTCGAGGACGACCGGCCGCTCCCCGCCGTGCAGCCCGGCACCGATTACTACTCGACGACGGACATCGCCGAGCACTCGATCCGCTGCCTTAAGGAGCACGCCTCGCGGTATGCCGACCGCGCGTTCTTCCAATACCTGGCGTTCGTTGTGCCGCACTTCCCGATCCAGGCGCCCGCGGAGGACGTGGCGCGGTATCGCGGCCGGTATCGCGAAGGATGGGACGTGCTGCGCCGGTGCCGCTGGGAGCGCCAGCGCGAGATGGGCCTCGTGAACTGCGGCCTTTCCGCCCGCGATGGCAAGGCTGCCGCGTGGGACTCGCTCAGCGACGTCGAAAAGGACGCATGGGATGCGCGGATGGCCGTCCATGCGGCCATGGTGGACCGGATGGACCGCGAGATCGGACGCGTCATCGATCAGGTCCGCGCGATGGGTGTGCTCGATAACACGGTCGTTCTTTTCGTGAGCGACAACGGGGCGAGCGCCGAGAGGATCCTGCGCGGCGACGGGCATGATCCGTCGGCCCCGCCGGGGTCGGCCCGCACGTTCCAGTGCATTGAGACTGGCTGGGCCAATCTCGCGAACGCGCCGTTCCGCCGGCACAAGATCTGGGTCCACGAAGGCGGCATCTCATCGCCCCTCATCGTCCACTGGCCGGCGGGGATTGCGGCGCGCGGCGAACTGCGACGCGATGTGTGTCACTTCATCGACCTGGTGCCAACGATCGTCGAGCTGGCCGGCGGCCGCGTACCACACGAGTGGGGCGGCAAGCCCATCCCGCCGCCGCCCGGTCTCAGCCTGGCGCCGGCCCTGGGGCGGGATGGCACCGTATATCACGAGGCGCTCTGGTGGTACCACGAGGGCAACCGCGCCATCCGCGTCGGGGACATGAAGCTGGTGGCCGAAGGGGCCAAGGGGCCGTGGGAGTTGTATGACCTCGCGACCGACCGCTGCGAATCCAACGAGCTGGCGGAGCGGCGGCCCGAGAAAGCCAAGGAGCTTGCCGACCGGTGGGGCCGCATGACCGACGACATTTTCCGCCTGGCGAAGGCCGACCTGCTGGCGGCGGGCGTGTGAGCACGGAGGGTCTGACCGTGGCCACGCGACGCGAGTTCCTGAGACTGGCCGGCCTGGCCGCCGGCGCAGCGGCCCTCGGCTCCCTTGGTGGCGCCAGGGCCGCCGAATCAGTTCCGCCCAAGCTGAACTTGCTCTTCATCCTCGTCGACGGCATGGGCCAGCGCGACCTCGGCTGCTACGGCAGCACGTTCTACGAGACTCCGGCCATGGGCGCGAGGGCGGAGGGCATGAGGCGATCACCGGGGTCGTGATCGCCACGGCCGTGCTGGCCAGCGCGGCCTGTGCGTCCGACTTGATGTGGGCGGGCGAACGGTTGAGTTCCTGGATGCAGTTGTTGGGCGAGCCTATCACCAATCCCGGGCAGTGACAAGCGCTCGCGCTGTCTTGTGCGAGGCTGCCAAGAGCGGTAGAATGCCGACGGGCCCCGTTTGCGGATCTATTCGCGCGCAGGTTCTTCGGGATACCCTCACCGAAGGTCAGAGCCGTAACCTCAGGCCCTGCGAGCCCTTGCGGCAACCGCCGCCCGAGGCGGATTGCACCCAGGGGAATGCGCCTAAGCTCCTGGAAGTGCGGGCCTTGCGCGGTGGCCCTTGCGTTGGCCCGGCAACGTACATCGTCAGCGACAGTGGCACAATTAAGCCTTCGGCGCAAGTGAGGTTTTTTCGGTCCGGTCGGCCCCTTCCGGTCCGGGCATTCCCTGGTTCTGACGACCGCGCCAGTGTCTCCTCTTCGAGTTGCTGCCGACGGGGCAAGATGCGTTCCCGTTGGCCGTAGTGTACATCGTCCGGCGTGACGTTGCCAAGATCCTCGCGACTGGGCACCGCAGATCGGCTTGACGAAGCCTCGCGACGAGGTAGAACCGAAAGAGAGGCTGCCGGCGGTTGCCATTAGGAAGTCGCCCTGGGGAACGCCGGACTACACGGCGCAAGGGACGAAACGCTACCGCTACTACGTCTGCCTGCGTGCCGAGAAACGGGGCTGGCACAACTGCCCGACCAAGTCGGTTCCTGCCGGCGAGATTGAGCGGTTCGTCATCGAGCAGATCAAGGGCATCGGCAAAGACCCCACCGTGCTGGCCGAGACGCTTCGCCAGGCGCGGGGCCAAGGGGAGCGTTCCCTGGCCGAGTTGGAGGCCGAGGAGCGGGGCCTCCAACGGGAACTGGCCCGCCCGTGCCGGATGGCCTCCAGGAGTTGCGTCCGGATCGAAAGGACCGGATTGAGGGAGGTCATCGGCTCCTGGAAGATCATCGCCATGTGGCGTCCGCGGACGGTGCGTTTCTCTGGCCCCGGCAAGCGCACGACGTCGCGTCCCTTGAGGAGGATCGAGCCGCCGGCGACGTAGCCGGGCGCCGGGATGAGCTGCGTGACGGAGAGGGCCGTCAGGGACTTGCCGCAGCCGGACTCGCCGACGAGGCCGACGGTCTCGCCGCTCTCGACCGTGAGCGACACGCCGTCGACCACGCGGCAGGGCTCGCCCGCCGTGCGGAAGTACGTCTTAAGGTCCCGGACTTCCAGAAGCGCCACGCTTCTACTCTCCTTTGCCGCGGATGCGCAGGCTCGGATCGAGCGCGTCGCGCAAGCTGTCGGCGAAAAGGTTGGCCGGCAAGACGAGGGCCAGCATCGCCGTGAACGAGGCCGCCAAGTTCCACCATACCATCGGCTCGCGACCCAACTCGTTACGGGCTCCGTTGATCATCGTGCCCCAACTGTAAGTGTCAGGGCCCACGCCGATGCCGATGTAGCTCAGCATCGCCTCGGAAAGCACCCGGCCGCTGA
>CAYGZE010000106.1:0-12955 GCA_964354185.1 uncultured Anaerolineales bacterium | reverse complement strand
CGCCCGGGCCGCCCTTCTCGTTCACCTGCGGCGGCCGGTCGAGCGCGGAGTTCCTGAAGACGTGGACGCTCCAGCGCCAGGTGCGGAAACTCGACGACCATCGGACCGAGCACACCCTGACCTACACCGACCCGGCGTCCGGCCTGGTCCTCCGCTGCGTGGCCGTCGCGTACGACGACTTCCCGACCGTCGAGTGGACGCTCCACTTCAAGAACACGGGCGCGGCCGACTCGGCCATTCTCGAAGACATCCAGGCGCTGGACCTGGCGTGGCATCGCGGCGAGGGCGGCGAGTTCCTCCTCCACCACGGCGCCGGGTCGCAGGCGGGGCCGCAGGACTACCGGCCGCTCGAGACGCCCCTCGGGCCCAACGCGCGCAAGCGCATCGCCGCCGCGGGGGGGCGGCCGACCAACTCGGACCTCTCGTACTTCAACCTGGAGTGGGGCGGCCGGGGCCTGATCGTCGTGGTCGGCTGGCCGGGCCAGTGGGCGGCCGAGTTCGCCTGCGGGCCGGGCAGGAACTGACGCATTTCAAACTCCTCCCGGGCGAGGAGGTCCGCACGCCGCTGGTGGTCCTCCAGTTCTGGCACGGAGACTCGATCCGTTCGCAAAACGTCTGGCGCCGGTGGATGATGGCCCACAGCATGCCGCGCCCCGGCGGCGCCCTGCCGAAGCCCCAGTTCGTCGCCTCCAGTTCGCGGGCCTACAACGAGATGATCGGCGCGAACGAGGAGAACCAGATCATGCACATCGACCGGTACGTCGAGGAGCGGCTGAAACTCGACTACTGGTGGATGGACGCCGGCTGGTACGTCCAGCAGGAAGGCTGGCCGCAGGTCGGCACCTGGGAGGTCGACCCGAAACGGTTCCCGAAGGGCCTCCGGCCCATCAGCGATCATGCCCACGCCAAGGGCATGGGCATCGTCGTCTGGTTCGAGCCCGAGCGCGTCGCGCCCCGGACGTGGCTCGCCGAGAACCACCCGGAGTGGATCCTCGGCGGGGCGGGCGGCGGCCTGCTGGACCTCGGCAACCCGGACGCATGGAAATGGCTCGTCGACCACGTCGACGGGCTCATCACGGGGCAGGGCATCGACCTCTACCGCCAGGACTTCAACATGGACCCGCTGGGCTACTGGCGCGGCCATGATGCGCCCGACCGCCAGGGCATCACCGAGATCCGCCACGTCACGGGCCTCCTGGCCTACTGGGACGAACTCCGCCGCCGCCATCCGAACCTCCTGATCGACACTTGCGCGTCGGGCGGCCGGCGGAACGACCTGGAGACCCTCCGCCGCGCCGTCCCCCTCTGGCGCAGCGACTACGCCTTCGAGCCCGTCGGCCACCAGGGCATGACCTACGGCATCTCGTTCTGGATCCCCTACCACGGGACGGGCACGGTGGCCTGCGCGAACGCGGGCTACTACGGCGGCGGGAAGACGCCCGTCGAGCCGTACGCCTTCTGGAGCAACGTGGCCCCGAGCCTGGGGTGCGGCATCGACATCCGCGTCCGCGACATCGACTACGCCGCCCTGCGGGAACTGGTCGACCTTTGGCGGAAGACCAGCCCGTGCTACTACGGCGACTACTACCCGCTGACGCCGTACAGCCTGGAGCAGACGGCCTGGATCGGCTGGCAGTTCGACCGCCCCGAGACGGGCGAAGGCGTGGTCCAGGTGTTCCGGCGGGCCGAGAGCCCGTACGAGTCGGCGCGGCTGCGGCTGCGCGGCCTCGACCCCGACGCGCGGTACGGCGTCACGCCCACCGGCCCCTCCGAGACGGTCGAGATGACCGGCCGCGAACTCCTCGAGAAGGGCCTGCCCGTCACCCTGCCGGAGCGGCCCTCGGTGATGGTCATCACCTACAAGCGGGCGAAGTGACGGCACGCGCGCGGCCATCGCCGCCGGGTGCCACTGGCGGCTTGCCCGCCAGTGCTTCGCCGGGTGTGCGCGGCGGGTCTCCGCGCCTGCCTGCCGACAAGCAGGCCCGCCGCGCGGCGCGGCGGCTCAGCGGCTACGCGGGTCGAAGGCGTCCCGCAGGCCGTCGCCCACGAAGTTCAGGCCCAGGAGCGTCGCCGCCAGGAAGAGGCACGGAAAGAGGAGCAACCACCAGTACGTCCGCACCGGGTTGAAGGCCTCGATGGCCTCCGAGGCCAGGGTCCCCCACGAGGCCATCGGCGGCGGGACGCCGAGGCCCAGGAACGACAGGAACGACTCCTGGAGGATCGCCAGGGGCACCGTCAGCGTGGCGCAGACGAGGATCGTGCCCATGAGGTTCGGCAGGACCTCGCGCAGGACGATCCGTGCGTGTCCCGCGCCCATGGCCCGGGCCGCCTCGACGAAGGGCGTCTCGCGGAGCGAGAGCGCCTGGCCGCGCACCACCCGCGCCATCGTCAGCCACGACACGCCGCCGATCGCCGCAAACAGGACCGCCGTCCGCACCCAGACCGACGGAATCTCGATGCCCAGGGAGACGAACTGGATCGCCCGGTCCGGCACGACCACGATCAGCAGAATGACCACCAGCACGTAAGGCAGCCCGTACAGGACGTCGACGAACCGCATCATGGCGGTGTCGACCCCCCTGCCCGTGTAGCCGGCCACGAGCCCCCAGAACGTGCCGATGAGGACGCTGATGGCGGCCGACGCCAGGCCGACGCCGAGCGAGATGCATCCGCCGATGAGCGTGCGGGCCAGCACGTTGCGGCCCAGGGGGTCGGTGCCGAACGGGTTCGCGAGGCTGGGCGGCTGCGGATGAATGCCCGGCAAGAGGTGGAGGTACGGCTCCGGCCGCCCGGCCCAGACGGCCGCCCGGTCCCAGACGATTCCCGCCGCGCACGACCCGACCACCCCGAGGAGCATCGCGAGGCCCACCAGGGCCAGGCGGTTGCGGCGGAACCGGCGCATCGCGATGCCGAGCGGCGCGAGCGCGGGCCGCTCCGCGGGCACGGTCCCGCCCTTCGTCCTGGCGGGCGCGTCCGGCGCCCCTGGCCTCTCGGCCGCGTCACTCATAGCGGATCCTCGGATCGAGCCACGCGTACCCGATGTCCACCGCCAGGTTGAACACCACCAGCAGCACCGCGTAGAGGAGCACCGTCGCCAGGATCATGGGGTGGTCGCGGTGGAGCGCCGAATCGACGAAGTGCTGCCCGACGCCGGGGATGGCGAAGATCTTCTCGACGACGAACGAGCCGGTGAAGATGCCCGCCGCCGCCGGACCCAGGTACCCGAGGACCGGGATCCAGGCGTTCCGCAGGGCGTGATCCAGGAGGACCGTGCGCTCCGCCAGGCCCTTGGCCCGGGCGGTGCGGATGAAGTCGGCCGAGAGGACCTCGAGCATCCCCGTCCGCACCAGCCGCGCGACGTACGCCGCCGGCAGCGCCGCCAGCGCCATCGCCGGCAGCACGAGTTGGCTCGGGCTGCCCCACCCGCCCACGGGGAGCCACCGCAGGACCACGCCGAAGACCGCCAGGAGGACGCTGGCGATGACGAACGAGGGCTGGCTGATGCCCACCAGCGCCCCCGCCATGGCCAGGTAGTCGACGAGCGTCCGCGGGCGCGCGGCGCTCAGGACGCCCGCCGCCGTCCCGACCACGACAGCCAGCCCCAGGGCCGAGATGCCCAGGCTGAGGCTCACGGGGAACGCCTCGGCCAGGATGTCGCGGATGACGTTGCGGTCGGGGTACCGGATCGACTCCTGGCCGCGAAGGGTCACGATGTCCCGCGCGCACAGGGCGTATTGCACCAGGGGGCTGCGGTCGAGGTAGTACTTCATCTCGCGGGCCTTGAGGACCTCGGGCGGCAGTTCCTTCTCGGTGCGGAAGGGGCTGCCGGGCGCGGCCCGCATGAGGATGAATGCAATCGTATAGATGGCGATGAGCGTCGGGATGAAGTAGAGGAGCCGGCGAAGGAGGTATCTGGCCATGCCCGGCAAATCCGCCCCTAGGCTATGTGCGCCACCGCCCGTCAGGATACCCGCCGCCGGCCGGCCCCGCAAGCGGCTGCCGCACGCCGGGCGCGTCGGCCCCTCAGTCGTCCTCCTCGACGGGCACGCGGCGCCGGCGGCCCTTGACCAATCGGCGCAGGGCCCGGCCGACCCGGCGGACGGCGTAGCGCGGCCAGGAGCCCTGGCGGTCGAACCGCCGCCGCATCCGCACCAGGTCCTCGGGCGTGAAGTCCGGCGTGCGGATCATCGAGCGCCCCTGGACGCCCCGGGCCATGTTCTCCGGCGTCATCGGCAGGGCGAGGTACCCCTCGCGGACGCACGTCTCGTACAGTTCCGTGCCGTAGTAGGGCGTGGCCGTCGAGACGTGGCCGCGGATGCCGTAGCGCCGCTTGAGCATCACGGCGAAGCGGATCGTCTCCTCCATCTCGGCCAGCGTCTCGCCCGGCATGCCCAGGATGTACCCCGCGCGGGCCCGGATGCCGACCTCGCGGCACCAGCCGGCCACCTCGACGACCTTCGCGAGGTCGAGTTTCTTGTGGATGACCTCGTCCAGCACGCGCTGCGAGCCCGACTCGACGGCCAGCGAGATGGCATCGCACCCGGCCTCGCGGGCCTTGCGGAGGATGTCGTACGTCAGGCGGTCCGTGCGCATGCCGGTCGGCGTCTTCCACGAGAAGCCCAGCCCCTCGGCCTTCAAGGCCAGGAAGCCGTCGATCATCGCCTCGAATCGCTCCGCGTCCAGGCCCATGTTGTCGTCCATGAAGTAGATCGCGCGGTGCCCCAGTTCGCCCACGATGTGGCGCACGTGGCCGAGGACGTACCCGACCGAGTGGGCCCGCCAGCGGCGGCCCATGTGCAGGCGGATCGAGCAGAACGAGCAGCGGAACGGGCATCCGCGCGACGTGACGATGGGCACGACCCGGCGCGGGGCGAGCGTCCACCCGCCCTTCTCCCGCCGCGGGACGACCATCTGCGCCTCGAGGTCCAGCAGGTGGTACGCGGGCATCGGGTAGACGTCGAGGTCCGTCGGGTACTCGACCAGGGGGGTGCTGCGGATCGCGCCGGCGTGTCGGAAACTCAGGCTCGGCAGGTCGTCGACGGGGCGCCCCGCGGCCAGCGCGTCGGCCAAGGCCAGGAGCGGCCGCTCGCCCTCGCCGCGGATGACGTAGTCGACGGCCGGCTCGGCCAGGTAGTCCTCCGGCCGCACGGCGGCGTGGGGCCCGCCGGCGACGATCGGCGTCCCCGGATGCACGGCCCGGACGGCGCGGGCCGCCTCCAGGGCCATCGGCAACTGCGTGTAGAAGAGGTTCGAGATGCCGATGAGGTCGTACGGCGCGGCGGCCACCTCGTCGCGAAACCGGTCCCACGAGTCGCCCAGGTGCGTGGCCCCTGCTTCGCCAGGGCGCAGCCCCGCTTCGCCGGGGCGAAGCCCGGCCCCGGCGTCGGCCGCGTTCATGGCGTCCAGGTCGTACCGGACGGCGGCGTCGTAGATGCGGACCGCGTGGCCGCCCTGCTCGAGCACGGCGGCCAGGCTCACCAGGCCGATCGGCAGTTCGATCTCCGTGCCGACGGAGCCGGGGATGTACCGGTACGGATGCCGAATGAGCAGGATGCGCATGGCGCCGCCGGGAGAAGGCTTCGACCCCGTCCGAGTGCACGGGAAGGATAGGGCCGCCGGCGGCGTTCGGCAAGCGGAATCCCCCGATGCCGGCGGGGCGCGCAAAACGGGGGTCCCGCGCCGCCCTCGGCGCGGAACCCCCGGAAGTGAGCGTGCGTCTCGTCCCGGCTACCGCGCGAACCGGCCGCGCAGGTAGTACCCGAGGCCGATCAGCCCGGGCACCAGGGCCGTCAGCGTCAGCGGCTCCGGAACGGGCTGGTCCACCGGCGTGGGACCTATCACCACCGTCAACGACACACCGCAGTTGGTGTAGCGGCAGTCCGGGTCGAAGCCGAAGCCGACCGTCCCGTCGGCCACGTAGGCGTCGAACTCGTCGAGCAGGCCCAGGACCGCCAGGTCGTAGGACAGGTTCTGCGTGCCCCGGCCGGGGTCCTGGTAGTTCGCCACGAGCGGGCCGGCGCCGGCCCAGTTGTCCCCGCCGTGCTGGTAGTCCGTCCACACACGGGTGCCCACGGCCGGGTCGTCGAGCAGATGGATGTAGAGATGGTCGTTCGATTCCGGCTCCTCCGAGTTGTCGATGCGGTCGATGGCCAACACGGCCCCCTGGATGGTGAAGCCCTCGGGCACCACCCACCCGATGCCCCAGGAGTAGTACTTCGCATGGTCCAGGTCCCAGAGGTCGGCCGGGGCCGGGATGAAGACCTGCGTGACCGCGGCGGCATGACCCGCCAGGACCGCCAGGCACACGGAGACGACCGCCAGACTCACGATTGCCTTGCGCAGCATGACAGAACCTCCTCGCTCAGGAACGGCCACCGATTGCCCAGTACAGGCCGGCAGAGCACCCTGCGCGACGGCCGTCCCCCTCGGGCCCGGCCTGGCCGTCGGCTGATGCACACGAAAAAAGGCGGACCGAGCGGCCCGCCTTGACAAAACTCCGTGCGCACCCCTCTAGCGTAAGTATACTGAAGATTCGGCCAAAGTCAAACCGGGCCGGGCCCAACGCGGCTCAAGCGGGGCCTGGGCGCCCCGAAAACGCCGTTTCCGGCCGAAAAAGGCCGGTGGCGGGGCCGCAAGGCGGGCTGCGAACGCGTGGTTTCCCCGCCGGGAAGGGGCCGCCTCGGCATCGCCGGGGCCGCGCGGGTCAGCGGGGCCGTACGTATGCCTTGCTCCGGTTCTCGAAGTCGTAAAGCCTTGTTCTGCAATGAGTTACGATTTTTGCCGCATGGCGACAGAGCCAGCCCAAGCGGTTCCAGAAACCGGCGGCGATGTAACCCTTGGCGGCCAAACGAGTTACCCGTCGAAGAACCGGAGCAAGGCATTACGTGTTTAGCGTGCCGGACAAGTTGCCCTGGACGGGTGCCACTGGCGGCTTGTCCGCCAGTGCCGCCCGGAATCGCACTGGCTGCAAGCAGCCAGTGGCACCCGCGTTACGGTACGCGGGACCGGGCGGGGCCGGCGGCGAGGTACGGCTCGCCCATGAGGAGGTTCATCGCGCCGGAGAGTTCGCTGAAGACGGCCAGGATCGACCCGACGATCTCCTCGCCCGCCAGGGCCGCCAGTTCGCGCTCGGGCGTGGGCCAGTAGACCTGGAACCAGGCCCAGTCGTCGTCGGGCACCCGCCGGAGGACCGGCCGCAGGGCCGCGACGCCGCCCCACCGGCGTCCGCGGAGCGTGCGGCCGCCCGCCCCGCCGCCCAGGTGGACGCGGAAGCCCTCGCGCGCGACCAGCCGCTCCAGTTCCGCCGCCAGGGGCGTCCCCTTCCGCAGTCCCGCGAGCAGGCGGTGCCAGTCCCAGTCGTCCTGGAGGTAGACCTCCCCGGCCGCCCCCCTGCCCCGGCGGACGCCGGCCCGCTCGAGTTGCACGCCGGCCTGGAGGGCGCGGGGGTCGTCCGCCAGACTGATGAAGAACTTCACGCACCCGAAGTTGTAGCCCGAGGAGAGGGGCTTCGCGTCGCGGTGGTCGCGGAGGAGCCAGCAGATCCACTGCCAGTAGCGGCCGCGGCCCCACTTGTCGATGAGGAAGTCGCGCCGGTGCCGCGCCACCAGGGCGTGCTTGACGATCTGGGTGATCCGCTCGTGCGGCTCCAGGCCGCCCATGCGGATGCCGCGCTCGAAGTCCAGGAACTCCCGCCGGAACGCCGGCCGCACGGGGAGCGGTGGCACATCAATAACCCGCTTTCGGTTTTGTGCCGGTGCCACCGTGTTCACCCCTCCTGTGGCCCACGCAAACGGCGCGTGACCCGTTTCCACTGGGTGCTATAATACCCGCGCCATGAGCCTTTTCAACGAGAGCGAGCGGCGCGAGTTGCGCAAGAGCGCCCCCCTGGCCGTCCGCATGCGGCCGCGGACGCCCGAGGAGTTCGTCGGCCAGGCCCACTTCTTCGGCCCGGGCAAACTCCTCCGCCGCATGATCGACGCCGACCGCCTCCAAAGCGCGATCTTCTACGGGCCGCCCGGCACGGGCAAGACGAGCCTGGCCGAGGTCATCGCCGGGCGCCTGAGCGCCGCGTTCGAGATGATGAACGCCGCCCTGGTCGGCGTCAAGGAGGTGCGGGAGGTCCTCGAGCGGGCCCGCTCGCGCCTCCTGACGACGAAGCAGCGGACGGTCCTCTTCCTCGACGAGGTCCACCGCTTCAACCGGGCCCAGCAGGACGTCCTCTTGCCGGACGTCGAGAACGGGACGATCCTCCTCGTGGGGGCGACGACCGAGAACCCGTTCTTCGCCCTGAACGCGCCGCTGGTGTCGCGAAGCCAGATCTTCCGCTTCGAGCCCCTCACCGAGGACGAGGTGCGCCTGCTCGTCCGCCGCGCGGCCGCCGACAAGGAGCGCGGCCTGGGGCGGTATAGGCTCGCGCTCGCCGACGAGGCCGTGGACCACTGGGCCCGGGTGAGCGACGGCGACGCGCGGCGGGCGCTGGCGGCCCTGGAGGTCGCGGTCCTCAGCCAGGTCCCCGATCCGCTCGCGCCGCCCGAGGACGCGGGCGAGATCCGCATCGACCTCGCCGTCGCCGAGGAGTCGATCCAGCGGAAGGCCCTCGTCTACGACGGCACGGGCGACGAGCACTACGACGCCGCCAGCGCGTTCATCAAGTCGATGCGCGGCAGCGACCCCGACGCGGCCCTCTACTGGATGGCCCGGATGCTGGAGGCGGGGGAGGACCCGCGGTTCATCGCGCGGCGGGCGGTCATCTGCGCCTCGGAGGACGTGGGGAACGCCGACCCGGCGGCCCTGATGCTGGCGGCGGCCGCCCTCCAGGCCGCCGAGTTCGTCGGCATGCCCGAGGCCCGGATCCCCCTGGCCCAGGCCGTCACGTACATCGCGTGCGCCCCCAAGTCGAACGCCGCCTGCGTCGCCATCGACAAGGCCATGGAGGACGTCCGCGAGAACCGCACCCTGCCGGTGCCGGTGCACCTGAGGGACGCGAACTACCCGGGGGCCAAGCGGCTCGGGCACGGCGAGGGATATAAGTATGCCCACAACTTCGAGGGCGGCGTCGCCCCGCAGGACTACCTCGGCGTCGAGAAGACCTACTACGAGCCGACCGATCGCGGCCACGAGGCCAAACTGAAGGCCCGCCTGGCGGAGTTCCGGCGGCGGCGCAAGGGCCAGGCGCCCGACGGCCCGAAGCCCGAGAAGCCCGAGGGTGCTTGATGCGACAAGCCTGGGTTAACCGCAAAGAGCGCAAAGAACGCAAAGAAAGGGGATCTGGGAGGTAACCAGCAACGGCACCAGGAAGCCACCGCGACATCCTTGACTTGCCTATGATTCAAAGTTGTTGTCCCCTCAAGTAGGTCTTTCTTTGCGCTCTTTGCGCCCTTTGCGGTTAGAGAAGCGTTGTCGTGCTGAGGTGGCTCAAGGAGGGCGAGGTGGCCTACGGCAGCCCCTGGGATTCGCGGAAGTGGTCGTTCCTGGCGTCGCTCCTGGTGATCGTCGGCATCTCGGCGGCCGTCTACTACACGACGATGGGCGGGTGCGAGACGCGGCCGCCCGCGCCCCAGGGCGGGGGCGACGACCCCGCCACGCGAGCCCTCAAGGCCCTCCAGGCCCTCAACGACCAGAACCTCCTGGAACTGGCGCTCCAGATCGGCTACTTCCACGCGAGCCAGGGCCGCCTGCCCCGCAGCCCCGAGGAGGTGCGCGAGAAGGTCCGCGTGCCGGGCTGGACGCCGGCCCCGATGGCGACCTCCAGCGCCCGCGCCATCGCGTACCGGACGACGGGCGACCGGACCTACGAGTTCACCCTGCCGGGCAGCGACGGCAAGGCCGGGACGAAGGACGACATCGTCATCCCGCAGGACGTGCCCGCCGAGACGCCGCCGAGCATGGACCCCGACGCGTTCCGCAACTGGTGGGTGATGAAGCAACTCGCGCGGCTGCATGAGATGACGCAGCCGTGACGCCGGCCGGCGGACCGCACAGTGCTGTTAGCCGCTGTAGCCCTACGACGCCCGCAGGGGCGCGGAGAGTTCCTGGCAGAGGTCGGCGACGGCGGCGGCGATCTCGGCGGGCGGGCGCCCCCCGGCGTCGGCCATGCGATGAACGACGGCACTGCCGACGATAACCCCGTCGGCCACCTTGCCCACGGCGGCCACCTGCTCCGGCCGCGAGATGCCGAACCCCACGCACACCGGCGCCCGGGCGGTCTTCTTCACGTCCTTGACGTACGCGACGAGGTGCTCGGGCAGTTCGGCCCGCTCGCCGGTGATGCCCGTCAGGCTGACGCAGTAGACGAAGCCGGTCGCGTGGGCGAGGATGACGCGGCGGCGGTCGGGCGGCGTGGTCGGCGCCACCAAGAGCACCTGCTTCAGGCCGCGCCGCCCGAGCAGGCGGCCGAGGTCCTCGGCCTCGTCCACGGGCAGGTCCGGGACGATGAGGCCGTCGGCCCCCGCCGCGGCGGCCCGCTCGACGAACGCCTCGACGCCCGCGCGGTAGACGAGCGAGTAGGAGATCATCAGGCAGACCGGCAGGGCCAGCCCTTCGGCCCGCAGGCCCCCAAGCGCGTCGAGGACGGCCGGGGGCGCCGCACCGCCCCCGAGGGCGCGCTGGTAACTCGCCTGGATCGTCGGCCCGTCGGCCAGCGGGTCCGAGTACGGGACGCCCAGTTCCACCAGGTCGGCCGCGCCGCGCCGCTCGAGTTCCCGCAGGATGGCGGCCGTCGCCTCCAGCGTCGGGTCGCCCGCCGTGATGAACGGCATGAAGGCCTTGCGGCCTTCCTGGCGGAGGCGGGCGAAGGCGGCGTCGATGCGGTTCACGCCGGGCCCCCCCCTCGCATGTCCTCGCCGCGGATGCGGGCCACTTCCTCGACGTCCTTATCGCCGCGCCCGGAGAGGTTCACGATGATGACCTTGCGGCGGTCGAGCGCGGCGGCCGCCCTCTTCGCCTCCACCAGGGCGTGCGCCGATTCCAGGGCCGGGACGATGCCCTCCTGGCTCGCCAGTTCCATGAACATGTCGAGCGCCTCGTCGTCAGTCGCCATCGTGTAGCGGACGCGCCCGGTGTCTTTCCAGTAGGCGTGCTCGGGGCCGACGCCGGGATAGTCGAGGCCGGCGCTCACGGAGTGGACGGGCAAGGTCTGGCCGTCGGCGTCCTGGAGGACGTAGGAGAGCGCGCCGTGGAGGACGCCGGGCTTTCCGGCCATGAGGGTGGCGGCGTGCTTGCCGGTCGCCAGGCCCAGCCCGCCCGCCTCGACGCCCACGAGTTCGACGTCCTTGTCCTCGAGGAACGGGTGGAAGATGCCGGCGGCGTTCGACCCGCCCCCGACGCAGGCGATGACGACGTCGGGCAGGCCGCCCTCCTCCTTCTGGATCTGCTGGCGGGCCTCGTGGCCGATGACGCACTGGAAGTCACGGACCATGACGGGGAACGGGTGCGGGCCGGCGACGCTCCCGAGGCAGTAGTGGGTGTACTGGCAGGTGGCCATCCAGTCGCGGAAGGCCTCGTTGAGGGCGTCCTTGAGGGTCCGCTGGCCGGCGTCGACGGCGAGGACGCGCGCCCCGAGGGCCCTCATGCGGAAGACGTTCAGGCGCTGCCGCCGCATGTCCTCCGTACCCATGTAGATATCGCACTCAAGCCCCATGAGGGCGGCGGCGGTGGCCGTGGCCACGCCGTGCTGCCCGGCCCCGGTCTCGGCGATGAGGCGCCGCTTGCCCATGCGGACCGCCAGGAGCGCCTGGCCCACCGTGTTGTTGATCTTGTGGGCACCGGTGTGGGCCAGGTCCTCGCGCTTCAGGTACACCCGCGCCCCGCCCCAGGCGTGCGTCAGGCGGCGGGCGTACGTCAGCGGCGTCGGCCGCCCGACGAACGTCCGGAGGAGGTAGTCCAGTTCGTCCTGGAAGTCCGAATCGTTCCGGGCCGCCTCGTAGGCCTCGGCCAACTGGTCGAGGGCCGGGATGAGCGTCTCCGGGACGTACCGTCCCCCGTAGGCGCCGAACCGGCCTCGGGCATCGGGTACCGTCGCCATGGACCCTCCTCGGGACAGGGCGTGGAGTGTACCCCGTTCCCCTCGCCGCTTCAAGACCCCGGGCGCGGCGGTGGACACCGCGCGCCGCGCGTGCTATAGTACCGCCCCTCTGGGGAGGGGACGCCAGCGCCATGGACGTTCTCGACGGACTGACGCCGAGCCAGATCGAGGCGGTCACCCACGTGGACGGGCCGCTCTTGGTCCTGGCCGGCGCCGGAAGCGGCAAGACCCGCGTCATCACGCGGCGGATCGCGTACCTCCTGGGCCAGGGCGTGCCCGCGTGGCAGGTCCTGGCCATCACGTTCACGAACAAGGCGGCCGGGGAGATGCGCGAGCGGACCGAGGCCCTCGTGGCCGGCGGCCGCCGGCCCCTGGTGACCACGTTCCACAGTTTCTGCGCCCGGATGCTGCGGGAATACGGCGAGGTGCTCGGCCTCGACCCGGCGTACAACATCTACGACACGGGCGAGCAGGAGGCGGCCGTCAAGCAGGCGCTGGCCGCGCTCAACCTGGACGCGACGCACTTCGCCCCCGACCGCGTGCTGGACGCGATCAGCCGCGCCAAGAACCGCCTCCAGCGACCGGCCGACTTCACCCCCCAGGGCGGCAAGGCCGACGCGCCCACCGGCGCGTTCTGGGCGAAGAACGTCGCCCGCGTCTACGAGGCCTACGACGCCCTCCTCCACACCTCGCACGCCCTCGACTTCGACGACCTCCTCTTGGAGGTGGCCCTGGGCCTGCGGGGGGCTCCTGAGTTCCGCGACCTGCTGCACGACCGGTTCCGCTACATCCTCATCGACGAGTACCAGGACACGAACCACGCGCAGTACGTCATCGCGCGCGACCTCGCCGGCGACCGGCGGAACCTGTGCGCGACCGGCGACCCCGACCAGTCGATCTACGGATGGCGCGGGGCCGAACTCTCTAACATCC
>CAYGZE010000105.1:0-13062 GCA_964354185.1 uncultured Anaerolineales bacterium | reverse complement strand
ATGGGCGACTTCTACGAGATGTTCTACGACGACGCCCGCATCGCCTCCAAGGTCCTCGGCCTGGCCCTCACGAGCCGGGCGAAGGGCGAGCACGCCATCCCGATGGCGGGCGTCCCCTTCCACGCCGTCGACACCTACCTGGCCAAGATGGTCCGCGCCGGGTATCGCGTCGCCATCTGCGAGCAGATGGAGGACCCCGCCCTCGCCAAGGGCCTCGTCAAGCGCGACGTGGCGCGGCTGGTGACGCCGGGCACCCTGACGGACGACGCGCTGCTGGAGGACAAGGAGAACAACTTCCTGGCGGCGATCCACCTCGACGGACCGCGGGCCGGGCTCGCCTGGGTAGACCTGTCGACCGGCGGGTTCTGGGTCCGCGACCTCGATCGCGACGCCGTCCTCGACGAACTGACGCGCCTCAGGCCGCGCGAGTGCCTGCTGCCCGAGGGCTACGCGGAGACGGCGCCCGACCTGCTGCGCGGCATCCGCGAGGCAAGCGGGGCCCTTGTGTCCGAGCGGTCGGTGTTCGCGTTCGACCGCGACGAGGCCGAGCGGGTCCTGAAGGCCCACTTCGGCACGGACTCGCTGGACGGTTTCGGCGTGGCCGACCTCGCCCAGGGCCTCGGCGCCGCCGGCGCGATCCTCGACTACCTCGAGGAGACGCAGCGGACGAGCCTCGACCACATTCGCCGCATCGAGCGCGTCCGGCCGGGCCGCTGGCTCCATCTGGACGACGCCACGCAGCGAAGCCTCGAACTGGTGGAGACGCTCCGCGAGCGGCGCCGCGAGCACAGCCTCCTGTGGGTGCTCGACCGGACGGCAACGGCCATGGGCGGGCGGTTGCTTCGGCAGTGGATCAACTATCCCCTGGCCCAGGCGGGTCCGATCCGCGAGCGGCTCGAGGCGGTCGGGGAACTCGTCGCCGGTCACGACCTCCGGGCCGAGTTGGCCGGCCTCCTGTCGGACATGGCGGACATCGAGCGGATCGTCGGCCGCGCCGCCACCGGCCGCGCGGGCCCGCGCGACATGCTCGCGCTTGGGCGCACGCTGGCCGCCCTGCCGGCAGTCAAGGCCCGCCTCGTGGGCCGGATGAGCGACCTCCTCGCGCAAACCGAAACGGAAATCGACCTCCTGGGCGACGTCCGTGAGGTGCTCGAGCGGGCCATCGCCGCTGACGCGCCCCTGACGATCCGCGACGGCGGCGTCGTCCGGGCCGGCTACAGCGAGGAACTCGATCGCCTGCGCGACGTCGGGTCCTCCGGCGCCAAGTGGCTCGCCGAGTTCCAGGCCCGCGAGGTCCAGCGCACCGGCATTCCCACCCTCAAGGTCGGCTACAACAAGGTCTTCGGCTATTACATCGAGGTCACCCACGCGAACCAGGCCCGCGTGCCGATGGACTACGTCCGGAAACAGACGATCAAGAATGCCGAGCGCTATATCACGCCGCAACTGAAGGAGCACGAGGTCGAGGTCCTGTCGGCCGAGGAGAAGGCGAAGGCGCTGGAGGCCAGGCTGTTCGAGGAGGTGCGCTCGCGCGTGGCCGCCGAGATCCCGCGGCTTCAGAAGACGGCCGGGGCGATTGCGCGGCTCGACGTGCTGCTGGCGCTGGCGCGCGTGGCCTCGGACCGCGGCTACGTCAAGCCGAACATCGCGGACGAGCCGGTCCTCGACATCCGCGAGGGGCGGCACCCCGTCCTGGAACTCGTCCTGGGATCGGAGTTCGTCCCGAACGACGTCGCGCTCGGGGGCGAAGGGCCGCGCGTCGCCATCATTACCGGCCCGAACATGGCTGGCAAGTCCACCTACATCCGGCAGGTCGCGCTCCTGGTGCTCATGGCCCACATGGGATCGTGGCTGCCGGCGCGGCGGGCGACGGTGGGCCTGGCGGACCGCATCTTCACGCGCGTCGGGGCCGCCGACGAACTCGCCCGCGGCCGCAGCACCTTCATGGTCGAGATGACCGAGACGGCCAACATCCTGAACAACGCGACGGACCGGAGCCTGGTGATCCTGGACGAGGTCGGGCGCGGTACCAGCACGTTCGACGGCGTGGCCCTGGCGTGGGCGATCACGGAGCATGTCGCCGTCAAGGTCCGGTGCAGGACGCTGTTCGCAACGCACTACCACGAACTCACGGAACTGGCGGACGTCCTGGAGGGCGTCGCGAACTTCAACGTGGCGGTCCGCGAGTGGCAGGACCAGGTCGTCTTCCTTCACAAGATCGTCGCCGGGGGCACCGACAAGAGTTACGGGGTGCACGTGGCGCGCCTGGCGGGGGTCCCTCGCGAGGTCGTGGACCGGGCCAGGGAGATTCTGGCCGACCTCGAGGCGGCCCACGTGGACGCCTCGGGGCAGCCGCGGATCGCGCCGCCGACGCCGCGGCCGAAGGGCGGCGAGGTCCAGTTGGCCCTCTTCGAGGGCGCCGAGCGGGCCGTCGCCGACGAGATCCGCCGCCTGGACCCGGACCGCATGACACCCCTCGAAGCCCTGGCGAAACTGCGGGAACTCAAGGACGGCCTCTGAATTGCAGGGGCAACTTCGCGCGGCGGTCTCCCCTGGCACGGCAGGCGTGCCGTGGCCTGACGGCGCACCCGCCGCGCAAGCCGCGGGCTTTTGGTTGACACCCCGCCGCCGGGGTCGCACAATACGCCCAATCGGCGGCGAGCGGACGCACCGGCCGGCAAGGCACTTTTCGACGAAGGCGAGGCAGACCATGACCATGGACGATTTCTTCACGACGCGCGAGATCGACGACGTGGCGGTCGTCACGTTCCAGCAGCCGCAGATCCTCGATGCCGTCACCATCGAGCGGATGGCGGCCGGCCTGAAGGAACTCCTCGACCGCCAGTCGCTGGACCGCGTGGTCTTCGACTTCGCGACCGTCACGTACCTGTCGAGCAGCGCCCTGGGCATGCTGATCGGGCTTCAGCGGCGCGCCCTTCAGGGCAAGAAGCAACTGAAGTTTGCCGGCATTCGCGACGAGATCATGGAGGTCTTCCGCATCACGAAACTCGACACCGTCTTCGACATCTACCGCGATGCTAAGGCCGCGAGCGAGGCGTTCCGGAAGAACCTGTAGCCGGGGGGACGGGTGGCCGATCCTGACGCCATGTCGGTCGTTGAGCACTACGCGGACCGCGGCGCGGAGGTTTTGGTCGTCCTTCCGGCGGAGGTCTCCCAGGCCGAGGTGGTCGAGCGCCTGGGGCACCAGGTCCGCCGCGCGGTCGACGAGTCGGGCCGGGCGGCGTTCGTTCTGGACCTTTCGCGCGTGACGTTCATGACGAGCGCCGCCCTCGGCCTGCTCATGAACATCCACGCGCACCTCGGGGAGCGGGGCGCCCGTTTTGCCGTGGCCGGCGTCTCGGGCGAGGTCGCTCGCGTGTTCGAACAGACGCGTCTCGGGCAGGTAATGCCCGTCCATCACACCGTGGCGGATGCCGTGGAGGCCCTGGGCGCCTGAGGCGCCGTTCATCACGTCAGCATCCCCGCGCGGGCGGCCCTGCGGGCCGCCAGGCTTGCCCTATGGCACACAAGTGGACGATCCGAGGGGGGACCTTGCTGGATGCGGCGGGCGGCCTCCGACGGGCCGACCTCGCCGTGGCGGACGGCCGGATCGCCGCCGTCGGGCCGCACCTCGCGCCGGGCGAGAACGACCTCGACGCCTCCGGCCTCCTCCTCGCGCCGGGCTTCATCGACATCCATTGTCACAGCGAGTTCTCCGCCCTCGTCTACCCGCGGGCCGAGAGCAAGGTTCTGGCGGGCGTGACGACCGACGTGTCCGGCAACTGCGGCGCCAGCCCGTTCCCGCTGGTGGGCGAGTTCAAGGCGCAGCGTCAGGCCGAGTGGCAGCCCTACGGCGTCGCCCTGAACTGGGCATCCGCTGCCGAGTACTACGCCCTGGCCGAGGCGAGCCCGTCGAGCGTCAACCGGGCCCTCCTCGCGGGCCACGGCGCCTTGCGGGCGGCCGTGGTCGGATATGCCGACCGGCCGGCGACGCCGGAGGAGCGTCTTCGGATGCGGCGGCTCCTGGAGGACGCCCTCGACGCCGGCGTCTTCGGCCTGTCGTCGGGCCTGGCCTATCCACCGGGATGCTACGCCGCCGTGGACGAACTGGCCGACCTGGCCGAGGTCGTGCGGGAGGCGGGCGGTTACTACGCGAGCCACATCCGCAACGAGGGCGTCCGCCTCCTGGAGTCGGTCGGCGAGTTCCTGGAGGTCCTTCGGCGGACGGGCGTCCGCGGCCAACTCAGCCACCTCAAGACGGCGGGCGTCCGCAACTGGCCGAAGGTGCGCCAGGTCGTCGCCCGGCTCCGGGCGGCGCGGGCCGACGGCCTTGCCGTGACGGCCGACCGCTATCCCTACCTGGCGAGCATGACCGACCTCGACGCGATGGTCCTCCCGAACTGGGCCGTCGAGGGCGGGCGCGAGCGGGAGCTCGCCCGCCTCACCGATCCGGCGACGCGCCGCCGCCTTGCCGCCGAGATCCGGTCGGCCCACCCCGAGCCCGAGTGGTTCGACCGGATCGTCGTCGCCTCTGTGTCCCCCGACAAGCCGCAGGACGTCGCAGGTCGAACGCTTCGGCAACTGGGCGAGGCGGCCGGCCGCGACCCCCTCGAGGTCGCCTTCGACCTCATCGTCGAGCACCAGACCCAGGTGACGGCCATCCACTTCTCGATGAGCGAGGAGAACCTGCGGCTCATCCTGGCGGAGCCGTACGTGGCCATCGGGTCGGACTCGAGCCTGCGGAACCTGCCGGGCGAGGCCGACGCCGCCGCGCGTGCGTCGCTGCCCCACCCACGGACCTACGGCACGCCCGTCCGGTTCCTCGCGACCTACGTCCGGGACGCGGGCCTGATGGACTGGCCCGAGGGCATCCGGCGCCTGACGCAACTGCCGGCCGACGTCGTCGGCCTTCTGGGCCGCGGCCGCCTGGAGGCGGGCGCCTGGGCCGACCTCGTGCTCTTCGACAGCGAGACGCTTGCGGATAGGTCCACATACAAATGTCCCTGGGCGCCCCCCGCCGGCATCCGCCACGTCTTCGTCAACGGCGAGCGGGTTGTCGCCGACGGACAGCATACCGGGGCGACGCCGGGGCGCATCCTGCGCCGGGGGGACCCATGAAACCGCGTATTGCCATGACGGCCGGCCTCGAGCAGAGCCCCGACGGCCTGCGGCTCTATGCGCCGGTTGCCTATGCCGAGGCGGTCGAAGCGGCCGGCGGGCTGCCGCTCGTCCTGCCGCCGCCGGAGGATCCGGCCCGCGCCGCGGGACTCCTAGGCGCGGCGGACGGCCTGCTCCTCGTGGGCGGCGGCGACCTGAGTTCCACCCTCTGGGGCGAGGCCCTGAACCCGGCCACACGGCTTCTCCATCCGCGACGGCAGAAGGCCGACCTCGCGCTCCTGGCCGCCGCCGAGGACCGCGGCATGCCCGTGCTCGGCATCTGCCTGGGATGCCAGGAGGTCGCCGTCCACCGCGGGGGGAGCCTCATCCAGCACCTCTACGACGACCCCAGGGTCCGGGACCACGGCGGCGGGGGCAGGCCGAAGGCCGACCACATGGTTGTCATTGAGCCGGATTCGCGCCTGGCGCGGCTCATCGGCCCCGAGCCGCTTCACGTCAACAGCACGCACCACCAGGCCGTCCGGGACCCCGGCCGCGCGATGCGCCGCGTGGCCGCCGCCGAGGACGGCGTCACGGAGGCGATCGAGGACGTGACCGGCAAGCGGTTCTTCCTGGGCGTTCAGTGGCACCCGGAGAGACTGCGCACAGAGCCCCGCCACCTGGCCCTGTTCGAGGGCCTCGTGGAGGCCGCCGGCGCGTTCGGAATGCGGACGGGGTGACGCGCAGCGGCAGAGGCGCGCGGTTCGGACCGAGACAGACGATGGGCGGGCCTTGGCGGAGGACATCGTGGACAGGGATGCCTTGGAGGTCGTGGCTCCAGACCGCCGCAGACACGCCGAGGACCTGATCGACCTGGTCGCGAAGGTCTTTGGGGGGAACAACTTCTACCGGTTCCGCGATTACTGCCGCCGGGGCTACATCCTGAACAGCCATTACGACTGGGGCGTGTCGCGGATCGGCCTCCTCGACGGCCGCATCGTCACGCATTATGGCGTCTGGGGGTACCGGATGCGGATCGGGACAGCCGAGGTTCGGACGGCGGGCATCGGGGCCGTCGCGACGGACGGCGACCTCCGCAAGCGCGGCCTGATGGCCCGGACCGCGCGGGCCTCGGTCGGCGCCATGCGCGAGGCAGGCTATGACTTCAGCATCCTCTTCGGCATCGACGACTTCTACTGCCGGTTCGGGTACGTCCGGGCGTGGTCCGACACCGTCTACGTCGTCAAGACGGCGGACCTTCCCGCCGGGCGTCCTGCCGCCTGTCTCCACCGCTTCGTCCCTCGGGACCGCGACGACCTGCGGCGCATCTATGAGCGAGAGCACGCCGGCATGACGGGGACGGCCGTCCGGCCCACGTACCCGCGGGATGCCCACCCAGGCCGCTACGAAGGGCGCCTGTGGACCGATGCGAAGGGACGGACGGCAGGCTACGTGCTCACGGGCCGCCCAGGGGCCGCCTTCGAGTGCGTCGAGACTGGGGGCGACGTCGAGGAGGCGCTCCGGGTCGTGGCGGCCCTGGCGCGCCGGGCCGGCGCCGACGAGGTGCGGTTTGCCACCTTCCCCTGCGCGAGCGGCGTCGCGCGCCGCCTCCGGTGGGACAACTGCCGCGCGGAGACATATCACCGGCGGCGGGGCGGCTGCATGGTCCGGACAGTCAACCTGGCTGCGGTGCTCGAGAAGATGCGAGGCGAACTCGGGCGGCGGCTCCGCGCGTCGCGCCTGGCCGCCTGGCGGGGGAACCTGCTCCTCTGCGACGCGCGCGAGAAGGCCACACTCGCCATCGACCGGTCCCGGGTCCGCGTGGGCCCCCCTGCCCCCTCGAAGCACGCGATCCGCGGCGGCGACGCAGTTGCCCAACTGCTGATCGGCACCGAAGACCCCGGCGAGGTTGCCGAGATGGCCGGCATGCGTCTGGCGGGCGACGCGCGGCAACTCACCGCCGTCCTGTTCCCGAGCCAGCACCCGGCCTTGTGCCAGTGGGACCGGTACTGAGAGCCTGCCCGAAGAACCCTCTGGCTTCGCCGGCAGACAAGACGCGCCCATGGCAAGTGCCCGGTCCAACGGCGGCTTCAGGTCGGTAGCGCGCGCTTCCGGAGCGGCGCGTCGCCTGCGGGATGCGGTGCCCGGCGCCGGCACCGGTCGGCGGTATCGGCCACTCGTGCCGGTCGCCCTCGCGCTGGTGGTGGGCATCCTGGCGGCGGAGTATCTCGGCGGCGGTGTCCTCTTCTGGTCCGTCGGCGCCGGCCTGGCCGCCGCCTGCTGGGCGGTCTTATACATCGCCGGCGCCCGCGACAAGCGCCTCGTCACGCCCCTGCTGGTTCTCCTGGCGGCTGCCGGGGCGGCCAGGTACCGTGTTGCCGTCGATCCGCCCGCCGACGACGTGGCCCGCCTCGTGGCCGGTGACCGGCGCATCGTCACGCTCGAGGGGGTCGTCACTGCCCCCGCGCGCGAGCATCGCCCGCCGACCGACGTGTTTCTGCCATCCGTCCCCTACTACATCCGGACCGTCCTGGAGGTCGAGTGCTGGAAGGCCGAGGTGGACGGCCGGCAGGTCCCGGCGCGCGGCCAGGTGGGCCTCGTCGTCCGCGAGGCCCTGCCTGCCGGCGAACGGGGCGTTCCCGTCCCAGGCGACCGGATCCGCGTCGTGGGCGTCCTCGCGCCGCCCCTGCCGCCGATGAACCCGGGCACGTTCGACATGGCCCGGTACCAGCGGCGCCAGGGGGTCCGCGCCTCGATCCGGACGGACCACTGGGAGGCCGTGCGGGTGATCGAACCGGCGGCCGACCGGGTGCGCTGGGTCGCGGGCGCGATCGCGCGGGCGGCCCGTGGGAGTCTCGACCGAGTTCCGACGGACAAGGGCCGCGCAGTCCTCGCGGCCGTCGTGTTCGGACGGAAGGACCTCCTCCGCCAGGAGGTCGACGCCGGCAGCGGCGTTGACATCGAGCAGAACTTCATCCTGAGCGGGACGGCCGACCTTCTGGCCGTCTCCGGGCTGCACGTCGGCATTATCGCCGCCCTGGTCCTCCTGCCCGTGCGTTTCGCGGGACTGGGTCCGCGCTGGACGGCCGCCCTCGTGGCGGTCGTGGTCCTGGCGTACGCGCTCGTGACGGAGATGACGCCCTCGGTCCTCCGGGCCTCGGTCCTGATTTGGACCCTGTGTCTCGGATGGATGCTCGGTCGGCGGCCGCCCATCCTGAACTCGCTGGGTGCCGCGCTGGTGGTCATCCTGCTCGCGCGACCCGGCGACCTTTTCACGCTGAGCCTGCAACTGTCATTCGGCGGCGTGCTCGGCTTGGTTGCCCTGACGGACAAGGTTCAGGCCATCCTGCGAGGCGGCGACGCAGGTCTCGTGATCTGGCAGCCGCGGTGGCGATGGGCCGCGTTCCTCCGCGATTGGGCCCGCGAGACCGTCTGCGTGTGCATCGCGGCGGCGCTGGCGACCATGCCGCTCATCGCACACTCCTTTAACCTCGTGGCCTGGCTGTCGCCGGTCGGGCACCTCCTTCTGTTCCCGCTGGTGTTCGCCCTGCTGGCGAGCGGGGCGGTCCTGGCCGTGGTCGGCCTGGCCGTGCCGGCCGCGGCGCCCCTGGTGGCGCTGGTGCCCGACGCGCTCGCGCGCGCGACGGCGCAGGTCGCCGCCTGGGTGGCGGCCGTCCCCGGGGGCCACTTCTACACGCCGGGGTTCTCGCCGGCTTGGCTCCTGGTGATCTACGGCCTGCTGGCGGCGTGGGCCTGGCGCGAGCGGCTGGGCGTGACGCGCCGGCATCTGCGGATCGCCGCCCTGGCGGCCGCGGCCGTGTTCCTCTGGACCACGGGGCGGTCGCCGCCCGAGGCCGTCCGGGCCACGTTTCTGGCCGTCGGCAACGGAAACACGAACCTGCTGGAACTCCCCAACGGCCGGGTATTGCTCTACGACGCGGGCTCTTCCCTGTCGTACGCGAGGGCAGGGGAGGCGACGATCGCGCCGGCCCTGTGGTCGCGCGGCATCGACCGCATCGACGCCGTCTTCCTGACGCACGCGCACTTCGACCACTTCAAGGACGTTCTGCCCCTGGTGGACCGGTTCGGCATCCGTCGGGTCTACGTCCCGCCGACGTTCATGCGGGGCCGCCTGAGCGTGGACAACATCGTCGTCGAGGCGCTGTTCGACCGCGGCGTCGAGGTCGCCTACTTCGCCCCGGGCGACCGATTCGCCGTCGCCGGGGACGTGGCCGTGCGCGCCGTCTGGCCGCGCGGACCCGCCTCGCAGACGCAGAAGATCAACGACGGGTCGCTGGCGATCCGCGTCGAGCACCGCGGCCGCTCGCTGCTCCTCACGGGCGACATGGAGGACGTCTCGCTCGACGCGCTGCGGTCCGCCGAGCCGGACCTGCGGGCCGACGTCCTGCTCTGGCCGCACCACGGCGGGAGCGCCGACGCCGTGGGCCGGATGGCCGCGGCTGTCGGCGCCAGGGTCGTCGTGGTGTCGGCCGGGCGCTCCTACCCGCCGCGACCTTCCCCTGCGTGGGTGGCCGAGCGAGGCATTGCGCTCTACCGGACGGGCGAGCACGGCGCCGTCACGGTGGACCTCCTCCCGGACGGGGCGAGGGCCGCGGCATTCTGCGACACCCAGGCGACACGCCCGTACGGTGAGGACGAGCCGGATGGCTCAGACCCAGATCACGAGGTTGTTCGCGTGGATGACCTCGTCGTACGTCCGCTCGCCGAGCACCTTGGCGAACTGGCTGGTCTTGAGGCCCTTGATCCGGCGGACGTCGTCGGAGGAGTAGTTGGTCAGTCCCTGGGCGATCTCGCGGTTGCCCGGTGCGACGACGAGGACGACGTCGCCGTTCTCGAACCGGCCGTCGACATCCGTGATGCCCGAGGCGAGGAGGCTCTTGCGGGCGAGGACGGCCTTGGCGGCCCCTTCGTCGACGAGGATTCTGCCCCGCGGCCGCCGCGTCAGGCCGATCCACCGCTCCCGGGCGCTCAACTTGCGGGGCTTGGGGAGGAAGAGGGTCCCGACGGGCTCGCCGGCCAGGAGGTCCGCCAGGACGTCGGGCCGGCGTCCGTTGGCGATGACCGCCATCTCGCCGGCGGCGGTGACCTTGGCGGCCGCCCCGAGTTTCGTCGTCATGCCGCCCGTGCCGAGGCTCGAGCGCGATCCGTCCGCCGCCGCCAGCACCGCCGCCATGTCCTCGACCACATCGAACTGCTCCCGGCGGGCCGCGTCGCGGAACACACCGTCCACGGTCGTCAGGAGGACCAGCAGATCGGCCCGCAGCAGGTTGGTCACCATCGCCGCCAGGATGTCATTCTCGCCGAAGCGGATTTCGTCGACGCTCACGGTGTCGTTCTCGTTGATGACGGGCACGGCGCCGACGTCGTGCAGGGCGGCGATGCAGTTGCGGACGTTGAGGTACCGCGACCGGTCCTCGACGTCCTCGCGGACGAGCAGAATCTGGGCGGCGTGGCGCCCGTGGGCCACGAGCGCCCGGTCGAACATGAGCATCAACTTCGCCTGCCCGACGGCGGCGCAGGCCTGGAGTTGCGGCAGGGCCTCCGGCCGCTTGCCGAGCCCGAGTTCCGCGACGCCGGCGGCGATCGCGCCGCTCGAGACGATCGCGACGCGGATGCCGCGTTCCTCCAGGCCGATCACCTGGTCGGCGATGCGGCAGATCGCGGCCTCGTCCAAGAGGCCCTGCGCGTCGGCTAGGACGTTGGTGCCGAGTTTGACGACGACGCTTCGGACGCCGCGCATCTTCTGCCTGCGGATGTCGGTGCTCATGGACGGGTCCTCGAGCCGCCGAGCGCCTCGCGCACCAGGTCGACGCTCCTCCGGGTGGCGCCTTGCAGAGACCGGATGGTCGCCCGGGCGGCCTCGCCCATTTGACGGCGCTGCTCGGGCCGGGTCAAGAGTTCGTCGACGGCCGCGACAAGGCCGGCGGCGTCGGTCACCACGCGCGCGGCCCCGGCCTCGAGGAGGGCGGGCGCCTCGATCGGAAAGTTGAACATGTGCGGGCCCCAAAGGAGCGGCTTCCCCAACGCCCCGGGCTCCATCGGGTTCGACCCGCCGATGGGGACCAGGCTGCGCCCGACGAATACGATGTCGGCCAGCGCATACCACTTCAGCATCTCGCCCATCGTGTCGCCGAGGAGGACGGGGGGGAACCGCTTCGAGCCGCTCCATTCGCCGGTCGAGCGCCGCCGCACGCCCAGGTCGGCCCGCAGGATCGCCTCGGCCGTCGCGTTGAAGGTCTCGGGCCTGCGCGGCACCAGGACGAGCCGCGCGGGCGGGTGCCACTTGCGGACCTCGAGGAACGCCTCCAGCAGGATCGCCTCCTCGCCCGGCCCCGTGCTGCCGGCCACGAGGACCGGCTCGTCGGGCTCGATCTTCATCTCGGCCCGAAGGGCGTCGGCCCCCTCGACCGTATCGGCGAACCGCACGCCGTCGTGCTTCATCTGGCCCGTGACGCGGATCCGCTCGGGATCGACGCCGAGGCTGATGAGGCGGTCGGTGTAGAGGGCCGCCTGGACGCCCACGGCCGTGCAACTGTTGATGACCGCGCGCATGAGCGACCGGATCCGCCGGTACCCGCGCTGGCCGTGCTCCGTCATCCGGAGGTTCACGACCACCAGGGGGATGCCCCGCCGCCGCGCCAGGAGGAAGAAGTTGGGCCACCATTCCGACTCGACCTGGATGACCGCCGTCGGCCGCACGCGCCTGAGGGCCGCCGCCACGCACGGCCACAGGTCCAGCGGAAAATGGAACACGGGCCGGCCGGGGAACAGGCCCTGGGCCCGCTCGCGGCCCGTCATGGTCGTGGTCGAGATCACGATCTGGTGGTCGGGGAAGGCCTCGGCGAGCGCCGGCACGAACGTGCGCGCGGCCTCGACCTCGCCGACGCTGATGGCGTGGACCCAGAAGCGTTTCACGCCCGCCCTGAAGCGCGGCACGAGGCCCCACCGCTGCCAGCAGTGGCTGCGGTACTTCCGCCGCGTTGCCAGCAGGAAGAGGTAGTAGGGCCAGCCCACGAGCGCGGCCAAGGCGTAGGCGGCGTTGACCACCAGGAGCCATCCCAGGTTCGAGCGTCCGGCCTTCATCGGGGAGGGAGTCTAGCAGGAGCCGCGCGGATTTGCGAGGGTTCTCGCCGGCGCGGTGCCGGGGGACGGCGGGCCGGGCCGGCCGCTCAGAAGTCGATCGGCCAACTCGGGTCCGGCGCGCCCTCCGGGCTGACGTCGTAATCCTTCTCGACCTCCTCGGCGGACAGGCCGGGATGCTCCTTGCGGACCCGGGCAGCCGCCTCCTCGCGCGTGAAGCCACCCGAGTCCTTCAGGTCCTCGCCGACCGAGTAGAGGACCCTCTTCGCAGGCGAGTAGCGGAGGGGCCGGCCGTCGAAGTCGTCCAGGGGCACCGCGTCCAGGTAGTCCGGCACGAGTTCGTCGAGGGTGTCGGGCAGGCGGCCCGTCGCCGCCTTGTAGCACTTGAGGGCGAGCATCGCCCGGACGGCGGCCACGTGGGTGCGGGCCTGGCACTTCAGTTTCAGAACGCCCTCCCCCACGGGCACGAAGATGGCGCACAGCATGTGGCCGACCAGGTTGCCGCGTGTTATCAGCCGCACCGTCCCCATGTCCCGGGGCCGAACCAATTCCAGAGGCCGCACCTGGGCCAGCGGCTTCGGCACGTCCTCGATCCAGCGCCGGTACTGCTCGACGAACAGGCGCCGCGTCTCGTTCGGTTTGTAGACGAGGCCGAGGCGCACCTGGCGTGACCAGACATTGCGGGGGCTCTCGCCCGCCGGCGCAACCGCTCTCCAATCCATCTTGCCCTCGACCATGTCTTTGATGGAGTTCATCGCAACCTGGTACTCGGCACGGAACACCGCTGGCAGCGATTCGCTGTAGTCGTCCAATCCTTCCAGGGAGGCGGCGTACGACCGCAGGCGCTCCGGCGGCAGGTCGGCC
>CAYGZE010000104.1:0-13085 GCA_964354185.1 uncultured Anaerolineales bacterium | reverse complement strand
CCGAGGTTGCGGCTGATGACGTCCCAGCCCCGCGAGACCGTGCCGACCTCCTTGTTGTGGATCCCCGCCTCGACAGCGTGCGACCCGCCCTGGATGCCCTGGAGGATGTTCTTGATGGAATGCGATAGGCTCGCGACGGCCTGTCCGGCGGCCGCCAGGCGTTCCTGCTGGACCTGGCTCGCCATGAGCCGCGCGTTCTCCACCGCCAGCCCTGTCTGAACCCCGATGGCCGTCATCAACTTCAGGTCTTCCTGGGTGAACTGGCCCTGGCTGATGTGGGTGTCCACGTACAGCATGCCGAGGATCTCGTCGCGGTTCCTGATCGGCACGCAGATGGCGCTTCGGATGCCGTAGTCCTGGACGCTCTCCCCGTCCTCGAACCGCTGGTCCTGCATCGCGTTGGTCGAGAGGACGCCTTCCCCGCGCTTCAGGACATAGTTGATGATGGTCCGGCTCACACGAATGGGCGGGGGGGGCTCGGTGGCGGCGGCCGCGCCGCCCCCCTCGCCGACCGCCGACGACCCGGGGATCGCCGTTTCGCTGCCTCCGTTCTCAGCGGACTGCTGCCGGCGGATCTCCTCGATCAGTTCCTCGCGGTAGCGGATGGCGCGCGGCACCATCGTGCCGGTTCGATCATCCTTCAGCAGGATGAAGCCGCGGTCCGCGTCCACGACGTCGAACACCATGTCCATGACGCTCCGCAGGAGCCGGTCCATGTCATAGCCCTGGGCAAGCATGTCGGCGATCCGGTAAAGCGCCCTCAGGCCCACGATGCTCGTCCGCATCTGGGCCATGTCCTCGCCGCCTGCAAACGCCAGGTGGGGCTCCGCGGCAGCCGGCACCGTCGCCATGATGGAACTGTCGACGCGACCCTCCGAGTCCACCCGGATCGGCAGGCCCCGGTCGTCCACCAGCGTGCCGTCCTCCATGGGCCGGCCGACCGCCATGATGGTGTTGCCCACGCGGATCTGGTCGCCCGCCTCGATGTCCGCTTCGCTGATCCGCACGCCGTTGACGAAGGTTCCGTTCGAGGAACCGGCGTCCACCAGGACATACCGCGTGCCCTTCAGGACCATCCGGGCATGGGCACGGCTGATGCCCGGATCCCTCAGGGCGACCTCACAGGCGGGGTCCCGGCCGATGACGGCCGAGGTTCCGTCGACCTCGAACGTCTTCCCGCGGTCCGGCCCCTGGATCACCGTAAGCGTAGGCACGGCGCACTCACCCCGGCAGTGTGTCTGGGTTCCGCGAACCTGCTGATCTGAACACGGCACTCCTACCCGCTTATAGAATACGCGGAAACCCGCCCGAGAGCCGGGAAAAAACTCCGCGGTTCCTGCGAAGGTGGTCCTGCCCGGCGGAGTTATCGGAAGGTTGCCCGGAGGATATGCAGCGAAAACCGCCTCTGCGGCCCGACGCCGCCTGGGCCCGTGGGAACCGACCCAAGCCCGCGGTCGCCCGGACAGGCCTCAGTCTTCCGGCCGGCCCGCCCCGCTCGTCCGCCCTTCCGAGAGGCCGTCCGCCAGTCCCTGGCCCAGGTTGAGGCTAGCCACGATGCCGGCAATGAAGCCGCCCACCCACTTGACCGTTTCCAGGTCGCGCCCCACCAGGACCAACCCGGCGACCGCCGCGATCCCCACGAGGCTCAGGATCATCTTCTTCGACTTGATGAGGTCCGTCATGGCTTGTGCCTTTCCCTGTCTTGGCTCAGGCATCCAGGAGCGTCGTCGCCACCTGGCGGGCCAGAGCAACCAGTTCCACGAGGGTGGCCGGCAGAAGCCGCTCGCGCTCAAGCCGACTCCTCAGTTCCGCCAACTCCTCCGGGGTGATGGCCGGCTCCAGGTCGCCCAGGTCCGGCACGTCGGTCTCGACGGCGTCGAGCGGGTCGGCGGCCGCCCGGCCGGCCTGGTTCGCCACCTGGGAGGCCGCTGCCAGAAAATCAACCGCCGCCTGCTTCAGATTCGCTTCCGCTTCCTGCATGGCTTTCCGTCCTTTCGTTTGAGTAGGTCCCCAAAAGTTGCTGCGCCTCGATTTCCCTGACGAACAGGCTGCGCACAAGGGCGCCGAGGCGACTGTAGTCCTCCAGTAGCCCAAGCGTGGCCCGGCCCAGTTCGATGGCCCGGCCGATGGCCGCCTGGCGCTGGGCGAACTGGTCGTCGAGTCCTCGCAGGTTCTCCCGGAACGTCTGCTCCAGCCGCTCGCGCTTCTGGAGTTTCTCCATGGCCGCGGCCACCGTCACCCGACCCTCACCGTCGGCCGACTGCTGGAGCGATGCCTCCAGGGCCGTGCCCAACTCGCGCTGCTTGTCGGCCAGGAACCGCGACCTCGTCTTCTCGTGGTACGCCGCCATCTCGTCGCGGTACTGGACCATGGCCGCCACCTGGAGCCGCTGGCTGCGCTCGACGGCGGCCGGCGCGCACCCGCCCGCCAGCACCAGTGCCGCGAGTCCTACCGCCAACATCCCGCATGTCATTCGCCCGCTCATCTTGCACCTCCCTCGTCCGGCCGCGCCTGCGGCAGGCCGCTTTCCTGCGGCTTCGTGCGTGAACTGGTCAGTTCGCGGATCTCGCAGCGCAACTCGCGCACATCCTCCCGCTCCTCGGCCCGGGCGACGCCGATCATCTCGACCGTGGCCGCGTGGGGCACCGCCTCATGCTGCCGCAGCCAGTACCCGACCCCCGCCAGATTGAGCCCGCCCGTGAACAGTTGCCCCCCGACGACGAGGGTGATGACGAGCCGGCGGAGGCTCCGGATCTCCTCGTAGGTCCGCCGGTCGGCCTCCTGCTGCTCGGCATGGATTCTCGCGCACACGTCGCGCGAGACGTACTCGCCCCCGCCGCCCGCCTGGTGCTCACTCTCGGTACTCAAAGTCCACCTCCACGATCAGCCGCACGGGCCCCACGACCGAGATTCCCTCGCGATACGTGCTGGTGTAGTCGGGCCCCTCGGGCGCCCAGGCTGGGCGGTCATCCGTATCCGCCCGCGTGGACCGGATGGTGAGGATCGTGTCGCCCGTCCGGTCGATCGAAGCGGCGGGGACCACGATCTCCTTGGGCCCGTAGTCGTCCGAGTCGAACGTCCCGATCGGGTCGCCGGCGGCGTCCACGACTTCGGCGGCGAACGCGTCCTCGAAGTCCGCCGACCCGCCCGGGGCCTCGGTGGTAAACTCCAGGCGGCCGGCGCGGACCGTGTAACCGTCCAGCACGGCCGTGCCGAACGTGATGCGGAACTCCCGGGCCTCGAGGTTCCAGTACCCCGTGCCGCCGACGTCCTCCAGGTCGGCGCCCATCCCCAGGTCGTACGCGAGCGCGACCGACGCACCGTCGTCCTCGCCATCGAACAGGGCGAACGTGGCCGCACGCTCCACGGCCCAGTCGTCGATCCCCCACGTCAGGCGGAACACGGTGTCCCGCGTGACAGCCTCGGACGCCGTTGGCAGGATCCGCACCCGGTCCAGCCGGTTAATGGCCGCATACAATTCGCCGAACACGACGGCGCGGGCCGGCACCCACTGGTTGGCGGGCTGCCCCTGGGGGCCGATCTCGGTGAGGTCGACCGTCCACCCGTCCTCGCCAAACGCGTCCTGGCAGAGGTTGGCCAGCGTGTAGAGTGATCCTCGCGCGGGATCCCACCAGCGAAGAGGCCAGGCCAAGTCCAGCATCTCCTGGATCTCATACTGGAAGTTAGCAACGGTCGGGTTCGGGCTGTCGCCGCCTCCCGCCGGGGTCCCCCGGATCGGGTCCCATCGCGAGAACGTGTCGGGCACCCAGCCGGCCTGAACGAGGCCGTCGCGCTCCTGGAGTGCCGCGCGAACCTCGTTCATCACGCCGTCCGTGTCGAACGCGTCGCCCGCCTCCGGCGGCCACCGTTCGGCTGTCCAAGGCATCGCGTGACTCCTGACGCTCGTCGTCTTCCCCACTCGCCGTCATCACACCATACGCGGCGGATGCAGCAGGATCGTCCACCCGGCAGGCGTCTGGATGATGCGCACATAGCGGTCGAAGTCGCCCGGTCCCGCCAGGTATCCCCGTTCGTCATCCCAGAGTTCGCCGACGTTCGGAACACCGCTGATCTCGTCGCCGTCGTCGCTCAAGCCGCCGGACTCGCGCCTCACGGGCTGGACGGTGTACGTCCCACCTTCGTCATAGGAGACGATCCGTGCGAACCGGTCTTGTGCGGCCGTCACGCCTGCGGCTGCAAGGTACAGGAACTCCGGAGGCGCGCCCCGGTCGAGGCGCTCCTCGACACGGACGACGGTGTCCTCGGCCAGAAGGTGCGTCGCGGAAGCAGCCTCGGCGACGTTGTGCACGACGACCCCGGAGAGGCCGCCCGGCACGGCCTCCCACTGGAGCCGGCCGTCCGGCCCGACGCCGGTGGGGCGGACCTCGTCCGCGTAGTAGCGCTCGTCAGGCGGATCCCCGGGCGAACCCGTTCCGATGCGGCACCAGAGAAGCCGGTAGGGCAGGCCGCCAGCGCTCACCTCGGGCATCCGATCGACAGGCCGCCCCGCCTCGACCGCGACGCGATCGATCCGCGCCAGGGGGTTCGCTCGACACGGCCTCGTCGGCTTCCTGCGAGCCATGCTCATCACCTCGGTCAGCCAAGGTCAAGGGTCGTGGTGGGCATCGGCGCGAACTCGTGCCGGATGCGCCACACGACCGGTTCGACGCCGTACCCCGGCGGCTCCCGGGCGAGGTCCACGCGACGCCCACGAGTGCCCCCGAGTCGCTCTCCCACGCGGTGCCCCAAGCCCAGGTACGGGATCTCGACGCGACCGAGCACTGGGCTTCGCCGGTCGGCCTCGAACGCGCTGTCCACCAGGGCCTGAAGCCGCGCCGTGTCGTCCGCCTCGTCGGCGCCCGCGACGCCGTAGAAGCGGCTCGTGGGGGCCACCCGTCGGAGCCGGTATCCCCCGGGCACGCTCAGGTGGCACGTGTGGCCGGGCAGGTCCTCGAACCCGACGGCGACGCGTTCGGCCAGCAGGCGGGCATCGCTCTCGATCGTGGCGGTGACGCGGACGCGCACCTGCCCCCCCATGGCCGCCACCAGGTACTGCGTCGACAGGACGTCGTCCGCCAGGTAGATGCCGCACTCCTCCGCGAGGACCCGCGCCCCAAGGCTCAGGCGCTCCCACGTCGATCCGCCGTCGAGCGACATCTCCGCGTGGACGCCGTAACTGCGGCCAAGGGCGTCGCACGAGATGCAGGGAAGGAAACGCCGGTGGCGCCGCACGTAGGGCGCGCCCTCGAAAAGGACCGACAGGTCCGGAGCCGCGCCGCGGCTATACGGGGCCGCCGAGTATTCGCCCGCCTCGTTGAGCACCCACTTGCGGAACACGTCCCGCACCGTGTCGAAGCCGGCGTTGGTGCTCGGGCTGTACGTATCGGCCGCCCCGTAGGCCAGCGCGTCGTCCCAGCCGGGCACCAGGTCGAACGTCGACTCAAAGAGTCCCCGATCGCCGCGCGCCACGTATCGCCGCGGGGCCGACTCGAAGTGCATCGCGACGTCGATCGCCCGGAACTGGGTCCTCCCGGATGCGTACGTCTCGCCGACCGGCTGGTGAGACAGCCACACGGTCTGTGTCTTCGCGGGAAGCCAGAGTTCCAGGCGCCGGCTGATGCCGACCTCTCCCGGCTCGACGCGCAGGAGAACTCGCCCGCCTACGGGGTCCAACAAGGCCTGGAGCGCCTCGCCGAGCGTCCGGCCTTCCACTTCCACATCGCGGACGGGGAGCGCTGCCAAGAGGCCTCGCACCTCGGACGGCGCGGGAACCTCGAGGACCTCCGACGCCCCATGCTCAGCCAGCAGGTAGGCGACGGCCTCGTCGAGCGTCCACGCCACGGCACCCTCGGGGGAGGTCGGCGCGAAGACCGTGTACGACTCGCCGACGTCCGGCACGTACGGTTCGGGCGCGGCGTTGGCCTCGCCGTTCGGGTTGAAGGCCAGGATCGGACCTTCCATCCGATCGATCGGCCCCGCCGCCGTTCGAATGCGCTGACCGCCGACGCGCCGCCGGAGCACCTCCCCGGCCAGGTCCTCCGCCTCGAACCGCAGGCGCTCTCCCTCCGCGTCAAGTCCCATCTGGATGTCGAGAATCCGCCCTTCGAAGACGACAAGGTCGCGGCGCGCCGCCCCCGGCAGGACGCCGCCCCGCAGGAGCCGCGCCCACACGGGCTGTCCGGGCACCACCCGCGGCGCGCGGTGCTCGAGGCGCGCCTCCTGCCCCAACCCCGGGGAGCGCCCGAGCCCGACCGAGAACGCCGCGCGCGGCACCCGGCCCATCTCGGCTTCCACCGAGTCGAGCCTCACCCGCGGGTCGACAACGCCGTCGACGGCGACCTCGATGCGAGGCACCTCGAGGGTCAGCACCTCGCTTGGACGGTGAAACCACGCCGCGCGGTTCATCTGCGCCGTCACAGGGTCACCTCCGCTTCGAGCGTGTCCACCTGGCCCGGCGCGGAGGCGTCGGGCGTTGCCACGACAACGGCCGGCTGCTCGTCCAACACCGCGCCTGCCGCAACCGCCCGGACCGCCAGTTGGCGCGCGAACCCGTCAGGCAGAGGTTCGCTCGTCCAGCCGAACCACGCGCGGTCGGCCCGGTATATCACTTCGCCGATGGGCGCCGAGTAGTTCAGGACGCCCGTACCGCCGTCGCTGAAGACGCGGAAGGCCTCTGGGACGACACTGTTCTCTCCCACGCGGTAACCCCACATGAGGGACAGCCGCCCGCCGGAGAGGGACCGCGCGCTCAGGGCGAGCACCCCTGCCGGGCGGTCCGGCCCCTGCTGGCCGGCCTCGTCGAGTTCGATCCGCGCCTCGCACGAGGTGATCGGTGATTCCTGGCCGTTCTCGCTTACAGGACGAACACCGAACCAGTGGGTCGTGCCGGCGTCCAGGGCGGGGCTCTCGACCTCCGTCACGCCCGGACCGACACGAGACCAGGGGGACGCATAGTCCAGCGACTCGGGGTCTGGTCCCGTCGCGCGGTAGAGATCATAGCCCGCCTCGCTCGCGGCGGCCTCGGCGCTGACGAGGGTCGGCGTGGCGAACCGGTCGGGCGATGCCGAAAGCGTGGCACGCCACTGGAAGTATCGCCCGTCGGGCAGATCATCGGGGTCTCCGTCGTACTCCTGCCAGACCGCCTGGGGGTGGCCGAAGGCATCGGTCCCGTCCGCTGCCCGGACCTCCAGCGCCGCGCCGCACCCGTCGGGGACCTGCTGGTCGCGCACCAGGTTCAGCCAGTCCGCCTGGGTGCGAATGGCGTCGAATGTCAGCCCGGAGTAGGTGCCGCCGCCAAGCAGGCGGTGCGGCGTGAACGCCACCGTGTACCGCGCCGCCGCCGACAGGCGGACCTCGTCGACGACGGCCGACAAGTCGAAACCCGCCCAGCCGGTGATCCACCTGCCGAGCCGGAGTTTGTAGTCGCCGGCGGGCAAGGCGAGGATTCCCGTCAAGTCCTGTGCCCGCTGGACGCCGTTTACGAACAACTTGAGGGAGTTTGGTGCATCGAGAACGGCGGCCACGTGCCAGGGGAAACCCGAGGCCAGCAGGGCGTCGACCGCCGCCCCTCCCCACTGGGCGTAACCAACGGTGACGTCACCGATGCACAAGGTGGCGGAAATATAGGCGAGCGCGGGATTGGTGTATCGCCTGGCGAGGAGGCAGCAGACATTATTCCCGCCGTTGTTCCCGAAGATGGCGATGCAACCGAGAACATCGACGGGGGTCTGCCAATCACGGACCCAGCACTCCAGGGTCAGTTGCCCCCGGGCCGGCTGGCCCGCAAAGGCGGCGTCCATGTAGTCGCCGTCCGCCCGGACGAACCGGTAGCCGTCCTCGCAGGACGCCGCCCCATGGTTCACGAAGTCATGGCCGCCCGACTTGTCCTCCAGCCCCGTGCCCTCGCCCTGGCATGCGCCGTCGTGGAGGTGCCAGAGGCCGAGCGTGGCGCCGTCCGTGGCGAACTCGTCGAAGTCCACCTTCAGCCCTGCGCCAGTGACGATCCGGGTTCCCTCGGCCTCGCCTTCGGCGTAGTTCGTCTCGTCCATGCAGAAGGTAAGCATCGGACACTCCCTGTCCTCACACAGCCGCAAGGTCTACCTTGTACGTCGTTTCGCCGACGCGGATCCGCAGTTGCCCCAGGTCCGACCGGACCCACTCCTCCCCGTCCGCGGGGGACGCCGGGTCCGCCGTCCGCACGGGCACGCGCCACGCGGCCGCGTCGATCGCGTCGAAGTTGGCGTTCAGCGCTTCATCCCAGTCGTTCACCCGCTCACCGTGCGCGGGTTTTTCGAGGTTCAGGTTCGGCGTAAACGTGGACGGCATGATGCTCTCCTTTCCCGCGGCAGCCTTGCCGCCGATCAGACGTCCGGACTGGCATCCCAGGCCAAGGTCGCCTTTCGGTTCTCAGAGTCGTATCCAAGGACGCGGAAGCGCTCCGGGGGCCGTGGCAACGGCCTCACCTCGACGCCGATCTCAGCGGCCGTCACCAGGCGGTTGCCCGCTGCGTCGACCGCCACCACCGCCAGTCGCAGCGATCCGGGCGCCAGCGAATCGGTCGTCCATTCGTACCGGGCGGCGCAGGCCCCATAGCCGCCCACGCCGAAGCCCCCGGCACCATAGCCCCACGGCGCCGCCCCTTCCGGCCGCGCGGGAATGGGCGCTTCATTCAGCGGGGTCTCGTAATCGACCGTCCCGCTGCCGCCGTCGGCGTAGACGTAGAAGGAATCGAGATTGGGGTCCAGGTACGGGCCGGCCTGCCACGTGAGGCGCACGCGCGAGCCATCGCCTTCGCCGAACCCGCCGAGTTCCTCGCCGAAATCCGTGGGCCGGTCCGCTGCGTCGACCGCGATCACCTCGATGAGCACCGGCCCGGTTGGACCCTCTCGCCCCGACGGGGCGGCGATGACGAGGCGACGGTCCTCGGGCCTGGCTGTCACCCCCGCCAGCCGCGCTCCCGCGTAGACCTGGTGCCAGCAGCCTGCCTGCGTGGAGTCCCACGTCACCTCCAGGGCGCCCGGCAAGGCGACCGGGCCGGCATCCGAACCGTCCAGCGCCAACGGCCGCACGCGAACCCGTGTGATCCCTTCGGTCGAGCAGGTCACGGTTACCTCACCATCTGCCGGTACGTGATCCGGTAAGGCTGGTGCCACCTGACGCCGACGAGCACGGGGCCGACGCGCTCGAACCGCTCCAGGCGGCAGTTGGGGTACTCGGCGCCGTCCGGCGTCGTCAGCGGGTACACTCGGCCGTCGATGAAGGACTCGATCGCGGCCTCCAACGTCGCCAGGCCGGTGTCCGACGACGCCGACAACACGCCCCTCTGGACGATCTCTCGCGGTCCCTCGCCCAGATCGAGCACCAGGCCGCCGGCGAGCCCGTTGAACGCAAGGTCCGCGACCCGGCGAACGGGACTGCGCACCTCGACCACGTGCGGACCCGACACAAAGAGCGACTCATCGTCGAGCGTTGCCGCGCCCGTCATCTCCTGAATCCAGTAGCCCGCCGCGCCGGCGAAGAGGATCGCCGTCGGCGCTCCGGGGGCAGCCTGGCCGAGGCGGGCAGGGCCGATCCGCGTCGCACCGACGCTCGGTGCCAGGTCGCCGCGGTCCGGCAGCGGCGGCCCGTCCTCCGCCAGGCCCCCGAGCGACAGGTCCCCGGTCAAAGCCGCGCGGCACGCCGCGGCTACGGCCGCCAGGGCCTCGAAGGCGCGTGTTCCGGGCAGCGCCCGGTCCAGCACTTCGACACGCCAGCGCAGAAGGCGGTACGCGCCTACCGGCACGTCCGGCCAGGTGAGGGTTTCAGTCCCATCCGGTTCCACGATCGCGGCGGCGTAGCGGCTGAGGGGCACTTCAACGCGTTCCTCGCGCCGCACCAGCCGCGCCATCTTGACGCCGGCCACCTGCGCCAGCGTCCGCCGGATCGTCTCCAGGATGGTCAGGTCTGTCGTTTCCATCGGCGGCTCCCGCGTATCTCGACCCCATGCCGCCCGAGGCGGCGCCCACAAACCTGCCCGCCCGCAGGCAGGTGTCAGTCGCGCCTCAGGCGGAAACTCGCCGGCCCCCGGACGTCGTCGGGGCGCCCGTCCGCGTCACGATCAAGGGGCAGGCGGGCCCTGGCCGCTTCGTCCTCGTAGAGCCGGGCATAATGCTCGGCCTTGCATGCGAGGCCCCCCCTCTCCAGGTCACCCGAGGCCTGGCCGCGGTACAAGGTCGCGAGGACCAGCGCGACGCTGGCGCGCCGCAGGCTCCGGTGCTGGGCGATCCACCGCTCCAGGTCGGTGTCGGCGTCCGAGGCATCCACCTCCAACCCGAACCTCGCGAGCAACGCCCACCGCGCCTCCTCGTGCTGCGGGTCGAACGTGCGGATCGCGAAGTCCAGGTCCGTCGCCGTCGGCAGCGGGATCCACTCGTCCTCGCGGCCGCCGACGACGCCGGCCAGCAATTCCGTCTCGCTCTCGACGCTCAGGACCTCGTAGTACCCGTCCACGCTCTGGTCCGGGTTGGCCAGGTGGATGGCGTGCCCGGGCCGGACCTGGCTCGTCACGAAGTTGCCGTCCTCTGCCGTCACCGAGAACCCGAGGCTCGTCGCGCCGGAGCCGCGCGTCAGGCACTGGTGGTCCAGGACGATGTCGCGCAGGACCGCTGGCTCCCACTTCAGGAGGTCTGCGTCCGTCGAAAAGTTCGTCATGTCTGCTCTCCTTGTCCGCGCGGCATGGACCGTCCGTTCGTCCCTCCCGCGTCCCTCGTCCCGCACGGCCGGTCGCGTCGGACCGGCCTCGCACGGGGGAGGCGGGAGGGCCGGTCGCCGAGCCTGCTCCGCCGAAGCACCCGCTTCGGCTGCGAAGGCTGGAAGCGGCCGGCCCTGTGCTGCACGAAAGGGCTACGCCGTCGTCAGCCCGCGGATGACGCCGTGGGCGGCCTCGTTCCGCATCTCCAGCGTGTACTCGCCCAGGAGTTGCCCTTTCTCGAAGTCTCCCGTGGCGGCCAGCGGCCGGTAGTGGAAACTCCGGCCCGCCAGCGGCAGAACCTGGATGCGACTCGAATCCAGGAGGAGCACGGCGTCCCTCGGGACCCACCGCGACAGGACCACCCGCTGCACGCCGAAGTCGCTCTCGTAGATGGCGACCTGGCTGGTGTAGCGCGGATCGTCGGCCGCGTAGGCGCGGCCCTCGGAGCCGAACTGGCTGATGACCCGCTTCTGGAAGCCGTTGACCACGATGAGGTCCACCTGGCCGCTCGACCGCTCCCAGATCAGCCGCAGCGCCATGTTCAGTTTGGTCTCGTCGAGGTCGGTGCCGCTCGGGAACCCGCCCGCGCCGGGGACGAAGCGGTTCGTCACGAGTTGCGGCACGACGCCGTTCATCGTCCGACGGACGGTTGCGGAGCCGATCTGGTCGCTCCCGGGCGCCACGCCGTTGACGACCGTGTTCTCCAGGTCCCTCAGCAGTTCCCGCAGGGCCTTCGTCTTCTGGAAGTCCAGTTCGTCGGCCACGCCCAGATGGCGGACGGCCCACTCGCTCCCGGAGACCATGACGGTCTTCGAGAAGATCTGCGTCCAGTTGCCGCGCCGCGCCCGCACCGTGAACCGGGCCGTGTCGGCGTCCTGGCCTTCCAGGGACGCGTTGCCCAGGATGTGGAGCGCGTCGCCGGCACCGATGGCCTCGGGCGTCGTGCCGCCGTAGCCGCGCGTCACGGTGATCGTGTCCTCACCGACGGCGGTCACCAGCAGCAGTTCCTCGGCATCCGCGCAGCGGACCTGGTCGCCCACCCGGAACCGGTCCGGGTTCGCCACTTCCAGTTCCTCATCGGACTCCGGGTTCGTCGGCGTCGTCTCCACCGTATCCGTGTTGGGCAGCAGTTCGTCCTCCAGCCACTCGTGGTGTGTCGAGCGGGCCTCGACCTGCGGGTCGCCCAGGGCGTCCAGCAGCGGCGTCTCGAACGGACTGACGATGCCCACGAGGTCCGACACGTCTTCGGCGATCTCCGGCAGGCCCACGCCCGCCGAGTACGTTGCTTTTCCTGTGTACGGCATGTGCGGCTCCTTTCGATGGTCCCAGCCTTCGCCACTCCATGGCGCCGCGAAGGTCGCGTCGCCCTAGGCGCGGCCGCGCCGCGCCCGCATGTATGTCATCAGGTCTCGCGGGTCGCCCTTTCGGGCCTGCGCCGCCAGGCGCTCGATGGCCCGCTGGGGCGCGCTTGTGTCCGGCGCCTTCGCACCGGCCGTTTTCGGCGGCAGAACCTCCGCGGGGTGCGGGGCAGGGGCCTTTGCGCCCGGCGTGCCGCGCAAGTGCGGCTTCTCGTCCAAGAGGCCCCGCACGAAACCCGCAGGATCTTCCACCGACGTCGCATCCGCGGAGCCCTCCGCCGACGCCTGGGCTCGCTGACGGTCGTGGGCCAGCGCCAGCGCCGTCTCGAGGTCCGTACATCCCGCCTTGGTGAACTCGCGCTCCAGGCGCCGGTCGCGCTCGGTCATCGCCAACTGGGCTCGCATCGCCTCGGTCTCGGCCTTGGCTGCGGCCAGTTCCGACTCCAGCGACGCGGCCCGCTGGGCCTGCCCCCCGCGGAGTTCCTCGATCTCCGCCTCCAGCGCCTCCAGCCGCCGTTCGGCCTCCTGGGCGCGACGGCGGTACTTGATGCTCTCCTGGATGACCGCGTGCGGCTCCAGCCACTCTCCCGACCGTGTCGCGCCCGGCGACTTGCTCGGCCCGGCCGAGGCGCCGTCCGCCTCGCTCCGGCCGGCCTGGCCCGTCTGGGTCTCCGTCTCCTGGGACATCGCTTCCTCCCCTTGCGCCTGCTTGCGTCTCCCGATGCGTGTCGCGCCGCCCCCGGCCTCGCGGCCGGCAGGCCACGCTTCGTCACGCCGTCTTGCTTGCCCCGTAGCCCAGTTCTCGCAGAACGGTCTCCGCCGGCACCCCGAGTTCGCGCTTGGCCTTGGCCTCCGCGAGCCTCTCGCCGAGGTCGTCGGGCAGGGGGCTGGGCCAGTGCAGGCGGGTCGCGCGGTCTTCGGGGACCGTGCGCAGGATGCCGAGGCGGTCCAGCGCCTCGAGGATCAGCCGGTTGACCTCCACGAGGCCCTGGCCGTAC
>CAYGZE010000103.1:0-13215 GCA_964354185.1 uncultured Anaerolineales bacterium | reverse complement strand
CTGCGGCCGCCTCGCACGGCCTCGGGCCGACGAGGGGTTATTCGGATAGGCTCTATGCCTGGCCGATTTTTGGGTTGCATGGCGCCTGGGGGGCCGGTAGTATCCTCCATTTCCGAAAGGCAGGGAGTGCGGAACCGGACCGGCAGATGCCGGAAAGGAGTGGATCGCGTGGCCGTGTGCCTGCGCCTCAAACGGCATGGTCGGACGAATCGGGCCTTCTGGCGCCTGTGCGCGACGGACCGGCTGAAGGCGCGGGACGGGCGCGTGCTCGAGGAACTGGGGCACTACGACCCGGAGGCCAAGAACCCGGACAAGATCAAGATCGACCGCGAGCGCGTGCGCTACTGGCTGAGCGTCGGCGCCCAGCCGTCCCCCACGGTGGAGCAGTTGCTGCGGCACATCGGCATGGACCGCAAGGGGAACGAGGTCCAGCCGCGACCGTGGAAGAAGAGGCGGCCGCAGCGCAAGAAGGCCGCCGGCGAGGCCCCCGCCGAAGGGGCCGCCCCGGCCGCGCCCAAGGAGGGGCAGGCGACCTAGCGGGGGCCGCGCGGCCTGTCCGTCACGGCCACGGGCCGTGCCGTGGTCGGACCCCACGTGCCGCGGGCCGCTTGAGCCGCTCCGGGAGGTGGCGCCTTGGGCCTTCGCGTCGACGTCATCACGCTGTTTCCCGACGCGTTGGGCAGCGTCCTCGGGTCGAGCATTCTGGGCCGGGCCCTGCGGGAAGGTCGCGTCGAGGTCGTGCTGACGGACCTGCGCGGGTTCGCGACGGACGCGCGCGGCACGGTGGACGACAAGCCGTTCGGCGGCGGGCCGGGGATGGTCCTGATGTGCGAGCCGCTGTTCCGCGCGGTGGAACACGTGCGGGGCCTGGCGGCGGGGCGGGGGCCGGTGGTCCTCCTGACGCCGCAGGGCGAGCGGCTCACGCAGGCGCGGGTCCGGGCGCTGGCGGCCGAGGAGCGCCTGATCCTCGTCGCGGGCCACTACGAGGGCTTTGACGAGCGGGTCCGGACGCTGGCGGACCTGGAGGTCTCGATCGGCGACTACGTGCTGACGGGCGGCGAGTTGCCCGCCCTGGTGGTGCTGGACGCGGTGGTGCGGCTCGTGCCAGGCGTGCTCGGGGCCGACGACGGGACGCGGGAGGAGAGTTTCGAGGGGGGGCTGCTCGAGTACCCGCAGTACACGCGGCCGCGCGTCTTCCGCGGCATGGCCGTGCCCGACGTGCTCCTGTCGGGCAACCATGCCGAGATCGCCCGGTGGCGTGCGGAACAGGCCCGGGAGCGGACGCGCGGGCGCCGGAGCGACCTCCTGGACGAGCGGGAAAAGGGAACGGCGTGACCGGCCCGCCGGCAGGCGGGGCGGCCCGTGAAGGAAGGGCGAGACGATGCGAAAAGCGGCGATCGAACGCGTGGAAGCACCCTACCTCGTGGAGGGCCGCGCCGAGTTCCGCGTCGGCGACACGGTGGACGTCGGCGTCAAGATCATCGAGGGCGACAAGGAACGCATCCAGGTGTTCACGGGCGTCGTGATCGGGCGCAGAGGCGGCGGCGCGACCGAGACGTTCACCGTGCGTCGCCTGGTGGCGGGGGAAGGCGTGGAGCGCGTGTTCGTCCTCCATTCGCCCCACCTGGCGTTCATCCGGCCCGTCCGCTCGGCCAAGGTCCGCCGCGCCAAACTCCACTATCTGCGCAAACGCGTTGGCAAGGCGACCCGGCTGGTCGAGCGCCGGCGCGGGGGCGAGGAGGTCGAGGTGCCCGGGGACGGGCCGCCCGGGGCGGCCGACAGCGCCTGAGGCGTGTGAGCGGGGCCCGGGGCCCGCCCGCAGGGGCGCAGGTGCCGGGCCCTTTCCGCGCAGCGCCCCGGCGGCCGCCGACCGGGACGGTCGAGCGGCGTTTCTGCTTCAACGGGCCGGCCGCGGGCGGCTATAATGGCCGGTCGCACCCCATGGGACGGGCGGGCACCCGATGAAGTCGTTCCTGAAAGCCCTGCGATACGCGTGGCCCTACCGCGGCCGCATCCTCGTGGCGTGGTTCTGCGCCTTCGTGGGCGCGGGCCTCTGGGCGGGGTCGCTGGGCGCCGTGGGGCCCATCTTCAGCCTGCTCTTCCAGGAGCCCGCGCGGGGGGTCCGGTACTACCTGCGCCCGATCGTGCCGGGCCACGACGAGAAGGAGTGGGCGCTGGAGGTCGCCGGCGGCTGGCAGACCGTCGAGGATCCGTCGGCCGACCCGTTCCGCGTCGAGGGCGAGCGGGTCTTCGTGCGGCCTGGGATCCCGATCGTGCGTCCGGCACGGGGCCTGCGGGCCGCGGCCCAGGAAGCCGAGGAGACCAAGGCCTTCTACGCCCCCGTGGCGGTCTGGCTGGCCGACCGCCTGCCCGAGAAGCCCTACTACAGCCTCCTGGTCGTCATGGCCGCCGTCGTGGCGATGACCATCCTGCGCGGGGCGCTGACCTACACCAACGAGGCCCTCGTGGGCCACGCCGTCAACCGGGCCATGCTGGCGCTTCGCCTGCGGGTGTACGACCACGTCCTGCGGGCGCCCCTGGCCCTGTTTGCGCGGATCGGCCCCAGCGACATCATGAGCCGCTTCCAGCAGGACTGCTTCCTCGTCCAGGAGGGGATGAAGACCCTCCTCGGGAAGGTCCTCAGCGAGCCGATCCGGATGGTGGTGTGCCTGGGCCTGGCAATCCGGATGGGGATCGCGGTGGACCCGTGGCTGCCGGTGATCGTGCTGGTGGCGGCGCCGCTGATCGGGTACCTGGTGCGGCAACTGGCAAACCGCATGCGCCGCGCCAGCCGCAAGGCCCTCGAGAGTTGGGCGACGCTGATGGGCATCCTGGAGGAGAGCCTGTTCGGCATCCGCGTCGTCAAGGGCTACCGGCTGGAGGCCCATGAGCGCCGGAGGTTCTTCCAGGCGAGCCGGCGGCTGTTTCGGCAGATCCTGCGGGCCATCCGGATCGATGCGATCACCAACCCGATGGTCGAGACCCTCTTCACGATCTCCGCCTCGGGGGCAGTCCTCCTGGGCGGCAAGATCCTGCTGGACCGCGGCGTGCCCCCGAGCAGCCTGAGGGACCTGACGCTCTTCTTCGCCTTCCTGATCGGCGCGCTGGACCCGGCGCGGAAACTCTCGAACGTGACCACCCGCCTGCAACAGGGGGCCGCCGGCTCGGACCGCGTCTTCGAACTCCTCGCCGTCGAACCGGAGCCCCGCTACGGGGCCTCCGGCCGCGCGCTGCCGCCCCACGCCCGGTCGATCGTGTTCCAGCACGTGTCGTTCGCCTACCAGCCCGGCAAGCCCGTCGTGCGGGACGTGGACCTGGTGGTGAACCACGGGGAGGTCCTGGCCATCATCGGGCGGACGGGGTGCGGCAAGACCACGCTGGTGAGCCTGGTGCCCCGGTTCCTCGAGCCGACGGAAGGGGCGATCCTCATCGACGACGTGGACACCCGGGAAGTCACGCTCCGCAGCCTGAGGGACCAGATCGCCATCGTGCCGCAGGAGTCGGTCCTGTTCGCCGACACCGCGGCGAACAACATCGCCGTGGGGGCCCGCCACTTCGGCCGGGAGATGTCCAGCCGCCAGGCCGTCGAGGCCGCCGCCCTCGCCGCCCACGCCGACACGTTCATCCGCGAGTTGCTCGAGGGCTACGAGACCATCCTCGGCGAGCACGGAACGACGCTGTCGGGCGGCGAGCGCCAGCGGATCGCGCTGGCGCGGGCCATCATCCGCGACCCGGCCATCCTGATCCTCGACGAAGCGACGAGCGCCCTGGATGAGGAGACGCAAGCCCTTGTCCAGGAGACGCTTCAGCGTTTCGTCCGCGGCCGCACGACCCTCCTGATCGCCCACCGCTTGTCCACGTTGAGCATCGCCCACCGGATCGCGGTCATGGACGCCGGCCGCATCGTCGACGTGGGCACGCACGACGAACTGATGCGCCGATGCGACCTCTACCGGCGCCTTCGGGAAGGCGGCTTGGAGGGCGCGTAGAACGGGCGCGGGGCCGCGCTCCGCAATGCTTCGGGCCCGAGCGCACGATTAGGACGGCGCAAAGACTTCTCGCCACAGGACTTAGGCAAAAACCGCCCCTGTGGATAGGTTGTGGATATCTGGCGGATGCCGGCGCAAGCTGTTGAATTCGCGGGGCTTACGGCAAAGTGGCGTCGGACGGTATTGTTAACAGTCGTCGGGCGGCTCGGGCCCCTTGCCCCCGCCGGACTCCAGGCTCCGGCGGTCGCCCGCGGCTCGGCCGCGCCCGTTGACGCAGGCTGCCGTGGTCGCAGTACGGGCTGCCGCCGGGCCCGAGGTGGCGGGCGCCGAAGTCGGCGCGGAGGCGGCCGCGCCATTCGGGGCGGCCTGGTCGGCGTTCTGCGCGATGTGGATGGCCCGCACCGAGAGCGGGGGGTTGTTTGCGTTGACGGGGATGGGTGGTTGTGGTACCTTCGGCTCTTCGGCGAGGGGGCATGGCCGGCGGTCCCTCGCGTGCGGGGTGCCGGGCCCGGGCAGCGTGGCGCAAGCCATTCTCGACTCACCCGTAGTGACTTGTCCATGACGACATAGTGGAAGGCTGGAGGCGGTCCCGATGGCGTCCGCGGAGCGCGATCTGTGGCAGGAAGCTCTGGCCCTCGTTCACGAGAATGTGCCCGACATTGCCCTCCCGCCGTGGTTGTCCGACGCGCAGCCGGAGGCGTCGGACGCCGCGCGGCTGGCGGTGCGGCTGCCCGACGGCGCCCGGGCGGCCGAGGTGGGCGAGGCGGTGCGGTCCGCGCTCGAACGGGCGCTGGAGCGTGCGGCCGGCCGCCACATCGAACTGGCGTTCCGGGCCCCGGGGCGGGAGGGGGCCGCGTCCCCCGAGGCGCCCCGCGTCGTCGCGGACCCTTGGTCGCGCCGCGCGCCGGTGGGCGAGAGGCCGCGCCTCAACCCCCTCTCGGTCTTCGAGAACTTCGTGACGGGGCCGTGCAACCGGCTGGCGCATGCGGCCGCCCTGGCGGTCTCCGATCTGCCCGGCCGGGCCTATAACCCGCTGTTCATCCACGCCAGCGTGGGCCTCGGCAAGAGCCACCTCCTCCAGGCGATCTGCCATCGCATCCTGGAGACGAAGCCCGAGGCCGCCCTGATGTACGTCTCGTGCGAGGACTTCGTGAACCGGTTCATCGCGGCCGTGGAGCGGGGCAACCTCGAGGACTTCCGCTACCGGTTCCGCCACCTGGACGTCCTGATCATCGACGACATCCACTTCCTGGCGGACAAGGACCGGACCCAGGAGGAGTTCTTCCACACGTTCAACACGCTCTACCAGGCCCAGAAGCAGGTCGTCCTGTCGAGCGACTCGATGCCGCACGAGATTCCCCGCATCGAGGAGCGACTGGTCAGCCGGTTCAAGTGGGGCTTGGTGGCGCGGATCGACCGGCCGAGTTTCGAGATCCGCGTGGCCATCGTCCAGAAAAAGGCGAAACTGCGCGGGCGCGAGTTGCCCGAGGACGTCGTCCGGCACATCGCGACCGTCATCGACACGAACAACCGCGAACTCGAGGGGGCGGTCGTCCGCGTCCTGGGCTACTCGTCGCTGTGTAACCGGAACGTCGACCTGGCGCTCGCGAAAGAGGCGCTGGGCGACCTCGTGGCCGCGCCCCAGCGGACCATCAGCATCCAGGACGTCGCCGACGCGGTGCTCCAGCGCTATAACACGCGCTTGAGCGACCTCCAGAGCAAACGCCGGTCCCAGTCGATCGCCATCCCGCGGCAGGTCTGCATGTACCTGGCGCGGCGGCTGACGAACCGCAGCTTGGAGGAGATCGGCGCCTTCTTCGGCGGAAGGGACCACACCACCGTCCTCTACGCGGAGCGCAAGATCGAGCAGGAGATCCGGAAGGACCCGGCCCTCCGCGGGCTGGTCGAGGCCCTGGAGCGTGAGATTCTGCGGTCATGAACCTGTGGAGAACCAGTGGCGCCGGCGCGGCTGATGGCACTGGTGCAAACGCACCCGACGGGCAGGCGGCCCCCAACACCGAAGCACAGAAGGGGCGCCACGGCCCATTCCACCGGTTCTTCACACGACGAGAGTCGGCCGTTTTTGCTGTAAGTCCTTCACGGGCAGCATGTTGCGCATGGCTCGGATGCCGGGATCGTCTTTTTCACCAGTAATATGAGGAAGGTGAATCCTCTACAAGAAAGTTAACAGAACAACGTCTCAAGCGAACTGGGAGGTTCCCTCTATGAAGGCCCAATGTGATCGCGCGACGTTAACGGAAGGTGTCCAAGCCGCGCTGGGTGTGGTGCCACATCGCAGTCCTAAGCCGTCCCTAGGGTGCATCAAGGTCGAAGCCGCGTCCGGTGCGGTGACGCTCCTGGCCACGGATCTGGAGGTCGGAATCCGGGTCAACTTGGCGAAGGTCGACGTTCAGGAACCGGGGATGTGCTTGGTGCCGGCGGAGCGGTTTCACGCGATCCTTCGCGAACTCGATGTGGAGACGGTAGCCGTTTCCTCGGGGGACCGCGAGACGGAGATCGTGGCGCCGGGGGCGCGGTTCAAGGTGCTGGGCGATGACCCGGCGGACTTCCCGAACGTCCCGGCGTTCCCCGAGGCGGGCGCATTGACGGTTCTGGCCGATGACCTCGCTGGAATGATCAAGCGGACGCTCTTCGCGACGGCGCGCGAGAACACGCGGTATGCCCTGAACGGCGTGCTGTGGGAGGTGGAAGGGACCAACCTGACGCTGGTCGCGACGGACGGGCGGCGGCTGAGTTACGTCAAGGGAAAGTGCAAGGACGGCGGGGAGAAGGGACAGAGCGCCATCGTTCCCAGCAAGGCCATGCAGTTGATCGAACGCTGCCTGGCCACGAGCGGAGACGCCAAGGCGAGCGTCCGCGTGGCCATCGGAGAGAAAGACCTGCTGGTCGAGTCGCCGCAGGCCGACGGGGACCGCTGGACGATCTACTCGCGGCTGGTGGACGGCCATTTCCCGAAATATGACGACGTCATCCCGAAGGACTGCGATCGGCGGGCCACGCTTTCGACGGCGGTGTTCCATGCGGCCGTGCGGAAGGCGGCGCTCCTGACGAACGAGGAGTCTCGGGGGGTCCACCTGAAGTTCAGCCCCGAGGAACTGGTCCTGACGAGCAGCACGCCGGAGATGGGCGAGGCCGAGGTGCGCATTGCGGCGTCCTACGAAGGCGAGCCGCTCGACATCGGCTTCAACCCCGTCTTCCTGATCGACGCGCTGAAGGCGATGGACGCCGAGCAGTTCACGTTTGCCTTCAAGGGGCCGAACAAGCCGGGCGTGATGACGGAGGACAGGTCGTTCACGTACGTCGTCATGCCCGTGAGCATCGTGTAGCGGCCCGACCGCAGCCCCCCGCGCGGCGCGGGGGCGTGTGGCCGTCTCGGGCGTGCTCCGTGGGGCAACGGGTGTGGCGACGCGGGCAGACACGGGAAGCGATGGCTGGGGGCGCGCGGCCGAGCCGGTCGGCGAGGTCCTCCGGCGCTGGATGTCGCAGAGCGGCGTCCTTCGTGGGACCGACCGCGACCGGATCGAGGAGGCCTGGAGGGGGCTGCTCGGGCCCGACGCCGCGCACGCCCGCCTGGAGGGGCTGCGCGGGAACGTCGCCACGTTCGTGGTCGACTCGAGCGCCCTGTTGGCGGAACTGCGGCAGTTCCGCAAGCAGGAATTGCTCGAGGGGCTGCGCGAGCAGGTGAAGACGTACTTCGTCCGCGACGTGCGGTTCCGCCTCGAGAAGAAGGGGCCGCCGCAACGACCGGGCGGGCGACAGAAGGTCTAGGCGGGGCGTATGGGCAAGAAAGCCAAGGCAGGGCCGAAGCAGAAGGCCGCCGCAGGACGGCCGGTCGCGAAGCGCGAGGAGGCCGCCCGCCAGACACCGGCGCAGGACGGCACCGGCGACTACCGCGCCGACGCCATCAAGGTGATGAAGGGCCTTGAGGCCGTCCGCAAGCGCCCGGATATGTACATCGGCGACCGCCATCAGCGCGGCCTCCACCACCTGGTGAACGAGGTGGTCGACAACTCGATCGACGAGGCGATGGCCGGCTTCGGCACGGACATCCTCGTCGCGGTCCATGTGGACGGGAGCGTCAGCGTCGCGGATAACGGCCGTGGCCTGCCGGTGGACCTCCACAAGGAGGAGAAGAAGCCCGGCGTGGAGGTGGCCCTGAGCATGCTGCACGCGGGGGGCAAGTTCGAGCACACGACGTACAAGGTCTCGGGCGGCCTCCACGGCGTGGGGGTGAGCGTGGTCACGGCCCTCGCGGAGTGGCTGAAGGTCGAGATCCGCCGGGACGGGGCCGTCTGGCGCATGGCCTTCGCGCGGGGCAAGAAGACGGAAGACCTGAAGAAGTGCGGCCCCTCCAAGAAGACGGGCACCACCATCACGTTCAAGCCCGACAAGGAGATCTTCGAGGACCCGACCTTCAAGTTCGAGATCCTCGAAGGCCGCCTGAGGGAATTGGCGTATCTGAACGAAGGCCTCCACATGCGCCTCGTGGACGAGCGCGACGGCCGCGAGGCCGACTTCCGGTTCAAGGACGGCATCCGCGCCTTCGTCAAGTGCCTCAACGAGGGCAAGGACGTCACCCACCGGGACGTGATCTATTACCGCCGCGAGGACCCGGACACCGGGACCAGCGTCGAGGTGGCGTTCCAGTACAACGATTCCTACACCGAGAACCTCCTCTGTTTCGCGAATAACATCAACACGATCGAGGGCGGGACGCACCTGTCGGCGTTCAAGGCCGCCGTGACGCGCACCCTGAACTTCTACGCGAAGAAGCAGAACCTCCTGAAGAACAGCGACGCGCCGGCCGGGGACGACCTGCGCGAAGGCATGACCGGCGTCATCTCGGTCCGCGTCCGCGAGCCCCAGTTCGAGGGCCAGACGAAGACGAAACTGTCGAACAGCGAGGTCGGCACGTTCGTCGAGACGGTGACGAACGAGATGCTCGGCCAGTACCTCGAGGAGAACCCGGGGACCGCGAAGAGGATCATCCTGAAGGCGGTCCAGGCGATGACGGCCCGCGAGGCCGCCCGCAAGGCGCGCGACCTCGTCCGCCGCAAGGGCGCGCTGGCCTCCGGCAGCCTGCCGGGCAAACTGGCCGACTGCGCCGAGCGCGACCCGGCCCTGTCGGAGGTCTTCTTGGTGGAGGGCGATTCGGCCGGCGGCAGCGCCAAGCAGGGCCGCGACCGCCGGACCCAGGCGATCCTGCCCCTGAGGGGCAAGATCCTCAACGTCGAGAAGGCCCGCGTCGACAAGATGCTCGCCCACGAGGAGATCGCGACCATCATCTCCGCCATCGGCACGGGCATCGGGACCGATGACTTCGACATCGGCCGCGCCCGCTATCACAAGGTCATCATCATGACCGACGCCGACGTGGACGGCAGCCACATCCGGACGCTGCTGCTGACCTTCTTCTACCGCCAGATGCGCGAGTTGATCGACCGCGGCTACGTCTACGTGGCGCAGCCGCCCCTGTACCGCGTGCGCCGCCGCGGCCGCGAGCAGTACGTCCAGAGCGACCGCGAGATGCGCATGACGCTGCTGAAACTGGGCGTCGAAGGGGCGAAACTCCTCATCAACCCGCCGCCCAAGGGCCGCGCGGCCAAGCCCACCGAGATGAGCGGCGCCAAACTCGACGAACTCGCCATGATCCTGATGGACCTCGAGGACCTGGTGCGGTCCGTCGAGCGCCTCGGGGTGACCTGGGAGGAGTTCCTCGCCCGGCGGTCGAAGGACGGCGAGTTCCCGGCCTGGGCCGTGCGGACCGGGGACCAGTTGGCGTTCTATCATTCCGAGGCCGATGCCGCCAAGGCCATCGACGTGGCCGTCAAGGCCGCCCGCAAGGAGGCTCAGAAGGCCGGCGAGAAGCCCAAGCAGGAGGCGGCCGAGGAGGAGGAAGAGGCCCCCGAGCCGGAGGAACTCTTTGGCATCAAGGAGATGAACAAACTCGTCCGCAAACTGGCGACGCGCGGCCTGGAGATCGCCGACTGGTACCTCGAGGCGGAGGAGAACGTCGGCGGCGAGAAGCCCTACACGAAGTTCACCATCGAGACTGACGGCGAGCGGCTCGACGCGGCCGGCGTCTCGGGCATCCTTCCGGCCATCCGCAAACTCGGCCAGAAGGGCATGGACATCCAGCGGTTCAAGGGCCTGGGCGAGATGAACGCCGAGCAACTCTGGGAAACCACGATGGACCCGGCGCGGCGGACCCTGAAGCAGGTCCTCATCGAGGACGCCGCCGAGGCCGAACGCATCTTCAGCGTCCTCATGGGCAGCGCGGTCGAACCGCGCCGCGAGTTCCTCGAACGCCACGCCCTCGAGGTGCGAAACCTCGACGTGTGATTCGTGGCGCCGGGCGTGCGGCCGTCGGGTCCGGCGCGCAGGGGCTCCCAACGTGACCGACGTCCTTCTCGGCATTGCGATTCTGCTGCTCCTGGGGGCGATGGCGCTCCTCTTGGCCCTCTGGAAGCGCCAGGCGCGGGGCGGCTCGCCCGTCGAGGGCGAACTCCGCGGCCGCATCGGCGAACTGGAGGCGGAGGGCGGCGCCCTGCGCGGGCGCGTCGAGACCGAGCACGGCGCACGCCTCCAGGCCGAGACCCGCCTGGAATCAGAGCGGAAGAACCTGGTCGACCAGCGGGCCCTCCTCGACGAGGCCCAGGCCAAACTCAAGGACGCCTTCAAGGCCCTCTCCTCCGACGCCCTCACGGCGAGCCGCGAGCAGTTCATCGCCCAGGCCGAAGAGCGACTGAAGCCTATCCAAGACGCGCTGAAAACCTACGAAGAGCATCTTAGTCAGATCGAGAAGATACGAAGCGATGCCTACGGCGGCCTGAAGAGCCATCTGGAGACGCTGGCCCAGGCCCACCAGAGCCTCCAGAAGGAGGCCCACCAACTCTCGACCGCCCTGCGGTCGCCGACGGTGCGCGGCCGGTGGGGGGAGATGACCCTGCGGCGCGTCGTCGAGGCGGCGGGCATGTCGCCCCGATGCGACTTCGACGAGCAGGCGTCGGTGACGACTGAGGACGGGCGCCTGAGGCCGGACATGCTGATCCACCTGCCCGGCGAGCGGACGATCGTTGTGGACTCGAAGGTCCCCCTGGCGGCCTACATGGACGCGACCGAGGCGAAGGAGGAGCCGGCGCGCCTGGCGGCCCTCGTGCGTCACGCCCAGGACGTTCGCAAGCACGTCCGGGCCCTCAGCCAGAAGGCCTACTGGGACCAGTTCCCGACCGCGCCGGACTTCGTCGTGCTGTTTCTGCCGGGCGAATCGTTCTTCAGCGCCGCCCTGGAGCACGACCGGTCGCTCATGGAAGACGCGATGCGGAGCAAGGTGTTCTTGGCGACGCCGACGACGCTGATGGCCCTCCTGAACGTCGTGGCCCACGGCTGGCGGCAGCAGGAGATGGCCGCCAGCGCCGAGCGGATCGCCGAGGCCGGGCGCGACCTGCACGAGCGGCTCCGCGTCTTCGCCGAGCACTTCGCCAGGGTGGGCGACGGCCTTCGCCGCGCGGTCGCCGCGTACGGGCAGGCCGTCGGCTCCTATGGATCGCGGCTCGAGCCGGGCGCGCGGCGGCTGGCCGAACTCGGGGCCTCGAGCGGCAAGGACCTGCCCGAGGTCCCGACCGTCGAAGGACCCGCGCGGTCGCTGCCCGAGGGCGGCACAACGGAGGAGTGAGACATGGGCCTCCCGGGGCGGCTGGCGGCGATGGCGGCGGCGATCGGCTTGGCGGCCGGCGCCGCCTCGGGCGCGGAGGGCGCGGCCGCAGGCCAGGAGGCGGGCGACGTGCCCGAGGTGCTCGAACACTCCGACGTGGCGTTCATGTATGCCTCGGACGCCGAGGCGTACAAGGCCTACGGCGCGACGTTCGTCGCCTGGGGCGGTGCCGACACGGTCGAGAGCGTCAAGATGCACCACGACCTCGGCGTCCGGTGCACGGGCTCCATGTGGTGCCTGACGGCCGGGGCCCAGAGGCTCTACGAGGATGAGGCCCTGCGGGACGCCGTCGCCCGCGACATCGAGGGCAAGCCCGTCGAGGTGCCCTGGCTCTTCGACCACACCTACAAGGACATGAAGTCCTACTTCGGCTGTACGAACCACCCGGCCTTCCGGGCCCACAACCGGGCCGAGGTCCGCCGCGCGATGAGCGGCGGCGCCGACGGGCTGCACGTGGACGACCACCTGGGCGTGGCCCAGGCGGCGACGGCGTTCGGCGGCGGCCTGTGCGATTACTGCATCGCGGGCTTCCGCGCGTACCTGAAAGCCCACGCGACGCCCGAGCAACTCCTGGCCGCCGGCGTCACGGACCTCGCCACGTTCGACTACCGCGACCTCATCCGGAAGTACGCGACCACCCGCGCCGAGTACCTCAAGGTCCGCTCGAAGATCCCGCTGAGGGACCTCTTCGACCGGTTCCACCTGGAGGCGGCGGCCGAGAACGTCCGCGAACTGCGCGAGGTCGCCGCCCAGGCCGCCGGCCACCCCGTCCTCCTGTCGGCCAACGCGTGGGTCGGCGACGCGCGGCACGCCCACGTGGCCAAGTACCTGACGCACATCGTGTGCGAGACCGAGTTCAACGCCCCGCAGGGGACGGCCCGCATCGAGGGGGCCCTCGGGGCGTTCGAGGCGGCGCGGCGGCTCGGCAAGCCCGTGGCCGCCACCGCGAGCGGCTGGGACTGGGCCCACGTCAAGGCGACGGGAGCCGAGGACCTCGCCCGGTTCTGGATCGCCGTCACCTACGCGCACGGCCAGCGGTTCATGGTCCCACACCCGAAGAAGCAGTGGTGCTTCACGAAGGAACTCGGCACGCATTGGTACGAGGCGCCGATCGAGGCCTACGCGCCGCTTTACCGGTTCATCCGAGCCAACGCCGAGTGGTTCGACGGGTTCAAGCCGGCCGACCTGGGCGCGGTCACGGTGCCGGAACCCGTCCTGTGCACCGCGCGGCGGAAGGGCGACCAGGGGCCGATCGTGCTGCACCTGGTGAACCGCGACTGGGACGCCCAGGCGAAGCGGATGCGGCCCGTCAAGGACGTCGCCGTCAAGGGGCCCGCGACTCTGGCCGGCAAGGGCGGGCGCGTGCGGCTCCTGACGTACGACGCGCAGGCCCAGACCGTCGAGACCCGGACCGAGGGCGGCGCGACCGAGGTCAAGGTGCCCGAGTTGCGGCTGTGGATGCTGGTCGTGATCGAGTGAGGGCCGCCGCCC
>CAYGZE010000102.1:0-13439 GCA_964354185.1 uncultured Anaerolineales bacterium | reverse complement strand
GGCCTGGCCTGTTAGGCCGCGGCGTGCCTCTCGATAGCGTAGGCGCGCGGTTTTGTCAAGCAGAACCGCCGCCGGGGGGTGGGAAGGGCGGTCGCGCCTGCCGCGCGCAGCCGGCGGCTACGCGGGCCGGTGGATCTCCAGGACGCGCGGCCGGTGGCGCCGGGAGAAACGCCGATCCGCGAGCCACGCGGCGGCGAAGGCGGCTAGGCCGCCCAGCGCGCCCAGGGCCAGGCCGGCCGAATCGGCCCCCAACCCGAGGGCGGCCTGGAGCCAGGCCCATTCGCTTCCCGCGACGATGCCGGCCACCACCGCCGCCAGAGGCACCCCGAACACGAGCAGCAGCGCGCGCCAGGGGCTCACGAGGGGCACGTCCACGGTCACACGGTCGCCCACCCGCAGGTCGGGCGTTTCGATCCACAGGACAAGGCCGTGCTCGCCGAGCGCCCGGCACGCGGTGCACCCCGCGCAGCGCTCGGTGCGCTGGCCTCGGATCTGAACCGCCGCCCGGTTCGCCCTGACCTGGATGACGTCGCCTGTCTCTTGCATGGTGCGGCCCCCGGGACGGACGCGCCAGGCGGAGGCGCCGTCCGGCCCCATCGCCCATTCTTCGCGCCCGAGGCCCGTCGGGGAAGGGGTGTGCCCGGCGGCTGCACGGGGCGCGTCAGCGGGACTCGCCGGCCCGGAGCCCCTGGATCTTGCGGACCTGTCGGAGCACGACGGCGTGCGACAGCGCGAGTTCGAGCGACGTGGGCAGGAAGGTGCCGAGCGGACCGTCCGACGTCAGGGTGATGTGCCGCGACGTCGGCGCCTTGACCCCGGGCAGACAGGCCTGATGGCCGGTGACGAGGATGCGGGCGCCGATGTTCCGGGCGAACTCGTCGGCCGAGGCCTGGTCGTGGTTGCGGCCCCAGAGGAGTTCGTAAGCCGCGCCGCCGGCCTGGCAGTCGAGCGCGGTCAGCGGCCGGTCGAGGACCGTGTAGTCGAAGGTGGGGACGGCCTCGCCGCTGGGGGTGGAGTGGCTGATGAAGAGCCCCTGGGCGGACCGCGCGGCCAGGGGGAGTGCCCCTAGGAACCGCAGGTACGCCAGGTGCACCTCCGAGGCTGCCGGGCCGTAGGCGTTCTCGATGCCGCGGCGGAACTGCTCCCTGGTGGCCTGTCCGCCCTTGGTGATGGTGGCCCCGGTGATCTCGCTCAGGTCGTGGTTCGAGAGGATCAGGTGCACCTGGGACCTGAAGCGGCACTTCAGGGCGGCCGCCTCTTCAAGGAGGCGGAAACTCCTGTCGCCGCCGCGCCCGTCCTCCGCCCCGCCGTGGAGAAGTTCCTGGAGGACGAGGTACCGGTTCGGGTGGGTCTGGAGCGAGGCCCATTCGGCGACGCGGTGGAGGTTCTCCACGTCGCCGTGGAGGTCGCCCAGGATGACCACGTCGCCGATCGGGGGCAGGTAAACGACGTTGCCGCGGCGCAGGGGCTCGCGCCGCGACAGGATGGCGGCCCGGTCCATGCGGTCGGCGATCCCACCGCCGGTCGGTTGCGAGACGTCAGAGCTGATGTCCCAGTCGTTCTTCGGATCGTCCAACCGTGTTCCTCTGCGGGCCCGGCCCGGTGCCTAGGGTCCCTGGGGTGACGGTGCCGCCAACTGCTTGCGGATCGAAACCTGCCGCAGGCGGCCCAGGACCAACGCCATGGGAAACCGCCGGCCCGGGCAGTCCGTGGTCTGAACCTCGCCATGCCCGACGATCCGGTCCAGCGGAATGCCCTGCCGCTCGCCTAGCAGGGCGACCAAGGCGACCAGGCTGTCCATCTGCCGCGGCGTCGGCGACTCCTGGTTGAAGTTCCCGACCATGCAGATGCCGATGCCCGCGTGGCTGAACTCGGCATGGCCGGGGACGTTGGCGTGGGCGCCCGGCTCCTGTCGGAGCCAGCGCGGCGTGGGGACGATCTCGCCGTCGCGCGTGCCGGGGGAACGCCCGTTGTTGATCAGGAAGTGGTAAGCCGTCCCGTCGGCGTGGAGGCGGTCGGCGTGGTCCCGGGCGATGGCCTCCAGCGTCGCGCCCGACGTGGCGGAGTGGTGGATGACGATGTACTTCCAGGACCGCTCGGCGGCCATGCCCTGGGGCCAGACGATGTCGGCCAGCGCCGCGTCGCGGCCGCGCGCCCGGCCCTCCGAAGCCTTGCGGGCCGTCTCGCCGAGGAACCCCGGCAGCGCCGCCCAGCCCGCCAGGGCCACCACCGTCATCGAGGCCAACAGGAGCGCCCAGACCAGGATCATCCGTCGCGCGTTAATCACCCGCACCGTCCGCGCGCCTGGTGTTGTTGCCGGTCCTGTGCTCATGGCATATCTGCTCCGCAGGGCGATCGCGGGCGGACGACCGGGCAGGTTTGCGGTATTCTACACGGTCCTGCCGGGGCTGTCCATACCTTACTACGGATAAGTGAGGGGAATCGCGGGACCTCGGGCGGGGCGCCGGAAAAAGCGCGGGCTTCCCGCGAGGGGGCTTCGTACAATGAAGTGCACCGCGGTGTATTGCCGAAGATGGAAGGGATGGGAGTGCGCCCGACCAACAGGTTATCGGCCCGGGGGATCGTCCTGGCCGCATGGCTCCTCGCCGGCCCGGCCGCGGGATGGGCGGCCGAAGCGCCCGACCTGGTCGCCCTGCGCAACGCCGCCGGGCCGTCTGTCTGCCTGGTCACCTCCGAGAACGGGTACGGCCTGGCCCTGGCCCGGGCCTCGGGCTTCCTGCTCGGCAAGGGGGGGTTTGTGGTGACTGACCTCGGGACGCTGGCCCAGCGGGGCGTGGTCCGCGCGACCGTGCGGTTCCCGGACGGGGCCACGGCGGCGGCCACCCAGTTCGGCATGGCCGATGCGAACCTGGGCCTGGCGGCCATCCGCCTGGGCGACGGCGCGCCGAACCGGGACGGCTTGGCGCTGGCCTCGCAGATCCCGGCGCTGGACGAGGGCCTGCGGGTCGTGCGGCTGGGATGGCGCTGGGCGAAGGAATCGGCGGCGGTCTCCGGGCGGCTCGTTCAGGGGCCCGCGGCTGCCGACCTGGGGAGCCTGCTGGGCTTCGCCCCCCCGGCCGGCGCGCCGGCGCTTCTGGCGGCCGAGACGCCGCGCTTCGAGGGCGCCGGCGGCGGCCCGTTCCTCGACAAGGACGGCACGGTGGTCGGCATCGCCCTGGACGTCCTCGGTCCGAAGGGCGTCACGACGCTGGTCGTGCCGGCCCCTGCGGTCCGCCAGGCGCTCCTTTCCGCCAAGCCCGAGTTGAAGCCGCTGGCGGAACTGCCCAAGCCCGTCTGGCCGGTGCCGGTCTGCCGGTTGGCGGGCGATGCGGTTCAGCCCGCGCAGTTCGCCGGGACCGTCGGGGCGCTGCGCGTCAAGGCGCGGTGCGGCAAGTGCGGCGGGAAGGGCCAGATCACGGTTGAGCGCGTCGTCGGGACGCAGAAGATCGGCGGCATGGTCCGCAACATCATCGAGCGCAGGCTGGAGACGTGCCCCCAGTGCCTGGGGGAGGGCGTCCTGTTGACGAACGGGCTCCACGGCACCTTCGCCGTCATGGCCGAGCAGGGCCTGCGGCTGGTGACCTCGCCTGGCATGGCGCCGCGCGCCATTGCCGCCGCCTGGAAGAACGCGCGGGGCGTCCTGAATGGGCTGAACGACGTCGGGGTCCGGTTCCGCGACGCGTTTGCCCGCGCGGGCCAACTGGACCTGGCCGACCGGGCGGCGGCCCTGCCGCGCGGCAGCGTGCTCTACGCCCAGGTCGGCGAGTTCTTCGAGGGACCCGACGGCCGGTACGTCGCCCTCATGCCGTACCATTCGCCCGTCATGCTTGCGATGCGGGTCGACGCGCCCGCCCCCGCCGGGCCGACCGTCCTGAAGGCCGAGGCCGAGACGCCCTCGACGCCGGCGACGCCCGAGCCCGCCGCGGACCGCCCGGGGGGCTCCGCGAGGCCGCTCGCCTACGGCCAGTGGATCATCGTCGCCGGGGTCCTCGACGCCGAGGTTAAGGACGCCGGCCGCACGTTCCTGCACCTGCTGCCCTTCGACTGGGTGTCGGGGCCCTTCCTCGGGCAGGCGCCGCGGCGGCCCGACGGCACCGAGAGCGAGCCGGAGGATTCCGAGCAGCCCAAGAAGCCGAAGCGGGAAGGCGCCCCGGACTTCTTCGGCCTGTAGCACGACAGCGCAACTTAGCGCGGCGGGTCTCCGCATCCGCCGCGCCAGGGCCCGTGGCGCTGCTGAGAAGGTGGGTTCATGCGCGGTGGGTACGGTGACCCACCGCGCCAGGGTGCAGGCTGTGTTCCAGCCCCGCGTAGCCCCGCCCGGCGCCCGGGCGCGGCCGAGACACTCGGGCCGGTGAACATGGATCCGGACGAACTCATCCAGGCCAAGGCGCGGACGCGGCGGATCGTCTCCGCGGCGCTGGTGCGCCTGACGCCGGGGCGGCGGCGGGCCGCCGGCGTGGCCGTCGCCCAGCGGCTCCAGCAACTGCCCGCCGTCCGCGACGCCCGCACGCTCATGGCCTTTCTGTCTCTGCCGACCGAGATCGACACGTGGCCGATCATCCGGTGGGCCTGGGCGCAGGGGAAGCGCGTCGCGGTCCCGCGCATCGAGCCGCCGGTGGACGGCGCCTCGCCCGCGGAGCGGCGGATCGTGCCCGTTCTGCTCGAGGCCGCGCCCGTCGACGGTGTGGCCGACCACCCGGCCGTGCGGCCGGGCGCGCTGGGCATCCTGGAGGTGCCCGGCGCGGCGCCGCTCGACCCGGCCGACCTGGATGTCGTCCTGGCGCCGTGCCAGGCCGTCGACCGCCGCGGGCGCCGCCTGGGCAAGGGCGGCGGGTTCTACGACCGCTTCCTGGCGGACGAGCGGCTGCGGGCGGCGGTCATCGCGATCGCGTTTCACGAGCAGGTGCTTGACGAGGTGCCGGCCGGCGCAGGCGACCGGCCCGTGCCCCTGGTGGTGACCGACGCCGAGACGTTGTCGTTCGCCCCGGCGGTGGTATGATGGTGGCGCGTCGGCAGGGAACCCGCGGGCCCGTCGCGCCCGGGCCCGGGGACTCGACCTGGGAAGGAACGGAGCAGGCATGACACGAACGGGGCTGGTGGTGGTGACGGTGCTGGTGGGCGGGATCCTGGTCGGACTGACGTGGTGGGGCGTGCACTACCTCAAGAGCGGAGAGACGGCGGCCCCGGCGCCCGCCAGGCCCGAGCCGGTTCACGTGGAGACGCCGCGCCCGGGCCGGGCCGTCGAACCCGCGACGGAGGTCGAGGAGACGGAGCCGACGCCGGTCGGCGAGATCGCGGTGGGCCCGGACGTCCAGGAGTTCGCCGCGCCCCCGGCGGTGCCGGCGACCCCGGCGGCGCCGGCTGCCCCGGCCGTCGGGGGGGGCGGTGCGGACGCCGACGCGGGCCTGGCGGCCGCGCGGGCCGGCCGGCTCGTCGAGGCCCAGCAGCGCCTGAGCGAGGCCGTCCGCAAGGGCGCGGCCGGCGCCCGGGCGGCCGAGGTCCACAAGGCCCTCGGCGAGGTCACCGACCGGCTGCTCGCCGGGCCCGAGACGCCGGCTGGGTATCCGTATATCAAGATCTACGAGGTGGCGTCCGGCGACGCCCTGGCCCAGATCGGGCGGCGGTTCCTCGTCCCGTACGAGCTCCTGATGCGGATGAACCGCCTCGGTTCCGACCGGATCAACGCGGGGCAGAGACTGCGCGTCCTCCAGGGGCCCGTCCACATCGAGATCCTCAAGGGACGCTTCGAACTGCGGGCCTGGTGCGACCAGGTCTGCCTCAAGGTCTACCCGATCGCCCTGGGCAAGGAGAACTCGACCCCCGAGGGCACGTTCGTGGTCGAGAAGAAGATCAAGAACCCGCCCTACCAGCCGCAGCACAAGCCGAAGTCGGCCTTCCGCGACGCGGGGGCGCCGGACAACCCCCTCGGCTCGCGGTGGATCGACATCGGGAAGAGTTACGGCATCCACGGCACGATCGAGCCGCAGAGCATCGGCACGAACGCCTCGGAGGGCTGCATCCGCCTCCTCAGCAAGGACGTCGAGGAACTGTACGACCTGGTGGTGCCGGGGGCCTCGAAGGTCACCATCCGCCCGTAGGCTGCCGTGAAGGCTCGCGTTTGGCGCGCAGTAATCGTACAAGTAAGGGAGGCGCGCCCCATGGGTAGGGGTGCACACGAAGCCGGCGGCGCGGCTGTCTCGAGGACTCGGCCCGAGGCGGCCCGGCGCCGGGCCAGTCGGGGCGGACGCTCATGACAACGCTCACGGACTACCGGCCGTACTACGAAGTCCTGGCGCGGGTGGACCGCGTCCGCGCCCGCATCCGGTCGCTCCGGGTGGGCGAGGGCGTCGCGACATTCGCCGCCGTGCTCTGCGCGTCGGTCTTCGCGGCCGCCCTGGCCCAGGGGTTCTTCCGGTTCGGCATGGTCGGGAGGCTCAGCCTGCTCGTTCTGTCGAGCGGGGCGATCGCGTGGGCGTTCTGGCGGCACGTCGTCGAGCCGCTGCGGCAGGACCCGAACGAGAAGGAGGTCGCCCGGTTCATCGAGACGCGCCTGCCGCAACTGGGCAACAACCTCATCAACACCCTCCTGCTGGCCGAGGAGGCGGAGTCGTGGTCGGCGGCCCTGGTGGAGCGCGCGATCGGCGAGGCCGCGCTGGGCGCGCGCGGCGTCGACCTGATGGAGGCCACGAGCGCCCAGGCCCTCAAGCGCCGGCTGCTCGCCGCGCTGGGCGCCGCGGCGCTCCTCCTGGGGTTCATCGCCCTGGCCCCGGGCCGGTTCCTGTCGGCCGGGCTCCAGATCCTCTCCCCGTTCGACCGGAACATCGCCTCGGTCGGCGCCGTCCGGTTCGAGGCCATCACGCCCGAGGACGCCGCCTGGGTCAAGGGCGAGCCGATGGACATTCTGGCCACGATCAAGGACCCGAGGGGCAAGGCCTACGACGGGTTCGTGGAGTTCCGCGACCCGACGAGCGGCGAGGTCGAGCGGAAGGACCTCGTGCGGCCGGAGGGCCGGCTCGACCGCTTTGCGGTGCGCGTGCCCCAGGTCCTGCGGCCCTTCAACTACCGCCTGAACGTGGGGGGCACGGAGAGCGACGTCTTCAAGATCACGCTGCGCGAACCGGCGCTCATCGAGAAGATCGACGTCGTCTACACGTACCCTGCCTACACGGGCCTGGCGCCGCAGAGCGTGCCGGACAACGGCGGCGAGATCCGGTGCCTGATCGGCACGCGCGTCGACCTGACGGTCCACCTGTCGGCCCCCGTGGAGGGGGGCGCTCTCGTGTTCGGGACGGGTGAGACCGCCAAGTGCGTGCCCACCGAGGGGCGCAAGGCCCTGACGGCGCGGTTCTCGGTCTCGAAGAACGACACGTACCGCATCCGGGCCGAGGAAGAAGGGCCGAGCGGCGCCTCGGCCGTCTATCGCATCGTCGCCCTGGCCGACGAGCCTCCGACGGTTCAGTTCACGATGCCCGCCCGCGACGTGGAGGCCGGCCTCGGCGAGCCGGTCAAGATGGGCCTGAAGGCCGCCGACCGGTACGGCCTCGGCCAGGTCCGCCTCCTGGCCCAGGTCGAGGGCAACTCGCGCGTCGCCGTGGTCCAGACGTGGAAGCAGTTCAGCGACCCGAAGGCGGCCGTGCTGGACCACGCGCTCGTGCTGGAGGCCGCGAAGTTCCGCGTCGGCCAGGTCGTCACCTACTGGGCCGAGGCCGAGGATCGCCACACGTACCAGGGCGGCGACACGCCGCGCGGCCCCAACACCGCCGCCACGCCCAAGTTCAAGATCACCGTCCAGGACCGTAAGGCCGCCGCCGAGGACAAACTCCAGCAACTCACCCGACTGTTTGAGCGGCTGCGCGCGATCCTGGAGAAGCAGGTCCAGGCGCGGACCGTCACGGGGACGCTCGCCGAGGCGAAGCCCGTCGCCGAGGTCCGCACGGCGGGCACCGGCCTCCAGGGCGCGCAGAAGTCGATCCGCGACGACACCGTGGCCGTCACGCGCGAGGTCGCGTTCGACGGCGAGACGGCACCCCTGCGGGAGGCGCTCCTGGTCCTGACGGCCAACGAGATGGCGGGCGCCATCACGAAGGCCCAGGCCCTGGCCGACCTGGAGGCGGCGGCCAAGGCCGAGGCCGTCTCCGGCCGCGTCCTGATGCTCGCGACCGACCAGGACGCCGTCATCGCCGCCCTCCGCCAGATGCTCGACATCGTCCCGAAACTCGCCGATGCCGTGAAGGAGGAGCAGAAGAACCTCAAGCCCTCGGACCTGCCCCCCGACACGCTCGCCAAACTCAAGGCCCTCCACGACCGCCTCAAGGAGTTCGTCGACGAGCAGAAGAAGGTCGTCGAGGCCTCCAAGGACCTGGCCAAGCGGCCGGTCGACGACTACCAGGAGACCGACCAGAAGGAACTGGGCAAACTCGAGGCCATCGAGGACCAGTGGGACAAGTTCCTCACCGAGGCCATCGCCGACTTCCAGAAAGTGCCGGACCTCGACGCCTCGAACCCCAGCCTGGTCAAGGAACTGATCGAGGTCAAGACCGACGTCGAGATGGCCAAGGACGCCCTCTCGAAGAAGGCCATGGACGTCGTCGTCGCCCTGGAGGACCTCGGCCGCGAGAACGCCGAGGAGATTGTCGAGAACCTCGAGCGCTGGCTCCCTGACACGCCCGACCGGGCCAAGTGGCAGCAGGAAGAGATGGTCGGCGACGCCGAGATCGCCCACGCCGAACTCCCCGAGCAGATGGAGGACCTCGTCGGCGACCTCCTCGAGCAGGAGGAGGACCTCTTCGAGGAGATGGAGGACGTGACGAGCGGCCTGGGCGACTCCATCGACAAGGGCGCCGGCTGGGACGCCATGGACGGGCCCATCTCCAACTTCTCCGCCAAGGGCGTGACGGGCAACCAGTTGCCCAACACCAGCGAGATGGGCGGACGCAGCGGCGAGGGGCGGTCCGGCAAGTCGACCGGCGAGTTCGTCGAGGAAGAGGCCACCGGCAAGGGCGGACGACGCACCCCCACGCGCCTCACCCCCGACGCCTTCAGCAAGGGCGAGGTCAAGGACTCCAGCCCCGAGTCGACCGGCGGGTCGACCGGCGGCGGCAAGATCTCCGGCGCCGGCCGCGAGGGACTCGAAGGCCCCGTCCCGCCCCAGGTCCAGCGGCGCATGGGAAGCCTCGCCGGCAAGCAGGCCGAACTGCGAAACAAGGCCGAGGGCGTCAAGGCGGGCCTGAAGGTCCACAACTACGAGTCGTTCGCCCTCGACGAGGCCATCGAGGCCATGCGCAAGGTCCAGCGCGACATCCTCGCCGGCCGCTACTCCAGCGCCCTCCGCCAGAAGGACGTCGTCATCGACTCCCTCAAGGGCACCAAGATGCTCCTCGGGGGCGAGGTCCGCGTCCGGCACGACACAAGCGCCGCCCTGCCCACCGAGGTCCAGAAGGACGTCCTGGACGCCCTCGAGAAGCCGATGCCGCGCGGCTACGAGGAGTACCTCAAGCGGTACTACGAGCGCCTGAGCGAGGGGGCACGCAGGCCCTGAGGGCGTCCGCCCCGGTCCGCCCCCCGCTACAGCGACGCGTTGTAGTCGTCCACGATCCGGCCGACCAGGCGGATCCGCTCGATGTCGCCCGTCGAAGAGATCTCGTCGCTGATCCCCAGGACCAGGTTCGGCGCGAAGAGGTCGATGCACCGCTTCGCGCAGTCCGCCAGGGTCTGTTCGCTGAACGTGTGGTCGAAGAAGACGGCCGGGATGCCGTCCAGGAGGAAGAGGTCGCCCAGGGCCTCCTTGGTCTCTTCGAGGGTCACGTCGCCCTGCGGCTCGGGCGTGATGGCCTCGATCCCATCGAGGTCCGTCTCCCGCGCGAAGGGCAGCAGGGGCCGGCAGTCGCCGTCCCAGTGGGCGTACACGAACTTCCCCGCCCGGTGGAGCACCTCGCACCGGCGCCGGTAAACCGGCAGGACGTACTTCTTGAAGAGCGCGGGCGAGAGGGTCGCCGCGTGGACGTTGTCGCCGAAGTTGATGCTCTCGATGGGGCTCGCCGCCAGGAGGTCCATCTGCCGGGCCTCGCTCAGGGCGAGGGCCTCGAAGTACGCCTCGCACGGCGCGGGCCAGTCCGCCAGCGCGTAGATCGCCTGCTCGACGCCCATCTCCTCCAGGTACAGTTTCTGGACCGATACGCGGGTCATGCAGACCGTCGCCGCCCCCAGGCGGTCCCACTCCTTGGCGACGCGGTCGTACTCCGCCTGGTCCCAGGACCACGTCCGGCGGGCCTCGCGCCAGGCCGCGACCCGCATCTCCCTCTCGTCCGAGACCGGCCACTTGATCGCCTCGGGCCGGTACGGGTTCCCGGGATGCTGCCGGTACACCGCCCGCTGCGACCCGGCGGGCGTCTCGGTCACGACCTCGTAGTCGGTGGCGCTCAACTGGCGTTTCGTCGTGCGCACCTGCGGGTCCTCGGCCGACTTCATGCACGCCCAGTGATACACCCGGTTCGAGCACCCGAGCGACCGGTAGATGGCGGCCAGGCCCATCCCCGTGTAGGGCGCCGGCAAGGGCTGGCCCGCGAACTCCTTGTCCGACATCCAGCACCCGATCCGGGGCTGCCAGATGATGCGGCCGCCCGCGCGCCGGCGCAGCACGTCCAGGTTGAACGCCGTCAGGTCGAGGTTGCGGTGGTCGGACGGCCTTCCGGTCATGGGGGGAGTCTCCTCTTGGGGGCGATACTCTAGCGGGCGCGCGGGCGGGCGTCAACAGACCGCGCGTGCCGCGTCTTCAGGCCGCATGGTCCGTGCCGCCGCCGCGTCGTACGTGTCTAGCGTGCCTGACAAGTTCCCATGGGCGGGTGCCACTGGCGGCTTGTCCGCCAGTGCCGTCCCGAACCGCACTGGCTGCAAGCAGCCAGTGGCACCCTCGTTACGGGCACGCTAGACACGTACGCCGCGTCACGGTTCCTGGAAGGTGTTGCCCCCCGCCTTGACCTTGGCCTCCAGGTCGGCCGCGCGGCCGGCCCCGCCGTCAATCGAGCCGGATGCCCTGCTGCTCGAGCCACTCCTTCAGGTCGCCCATCTGCGTCTCGAACAACTCGCTGTCGTACTCGGCCTCCATCTTGTGGACCATCTCGCCCAGTTCGCCGCGGCTGCGGACGGCCTCGTTGACGCGGGCCTCGAAGCGGTCGCTCAGGGCCCGCAAGGCGCCCAGGTCCACCTGGAGTCCCAGGATGGCCGACAGCCGCCGCGTCACCGCCTCGATGCACCGCGGGTTGGTCCCGTGGACGTAGGCGGGGATCTCGGCGACGAGCGTGGCCAGGCGCACGCCCCGCTCGGCGGCCAGCCGCGTCAGGTACGTGCTGATGCCCGCCGGGCCCTCGTAGTTCGAGAACCGGATGCCGTGGGCCTCCAGGGCCGGCTTCATCGCCGCGTCCGAGACCGAACTGTAGATCCGCGGGTCCCGCGTGTGGGGCACCACGCCCGCGTAACTCCCCACGAACCAGATCGTCCGCACGTCGAACGCCGCCGCCACCGCCAGCAGGCACTCGGCATAGCCCGTCCAGTCGAGGTGCGGCTCCTTCCCCTGGAAGAGGATCAGCCGGTTGGCCGCATCGCAGTGGAACTCGTTCGCCGGCGGCTCGTAGGACTTTACCAGCCCCTCCTCGATGACCGTGTGCGGCCGGAAGAGGGCCGACACCTCCATCGAGCCCGGCAAGTTGTAGAGGTAGAACCGCTCCGGGGCGATCCGCGCCAGCGGCGCCGCCTTCAGGATGCTCACCAGGTGCTCGATCGTGCCTGTCGAGACGTCGCCGCCGTTCATCCAGCCCGAGAACCCGAGCACCATGCGGGCGTCCGTGAGCGCCGGCCGGGCGTGAATCGTGAGTGCGTCGGTGGCCATCGTTGCGTTGCCCTTGGCTTACCGTTCCAGCGCGCCGCGCCACGCCTGGGCGCGGGCGCCCCCGCGTTCCCTCACAGTGTACGCGCCCGGGGCCGCTGTCAAGGGCGCTTTCGCCGCAAGAGCCCTCGCGCGAGGGCTCGTTGGGGCGTCCTTTTTCGTGGCGTTGCCTTTGATGTCATTCTGAGCGAGCGAAGCGAGTCGAAGCCTGCCCTGAGCGAAGCCGAACGGGAATCTCGCTGCGGAAGTGGCGTTCGGGACCCGTCTCACGCCGCACCCCCGTGCGGCAGGATCCGCTAACGTCCAAGGCGAGATTCCTCTTCGCGGCTGAAGCCGCTCATCGGAATGACATCCTGAAGGCTACAGCCGACCGAAGTGCTGCCACGATTCGCGGCCACACCCACTCGCGGCGCGCGAGAGTTTCGGCTTGCCCGGGGTCACAAAACGAGATATACTTGAAATACACGTCAGGTGAACGGAAGGTCGTTGGGACAGGCGGGCACACGTCTCCCCGGCCCGCCCCCGCGGGGAGCGATACGATGGCCACGTCCACGGAACGCCGCAAGCACACCAGATTCCCGGTCCCGTGTCGGCTCCGGGTGGAGGTGGGGCAGGGCAACGCCCTGCGCGTCCGGACCCTGAACGTGAGCGACGGCGGCGCCTACTTCGTCACCGAGGAGGGGTTCGAGATCGGGCGCAAGGTCCGCGTCCGCCTCTCCGTGCCGCGCGACACGGCCAACACGTTCTTCCTGGAGCAGTTCGCCGCCGAGGCCGAGGTCGTGCGCCTGGACCGCGCGTCGCAAGGGGAGCCCGGCGCCGGCGTGGCGCTGGCCTTCGTGACGCACCTGCCGCTGGACCTGGCGTAGGCGTGGGTGCTTGCACCCACGCGTTTTTTCCTCAGAGCCCTCATGGATCAGGTCCGGGCGCTACGGATTGGGCCTTGGGGCCATGAACGGGTCTCCAGAGGCCCAGGAACTCAGGCCAACGCAAGTACAGACTCGGTATGTCGTGCCCGATATCCTGGGGCCTTTTTCGGCTCAGGCACAGTCTTGTGGGATTTCCACACGAGACGCAGATCAATACCGCGCAAGGCCATGCTTCCGGCGGAATGTGGTAGTTGCCGTGTAGCCTGCCACAGTGCGGGCAGCGAGGGAGACAAAGGGGCCGCAGGTGAAAGGCCCGGTATAGCGGCCAGCCAAGACCGAACACGGTCGCGGCAAGTACCGCCAGCACGATGAACGCCCAAGAGCCCTCCGGAAGGCCGGCGTTACGGGCGATGAAGCAGCCGAGCAAGACACCGCCCGCGATGAGCCCAAGAGTCACAAGGAGGTGCTTGAGCGTCAGGAGCATGAAGTCGACCATCCGTTTCTGGGATGCGTCCGTCATTCCTGCCCCACGCGGCGGGTGCGGAGACCCGCCGTGCCAAGTCGCGCTGTAGGATTACCCAAGTTACCCAGTTACCCGCCTTTCCCGGCCCGGGCGAATACGACCTCGGCGGTCCGAAATGGAAATCGGCGGCCGGAAATTGCTGTAAGTGTTATGGACTCATGCCCACCCA
>CAYGZE010000101.1:0-13512 GCA_964354185.1 uncultured Anaerolineales bacterium | reverse complement strand
TCAGGCCGGGCGGGTGACCCGGAAGGGCACGCCGGTCGGCAGGTCGAAGGCGACCGTGCCGTCCTTCACCTCCAGGTCGCGCCGCTCGCCCTCGCCGGCCTCGGTGAGGGCCACGGCCGCGACGCGCGGCGCACCGGCCCACTCCGGCGGCAGCGGCCAGACCGTGTTGTCGCCGTCCCGCGCGCGGTAGAAGAGGTACGTGCCCGCCCGGGGCCCGGGCGCGAAGCACGCCCAGTTCCGGAGCACCCGCCGGCCGCGCACGCACACCTCGTGGTCTAGGCTCTCGAAGTCCACCTCGACCGTGCTTCCATCGGCATAGGTCACCCGCTTGCGCGTGCCGTACTCGGCGTAGTCGGCCATGAGTTCCCCCCGCACCGGGTCGAGGGGCACCTGGAGGAGGTAGAAGGCGTCGAGGACCTCCTTGAGCGGCGTGGCGGCCGTGAGGTCCTGCGAGTAGAACGCGCCGTACAGGAGGCCGTCGAGCACCTCGGTGCCTTCCGACGTGTGCGATCCCCCGTAGGCGACGTGGCCGTGCGCGAGGAACGGGCCGAAAGGAATGGGCCGGTCGCCAGGGAAGACCGGCTCCTTCGCGCGCGGCAGGTGCCAGAAGTAGGCGATGTGGTCGAGGAACGGCAGGCCGCAGCCCTCGCTCGTCACGTCGAGGCCGCGGCGGCGGAACGCCTCGACCAGGGCGATCCGCGCCTGCCAGTCGGCGTCCTTGCCCGTGGGCGCGGCCGCCCGGTAGTCGACGCGGAACACGGAGGCCGTCAGCACGTCGAGGTGATAGGTCTCGCGGACGGGGTACTGGGCCAGGGTGCGGCGGATGCGCTCGGCGGCCTTGGTCCGGACGTAGACGGGCATCGCGATCCAGTAGGCCTGGACGCCGTTCCACACGCCGCCCTTGAGCAGCCCCCCCGCGGCGTCCACCGCGATGTCCGCCGGGTCCCACGCCGGGCTGTTCTCGTAGGCGTCGTCGTAGTTGTCGTGGAAACTGACGTTGGCGTTGAGCGCCCGGGCCTCGGCCATCAGGCGCCGCAGGCCGTCCATGCCGCCCGCAGTCTCGTTGACCGTGAACACGTCGGGGTAGCCGGTGTCGTGCCCCTGGTGCTGGAAGCCCACGAGGTAGGCGATCTGCCGGGCGCCGTCGGTCAGGTGGTGAATCCGGCGGATGAGCGCCAGGGCTTCGTCGAAGGTCGTCTCGCGCGGCCGGTCGGGGCACCCGAGGAAGATCTTGTAGATGAACGCGCCGCGGTACAGCGGCGAGGCCGTCGACGTCACCCGGCCCTGCAAGTGCCGCGCGCCCACCACCCAGCCGCGCTCGGGCGAGCCGGTGGGCTCGTCGATCAGCCCCAGGTGCGCCTGCGTCGCCGCACGCGGGCAGAACTGGGCGCCCGCCAGGGCCGACGGGTAGCGGTACAGGAGCCGCACGCCCAGCCCCGCGGACTTCCCGTCGGGGCCCGATGCGACGCTCGACAGGACGGTGTCGTCGAGCGAATCGAGGCGCAGGGCCGCCGTCAGGTGCGTGTGGTAGACCAGGCCGACGGTGCTGAAACTGTCGCGTATCCAACCGTACTTATGAAAGTACGAGCGCTCGCCGCATCGCGCCGGGTCGACGATGCGGCCGGCGCCGGAGCCGATCACCATCCGTGCCGCGTCCTGCCGCGCGTGGGCCGAGACCAGGCGCCGCACCTCCACGTGGAGGAGTTGGAAGCCGGCGTGCTCCTCGACGCGGCCCAGCGCGAGGGTCAGTTCGTCGCCCGACAGGTCGAAGACGAGGTTCGACTCGACGGCCGCCGCGCCGCCGACCGTCACGCGCGCCCGGTAGCAGACGGCCGAGCCGTCGCGCCGCACCTGGTAGTCCACGGCCGCGCCGTCCTCGGTGGAGGCCCACGTCCGCCCTTCCGCGGCTGCATACACCGTGAACACCGGCCCGTCGCCGGCGGGGTCGCCGCACAGCCGGTCGCCCGACCGGCGCGCCTCGAGCGAGAGGACGACCGGGCGCGCGGCATCGCACGTCACCCGGAACGCGCCGTTTTCGAGGACCACGGCGCCAGGACCGGCGGGAACGTCGTTCGGAACTCGTCGAGCCATCGTCCGTTCTCCACCCCCGAGGTTTTGCTTCCGTCCCGCCTGGCCGGAATGGGGCGGCGCCCCTAGGGCACCGTCACCCGCGCCGCGGCCCGCAGCGTCACGGGGCCCAGCAGGCCGGACTCGCGCAGGGGCTCGCCCTTCTTCCAGAGCCGCCACGAGGTGAACGTGAACCGCCCCGTGGGGCTGGGCTTGCCTTCGAGAACCCAGGGCGGCCACTCCTGGAGCGTGCCGTTCGGGTGGCGCTTCGAGTCCTCGGGCAACTCCTCGTCGCCGATCATCCGGTTGACCCACAGGTTGGCGACCTTCACCTCGAGCACGTTGGCGCCCGCCTTGGCCGCCTCGGTCACGTCGACCCGGTAGGGCGGCTTCCAGGCGATGCCCAGGTCCTTGCCGTTGAGTTTCACCTCGGCCATCACCTGGACCCGCCCCAGGTCCAGGTACACGCGCGTGTCCTTCGCGAGGTACGCCTGGGGGACGTCGATCGTCCGGGAGTAGGCGGCCGTGCCGGAGAAGTAGCGGACGCCGGCGTCGGCGTGCTCGGCCCACGAGATGAGCCTCTCGAGCGTCACGCGCTCGGGGGCGCCCAAGTTCGGCGAGAAACGGACTTCCCACGGGCCGGCCACCTCGAGTGCGGGCGGCAGCGCGGGCACGTCCGCGCGGCGAGTGCGGCCCGAGGCGGTCTTGAACTCATACGCGCCGGCCTGCCAGGCCTCCAGCAGGAGCCGGCCCTGGGCGTCGCATCGCAGGTCGGCCACGCGCTCGGCCGGCGTCAGGTCGGCCAGGTCGATCGTGTCCGGGTCGGTGCCCGAGGCCTGGAAGCGCCGCCCGCCGAGCGTGTAGTCCACGATCAGCGTCTTGACGATGCCGAAGGCGGGGTCGTCGCCTTCGGCCATGCGGGCGACCTGGAAACCGACCTCCCCCGCGTCGGCGAGCGCCTGCACCTTGGCCCGCACGTCGCGGGTCCGCTGGGCGTCGCCCAGGACGCCGTAAACGGCCTTCTCGACGGCGATCTTCGGCGCGGGGCCGCCCAGGCGGACCGTCTCGGAATCCTTGCCCGTGACGGTGAACGACTCATCGCCGATCGCGTACGCGATGCGGAGCGTCTTCGCCACGTTCGGGGCCGGGTCGTCCCCCTCGGCCATCCGCGCCACGAGGAAGCGGGTCTCGCCCGCGTCGACGATCTGCTGCACCCTGTCGCGGACGTCGCGGGTGCGCTGCGGATCGTCAAGGACGCCGTAGGCGGCTTCCTTGACGACGATCTTCGGCCCCGTGCTCGCCGCGGCGAGGACGGGCGTGCCGTCCCGCGCGACCGAGACGACCGGGTCCGGCTTCTCGGCCGTCGGCCGGAAGACAACGAACACGGACTCACTCGGCCCCAACTGGAGCGGGAGGGTTGTCGTGCCCCCCTGCTCGGCGAACACGGCCGCGCGGTCGATGCGGCCGGTCTCGGGCCACCAGAACTCGGGCCGCTTGCCGCTCACGCGGAACGTGCACGCCGCCTGCACCTGGCGCGCCTGCGGGTTCGCCACGAAGTACAGGTCCGTGTCGCCGTCGGCGCGGTGGAGGTAGTGGAGGCGCGTCCGGGCGGCGAAATCGGGCGGCACGCCCGCCTGCGCGAGCACCTTCTCGGGCGCCAGTCCGCACACGACGCGGCCTTTGCCGCAGGCGTGCTCCTTCACGGCCTTGCCGTCGCAGTCGCCCCAGAGGGCGTCGGCCAGGCGGTTCACCTCCTCGTCGCACGCGGGGTAATCCGTCAGGCTGGGCGACTTGGCCGGCCGCGCGCCCACGACCGTCGCCCCGGCCTCGACCAGGTCCTTGATCTTCCTGAGCAGGGGCGGCGTCATCCGGGCGACCGGCGGCAGCACGAGCAGCCGATAGCCCATCCCGTCGGGCAGGACCAACCGGCCGTCCTTGACCGTCATGCGGGTGCGCACGACCTCGGCCGTGCACAGGTCGTAGTCGTAACCGGTGCGCGGGTGGCCGGCGAAGCCCTGCGGCGATTCCTCGGGCTGAAGGTAGCACAGGTCCGCGACAAACAGCCCTTGCCGCAGCAGATACTGGCATCGCGCCAGGTACGCGTGCCACGGCCCCGAGAGGTCCCACCACGTCTCGGTCCGCTCGTAGTGCAGGCCCCAGGGGCCCATGGTCATGCCGGGCCGGTATGGGAGCCATGGCTGCATGGCGTACCGGTGGAAGACGAAGCGGTTGATGCCGTCGGCGAAGGCGCGGTCGCCGAGGGCCTTGATGGTGGCGGGATGCTCGAGCCACCGCTCGGCGTCGCCGGCGGTGAAGGCTTCGGCCCCGACGATCCGCTTGCCGCCGGTGTGGGCCGCCGAGGCCATTCCCTTGAGGGTCTCGAAGGCGCCGCCGCCGATCCAGAACTCGCCCATCGGCTCGTCGGCCCGGCCGCCGTAGGTCAGGTCGTCGCACGGGCCGCCGTAGGCCTCGATTGACAGGTGCATGCCGTGCTCCCGCGCCAGCGCCGCCATGCGCCCGGCGTAGTTCTCGACCACCAGGTCTGAGACTGTCTGCCGCAGGTCCCACAGGAACCGCTCCGAGGTTTCGAGGCTCCCGACCACCCGCCCCGTCACCACGGGCAGGTACGGGACGAGGTCGTAGCCGCGGCGCTTCTGGAACTCCTCGCGCATGCGGGCGGTCCAGTTCTGCGAGCCGTTCTCCCAACTGTCGATGTGGGTGGCGACGAGCACCTTGCCGGCCGCGGGGCCGACGTCGGCCGCCAGCGGCCCCATCATGCCGGCGAACTGGGCCTCGATCCCCTCGGGGCTCAGTTTGTCGCACTCCAGGCCGCGCCCGCTCTCGGGCGACGGCGCGTTCGTCGCCCCCGTGGACGTGTGGCCGATCCGGAGCACCGTCCACGTGCCGGCCGGCACGTCCCAGGCGATGCGGCCGTCCTTGCCCATCTTCGCGCCAAGATCGACGATCGCGGCGCGGTCGATCACCATCTCCGGCGGCGCCTTCGTGTCGGCGATGGGGGCGACCCCGCTGCGCTCGTAGCCGGCCTTCCCCAGGATGTTGTCGATCCGCAGCGCCCCGGGCGCGGGCATCGCCAGGACGGCGATGTCGCGGTAGTAGCCGGCGACGGCCGGGGGCGGCGGGAGGACCGCGTCGAAGTGCTGCGGTCCTTCCAGGTTCATCTCGCTCCAGACGATCTTCTGCATCGACTGCTCGGGCTTGATCCAGGGGCCGCCGCTGCCGTTCCAGCCGGCGTCGTCGTTCATGTTGACTTCGAGGCCAAGCCGCCGGGCCTCGGCGACGACGTGCTTGAAGAGGTCGCGCCACGCGGGGCTCATGAAGTCCACCGGGCCCCGCGGCGCGCCCTGGTCGACTTCCATGATGAGGACGCCGCCGATGCCGGCGCGGCGCATCGCCTCCAGGTCGGCCGTGATCCCCTCGCGCGTCAGGTTGCCGTTCAGCCAGAACCAGTAGACCCACGGCCGCGCGGTGTCCGGCGGATTCGCGAAGCCCTTCTCCAGGTCCGCGCCGGCGGCCAAGGCCGCCGTGGCGGCCATCAGGCTGCACAGCCCGAGGATAAGACCTTGCTTCAGCATCCGGCGCCTCCTTCTTGCGATGCCCGCCTCCCGCAGCCCGTTCACCGGGCTCGGGCCGCGGGGCGGCCGTGTCCCACTCGCGGCGGCGGACCGCGGCCTGCCCGCAGGTCAGGATACCGTCCAGGAGGCCTTGGGGCAATCCTCCCGGCAAGCCCGCCCTCTGTCCAGGAGGGCTGCGCCAGGGCCGCTGCCGCGCGGTCCGACCGTCCAGCGCCCGCGAATGGTCGTTTACACGCCGCCTGCGGCCGCTTATGCTAACCGTCGTTCGGCGGCCGGGACTGCCGGAGCGCGAACGCCGGAGGAACCCGAACGATGCCCCGGTCTCTGCTGGTGGGCCTCCTTCTGACGGCGGCCGCTTCGGCCGGCCTCGCGGCCCCCGCAAGGTATGAGCCGAACTGGGCCTCGCTCGACACGCGGCCGCTGCCGGCGTGGTACAACGAGGCCAAGTTCGGCGTGTTCATCGTCTGGGGGCCGTACTCGGTGCCCGCCTGGAAGGACCGCGGCTACGCCGAGTGGTACGGCTCGGACATGCGGCAGCCGGGGTCGCCCACCGCGAAGTTCCACGAGCGGGTCTACGGAAAGGACGTGAAGTACGAGGACTTCGCCCCGATGCTGCGGGCCGAGATGTGGGACCCCGACGCCTGGGCCGACCTGTTCGTCCGCGCGGGCGCCCGGTACGTCGTCACCACCGCCAACTACCACGACGGTTTCGCCATGTACCCCACCCGGCACGCCCACACCACCCAGACCGACCAGTGGAACAGCATGGTCGTGGGCCCGAAACGCGACATCCTCGGCGAGTTGAAGGCGGCCGGCGAGAAGCGCGGCCTGAAGATGGGCATCTACTACTCGCTCTACGAGTGGTTCCACCCGCTTTGGCAGACCGACCGCGACCGCTTCGTGACCGAGCAACTGCATCCGAAGTTCAAGGAGGTCGTCGCGCGGTACGCCCCGTGGTTCATCTTCCTGGACGGCGAATGGGAGATGGACTTCAAGCGCTGGCGGACCGAGGAACTCGCCGCCTGGCTCTACAACGAGTCGCCGTGCGGCGCATACGTCGTCACGAACGACCGCTGGGGCCAGTGCCGGGGCGCGCACGGCGACGTCTTCTCGAGCGAGTACGGCGGGGGCAACCTCCCGCCCGACCATCCCTGGCAGGAAGACCGCGGCATGGGCCGCAGTTACGGCTACAACCGGGCCGAGACGATCGACGACTACGACTCGGCCTCCGACCTCATCCGCATGCTCGTCAAGTGCGCCGCGGGCGGCGGGAACTACCTCCTGTGCGTCGGGCCGACGGCCGACGGACGCATCCCGGTCATCATGCAGGAGCGGCTTCTGGAGATCGGCGCCTGGCTGAAGGCGAACGGGGAGGCGGTCTACGGCGCCCAAGCCAGCCCCTTCTGGCCCCGGCGGATGCCGTGGGGCGCGGTCACCGCCAAGCCCGGCCGCCTGTTCGCCTGCGTCTACGGGCAGCCGACCGGCCCGGTCCGCCTGCCCGGCCTCCGCAGCCCGGTCGCCGCGGCCTACGTGCTGGCCGACCCCGGGAAGAGCCCCGTGCCGACCCGCCGCACCGAGGACGGCGTGGAGGTGGACCTGCCGCCCGCCCTGCCCGCCGAGGCCGTCCACGTCGTCGCGCTCGAGATCGAGGGCAAGCCGGCGATCGACCGCGCCATCCGCCAGCAGGCCGACGGCTCGATCGTCCTTCGCGCGGCCGAGGCCGACATCCACGGCCCCACGCCCCAGTACGAGTCGGGCGGCGGCAAGGACAACATCGGCTGGTGGGGCGACCCGAAGGACTCGGTCCGCTGGACGCTGCGCGTCGAGAAGCCCGGCGAGTTCGACGTCGAGGTCACGTACTCGTGCGCCGCGGGCGCCGGGGGCAGCGAGTTCGTCGTGAGCGTGGCCGGCCAGGACCTGGCCGGGAAGACGAAGGAGACCGGCGCGTGGAACCGCTTCGCCCCCCAGCCGCTCGGGCGGGTCCGCCTCGAAAAGGCGGGCGAGTACACGCTCCGCGTCCAGCCCCGGGCCGAGCCGAAGTGGCGGTCCATGGGGCTCCAGAAGATCGTCCTGGCGCCCGCGAAGTAGGCGAGGCGGGCGGGCCGCGGCCGCAGGGGCGCCCGACCCGCCCGGAACTCGGAAAGGAGGGCCGTCCTGTGAAAGTCGCCAAGAGACTCGCCGCCCTGGTGCTGGTCCTCGCGCTTGGCGCGGCCGTCGCGGGGTGCGCGGCCGAGAGCGCCCGCGTTGAGCGGGATGGGTCGGTCATCGGCACCACGCAGGAGAACCTCGCGGAGTACAAAGAGAGCGCCCGCGTGCAGCGGTACGGATCGGTCATCGGCATCAAGCAGGAGAACCTCGCGGAGTACAAGCGGCTGCACGCGGCCGTGTGGCCGGAGATCCTTGCCAAACTCCGCGACGTCCACGTCCGCAACTACTCCATCTACCTCGCCGAGGTCCGGCCGGGCGAGTACTACCTCTTCAGTTACTTCGAGTACACGGGCGGCGACTTCAAGGCCGACATGGCCCGGATGGCCGCCGACCCCGACACCAAGCGCTGGTGGACGCACACCGACCCGCTCCAGATGCCCGTGCCCACCCGCAAGGAAGGCGAATGGTGGCACACGCTCGAAGAAGTGTTCCACATGGACTGATCCCCGGGAGGAGGCGTCCGATGGGTTCTCTTAGGACACGGGTCCTCGCGCTGGCCGCCGGCCTGCTGGCGTGTCTGGCGGCCGCGCCGCCGGCCGCGGCCGCCGACGAGGCGAAGACGTACCTCCAGGCGGCGCCCGGGGACCTCGCGTGGTGGCGCGAGGCGCGGTTCGGCCTGTTCATCCACTGGGGCCCCGTCAGCCTGAAGGGGACGGAGATCGGATGGTCGCGGGGCGGCGAGCGCCGCGGAACCGGGGGCACGGGGACCATCCCCGTCGAGGTCTACGACAACCTCTACAAGGAGTTCAACCCGACGCAGTTCGACGCCCGCCAGTGGGTCGCCATCGCCAAGGCCGCGGGGATGAAGTACCTCGTCTTCACGACGAGGCACCACGACGGGTTCTCGATGTTCGACAGCGGCCTCACGGACTACAAGATCACGAACTCGCCCTTTCGGCGCGACGTGCTGGCCGAGTTGGCGCGGGCCTGCCACGAGGGGGGCCTGCGGCTCGGCTTCTACTACTCGCCCCCCGACTGGCACCATCCCGACTACCGGACGGCCAACCACGCCCGGTACGTCGAGTACCTCCACGGCCAACTGCGGGAACTGTGCACCCGCTACGGCAAGGTCGACATCATTTGGTTCGACGGCCTCGGCGGAAAGGCCGAGGACTGGGGCGCCGATGCCCTGTTCCGGATGATCCGCGGCCTCCAGCCCCACATCCTCATCAACAACCGCGCCGGCCTGCCCGGCGACCACGACACCCCCGAGCAGGAGGTCGGCCGGTTCCAGACGGACCGGCCCTGGGAATCGTGCATCACGATCTGCAACCAGTGGGCCTGGAAACCGGACGACCAGATGAAGTCGCTCCCGGAGTGCCTGCACACGCTCGTCCGGTGCGCCGGCGGCGACGGGAACCTGCTGTTCAACGTCGGCCCCATGCCCACGGGCGAGATCGAGCCGCGGCAGGTCGCCCGCCTCAAGGAGATGGGTGACTGGCTCGGGCAGTACGGCGAGAGCATCTACGCGACGCGCGGCGGGCCCTTCCGGCCGGGCGCCTGGGGGGCCAGCACCCACCAGGGCCGCACCATCTACCTGCACGTGCTCCAGTGGACGGGCGACGCGCTGGCCCTGCCGCCCATCGGCAAGAAGGTCCTCGGCAGCACGGTCCTGACGGGCGGCGCCGCCCAGGTCCGCCAGACGGACGAAGCCGTCGAGGTCTCGGTGCCGGCGGGCGACCGCAGCCCGATCGACACGATCGTTGCCCTGCGCCTCGACGGCCCGGCGTCCGAGGTTCGGGTCGGCGCGGTCCGGTCCGGGTCCGCGGCCCTCGGGAAGGCGGCGACCGCCTCCAACGTCTACCAGAAGATGGCCGAGTACGGGCCCGACAAGGCGCTCGACGACGACCCGGACACGCGCTGGGCCACGGACTCCGGCACGCACGAGGCGTGGCTCGAGGTGGACCTGGGCGAGCCGACGGTCATCGACCGCGCCTTCCTCAGCGAGGCCTACGCCGGGCGCGTCCAGGAGTTCGCGCTCCAGTGCCAGGAGGGCGCCGCGTGGCGGACCTTCGCCCGCGGAACCGAGATGGGCGAGAGGCGGACGCTGGAGTTCGACCCGGTCACGGCGCGCCGCGTGCGGCTCCTCATCACGAAGGCCACCGAGGGGCCGACGATCTGGGAGTTCCAGTTGTTCGCGCCGAAAAAGGGCGGCACGCCATGACCTCCAGGGAGCGGGTGCTTGCCGCCTTCGACCACCAGGAGGGGGACCGCGCTCCGCCCGCGCGGGACGCGGGGGGCGGGGCGGCTGCGGGATGGGCATCGCGGGTTGGGCGCCTCCCGCGGCGACTTCTCAGCGGAAGGAATCCGACCGTGGATCGCGTGGGAATCTCCTGGGTGCTCCTGGCCGTTCTGGCATCCCGCAGCCTCTATGCCGCCGACGTGCAGGTCGCCTGGTTCACCGATGCCCAGGTGGCCGGCGCGGCGCGGTCCGCCGCCCCGGCGGAACCGCTGCCGTCGGCCCCGGGCACCTGCGGCAAGGGGGTCGCGCTCGTGCAGGCGGCGCCTGTCGAGTGGCCCGACCTGCGCCGCGACCTCGGCTACGTTGGTTTCTGGATCAGGCCGAACTGGGACGGAAACGACGGCAAGGCACACCGGCTTTTGCGGATCGGCGATCGTGACACAGGCGGCCTGGTGGTGGACAAGGCCGCGTCCGGAATGCTGCGGTACGTGATGCTCACCCCGAAGAAGATGACGGCGGCCCGCCACGACGTGTCCGACTGGAAGGCCGGCCAGTGGCACCACGTCGTGGTTTCGTGGCTCTCGGTGAACGGGCGGCCGACCGGGCTGCCGCTGTGGATCGACCGGGTCTGCGTGGCGGGGCCCGTGTTCGGCGCGGACGAGTTCCCCGACCCGGCCGACCGGCGGGTCTGGATCGGCGACGCCTCCTCGGACGCGGTGATGGACGAACTGGTCCTGCGCGCCCGCCCGGCCGCCGAGGGGCGCGAGCAGATCCGCGACGTGTACCAGGACTACTTCCGCACCGCGCCATACCGCGGGATCGCGATCGACCTGCATCCGATGTACGGTCCGATGGACCCGCGGGTGGTCGCGGGATGCCCCAAACAGTACGGCCTCCTCGCCCAGCGCCCCGAACGGACGGAGCGGGTCACGGACTTCGCCGTCCGCTACGCCCAGTGGTCGTACTACGACGCGAAGCCGTTCATCGCGTGGACGACGTCCGATCCGAGGGTCGCCACCGTGGACGCGACCGGCAGGGTCACGGGCGTGGCCCCGGGAACGTGCACCCTCAAGGCGGAATTCCGCGGGATGAAGGCCGGCCAGAAGGTCACGGTCATCGGGATCGATCAGCCCGACCTGGACCTGGTCTACGTCGAGCGGCTTCCGAAGTACGCCCGCGACGCCGAGAAGAACCGGCCCGCGCCCGGCGACAAGGTGCAGTCGGTGGCCCACGTCATCAACTTCGGCTACCGGCCGGCGCCGGCCGGGGCCGAGGTCCGCTTCGAACTCATCCCCGACCGCAACCGCAACTTCCGCCTGGACGCGGACGAGAAGCCGGCGGTTACGCAGAAGAAGGCGATCGACAAGGCGCTCCAGCCCCGCGAGGAGATCACCGAGACCTTCGACTGGACGTGGACCGACGAGCCGACGTGGGTCCGCGTCGTCGTCGACCCGAAAGGGCGGTTCGGCGAGATCTGCAACGCCAACAACGAGCGGTGTGAACTGAACCTCGCGCGGCCGCTCCAGATGGCCGTCGACCGGCCGCAACTGGACGGCTTCTACAAGGACCGCAAGATCAACCACGTCGGCTCCTTCAGCGAATACGACTGGGTCAACGGCCAACTGGCGCGGTTCGGGCAGATGCTCCTGGACGCCGTCTACCCGACGACGAGCCCGGACGGCGTGAGGGACGCGTTCCGCAACGACCGGACCTACGTCGTCGACACGGAGAAGACCAAGTGGGAAGACGAGCCGCTCGTCAAGGACGAGCGGTTCTACGACGGCGGGTTCCCCGTGCGGGAGCCGATCGACCTGATGGCCATCGACGGGGCGATCCTGCACGAGTTCGGGCACACCTGCACGGCGCTGCCCGACCTGTACGGCTACGTCGTGTTCAAGGAGAACGTGCTGCTGAGGGACCCGAAAGGCGAGCCGTACGCGGGCGGCGCCCTCATGCCCCAGGTGGCGACGCACGGGAGCGTGATGCCGTTCTCGTCGGCCAACAACGTGCCTTGCGGCGTCGGCAACCCCTCGCTGATGGACCAGTGCAGCCTGTGGCTGGCGCCCTTCGAGGCGGGCGCCATCCACTGGCTCGCGGGCTGGCGGGGCGGACGCTTCTGGGGGGTCCAGGGACGGATGATGCCGACGTACGAGCAGTTCCTCAAGATCTACGACGTCGACGACCGGCCGCTGCGGGGCGCGGCGGTGTACGTCTACGGCGTCACCAACACGCCCTGTAGCGACGCGGGGACCAAGTACTTCGCCGACCGTCCGAAGTTCATCGACCAGACGGACGACGACGGGCGGTTCCGGTTCCCCGGCGAAACCGACGCGTCCTGGGACGACCCGGACACGGACGCGGTCGACGGCGCCATCAAGGTCTGGAACCCCTTCGGCCGCGCCGCCAACCTGAGCGGCACGACGCCCGACGTCGCGTTCACGCCCAACGTCTGGATCGTCGAGGGGCTCCTCCTCGTGAAAATCGTGAGCGCCGGCGAGACCGAGTTCTACTGGCTGCCCCTGCCCGAGTTCAACACCCTGTTCCTGTCCGGCGAGCGGCTGTCGGGCACCCTCCCGGTCCGGACGAGCCTGAAGCCCTGCTCGGAGCCGGCGCCGTTGGCGCGCCCGGTCGTCCCCGAGGCCGTTCGCCAGGCGAACAAGAGGCCCGTGGCCGTGGTGGCCCGGCGGGAGGTCGCCGTCCGCTGCAACGAGGCATTCGACCTGGACGGCTCGAAGAGTCTCGACCCCGAGGGGCAGCCCCTGACGTACCACTGGGTCAGCACGCGCGGCGGAGTGAGTCCGGAGCGCTCCGACGGGGCCATCCTCAGGGCCAAGGCCCCGGACCGTCCCATGGAGTGCGAGTACCTGTTCTACGTGATCGACGGCCTGCGGTGCAGCGAGCCGGTGAGCGTGCGGGTCAAAGTGGAGAAATGACGATGGCCCGGCGAGTTTCGGATGACGGCGCCGCCGAGGGACCGACGATCCGGGAGTTCCAGTGGTTCGCGCCGAAAAAGGGCGGCACGCCATGACCTCCCGCGAGCGGGTGCTTGCCGCCTTCGACCACCAGGAGGGGGACCGCGTCCCGGCCTGGTGCGGGGCGTCGGCCGAGTTCTGGGCCAAGGCCAAACGCGCGTTGGGCCTCGACGACGAGCCCTTGCGCCTGCGGTTCGGCGACGATTTCCGCCGCGTCTGGGCGAGCTACGTCGGGCCGGACTTCCCGCTGTCGCCCGGGGCCCACTCCCGGACGCCCTTCGGCATCGAGCGGCGCGGGATGGGCTGCGGCCAGCCGATGAACCATCCGCTGGCCGGCGCCGCCCTGGCCCAGATCCACGATTACGACTGGCCGGACCCGTCCTGGATGGACGTCTCGGGCATCCGGGCCGAGGCCGCCCGGTACGGCCGCCAGTACGCCATCCTGGGCGGCGACTGGTCGCCCTTCTGGCACGACGCCATCGAACTGGCG
>CAYGZE010000100.1:9996-13519 GCA_964354185.1 uncultured Anaerolineales bacterium | reverse complement strand
TTGCCCTGCTGATGCTCCTGATCTGGACCCTCATGGTGGCCGGCAACTGGTGCCTTATCCAGGCGACCGTGCCGGAGGGCGAGAAGGCCGTGACGGTGTCGGTCGTGATCGCCCTCATCGCCGTCATGGCGGTCGCGATGTTCCTCGCGCCGACGCCGGGCGGCCTGGGCGTGAGCGAGTTTCTGTCGGTGGCGGTGTTCGCGCGGTTGGGGTACCAGGCCGAGAGTTTCGTCGCGTTCCTCCTGCTGGCGCGGGTGGGGATGTACGCGGCCGTGGGAATCCTCTACGCCGTCGGCCGCATCGCCGGCCGGGAGGTCCCTGCGGCCGGGGGTGCGTGAATCGCGCTGGGCGCGCGTCCGAGTGCCGCCCCGTTGGCACTGCCCACGGCGCCGGCCGGAGAATGCGCTTGAAAACCGCGCCGCCGCCGCTAGTCTCTGCGTATCTCATGACGAAGGGGGGAGCATGCGCACCTGCGGGGGGCACGTGACCGCGGCGCGCGCACCGCCGCCGGCACGATCCCAGCGCCTCGTCGCCCATGACTGAACCTATCTTATCCTATCCATCCGACGCCGCGGCCGACCGGCGGGCGCTCCGGTGGGTCGTCCTGGCGACGCTGGTCCTCTCGGGCTACATGCTCGTCTGGTCGATCGGCACGCTGCCGGTCCTGGGCGACGAGGCCCAGCACATCCGCCGCGCCCAAGTCTACTTCCAGACGGGCTTCCCCCGCCATCGCGCCACGCACGACCCGGCCTATCCGCCGAAAGGCTTCTCGTCGATCCGCTACTACGACACGTGCCTCTGGCACATGGCCCTGGCGACGCTATGGCGCGTCCTCGGGGAGCCCTCGTTCGTCGCGGCCCAGGTCTACCACGTCATCTACTTCTTCGCGTTCGCCGTGTTCTCGTACCTGACGGGGCGGCGGTTCTACGGACGTGTGGGCGGCCTGTGGGCCTGGGCCCTGGCGGTCACGACACCGATGAACCTCCTGTTCGGGATGCTGTTCTACCTGGAGATCCCCGCGATGGCGTTCACGGCGGCGGTCGTCTACCTCCTGGTGACCGAGCGCCCGATCCTGATGGGCGTGGCGCTGGCGGGCCTGGTGCTGACCAAGGCGACGACGGCCGCCGTCCTGGCCCCGCCACTGATGGCGGCCGCGCTCCTCACGATGGGGCCCACGTTCCGCCGGCGCCTCCTGCGCACGGGGCTCCTGGCGGCGGTCTGCGTCGCCGTGATGCTCCCCGACATGCTTTGGCGGTACGAGCATTTCGGCGTGCTCTTCATGCTTCGCGACTGGACCAAGGGAATGGGGTTCTCTCTGGCCTACGACATCGGCGCGCCGAAGCAGACGGCGATCCCGTTCGACATTCTGGACCCGGTCGTCGACCTCCAGATGTTCGGGGTCACGGGGATCCTCGCCACCGTGGCGGGCATCCTGCTGGCGCTGGGCCTCGCGGGCGGATGGCTCCGACGGATCATCGGCGAGGGCCGGTCGCGCGGCCTGAAGGCGGCGCTGGTGTCCGCGCCGGCGGTCCTCAACGACAAGCGCCTCACCGTGGCGCTGCCCATGCTGTTCTACGTGCTGGCCTTCATCGTGATGCTGCAGCGGGCGTACGACGTGCGGTACTTCCAGCCGACGATCCTTTTCACGGGCGTCCTGACGGGGGGCCTTCTGAGCCGGTGGCGGCCGCTGGCCTGGGCCGGCCGGTGGCGATGGCCCGTCCGGGCCGCCGCCTGGCTGCTCCTCCTGTCGATGGTGGGCCAGTTGCTGGCCGTCCCCGTGTACGTGCGCATCCACCGCGCCGTGCCGCCCGAGGTCCTCACGGCCTTCGACTGGATCCGCCGCCACACCCCCGAGAAGGCCCGCTTCCTCTACCTCGAAGCCAACCTGGTCACCCTGACCGGCCGCCCGCTCATCTGGGCCGCCGCCATGCCGCGCTACCTTTTCACCGTCCCCGAGAAGGAACAGGTCTGGGTTCTCTACAACTTGGGCGTCGAGTACATCGCCATCCATCCGACCCGCCGCTGCGACACGGTCTCGCGGGACTTTGAGCCGACCGCCTACCCGAGGCCGTGGGTCGCGTCGCTTGCGTCCAGGCCCTACCTGAGCCGCGTCTACCCGGAGGGGAACCTCGAGGACACCGAGGGCCGGTTCCTCATCTACCGCGTCGACGCCAGCAAGATGCCGAAGGAATGGATCAAGGGCGGGCATCCTGAGGTGCACAACCCGTTCTGGTCCGGCACGTCCCCGGACGAACCTCCCGCCGCGCCCTAGGCCGCGGGGCAGGGGCCGTCACGTCCCCGGCCGCGCCGGGGAGAGAGGCGGACGCGCCGTTTCCAGCGGCCGCACGCGGTACACGACGAGGCCTCCCCGGTCGATGACCGGCTCCCGCTCCACGTAGGGGAGGCCGGGCAGCCGATCGACGTAACTCTTCGGGAACCCGCCCGTGTGTTTGGCCTCGGTATCGTCGTAGACCCGCGCCCGGGGGACGACGATGTACGCGACGCCGAAGTAGTCGAGAATCCGCCACTGCTTCTCGGGCGACCAGACGAAGAAGAACGGTCCGGGGTTGACGGCGGCCCAGAGGATGGGCCTGCCGCCGTACATCATCACCATGGCCTCGGGACACAGGACGAAGCCGGGCGGCCGGCGGACCTCGAGCCGGCCGACCGCACGGACCGCCGCCAGGAACGCCGGGTCGATGCGCCGTTTCTGGAGGGCGAACCCGCCCACCGTGAGCGCCTGGACTGCCGCCAGCGCGACCAGGACGGCCGCCCACTGCTTCGACGCGGCACACGCGTCCGCCAGCGCCAGGCCCGCCACGAGGATCAGCACGACGAACAACGGCATCAGGTACCGGACCTCGCTGACCCGGTCCGACGCCATGAGGGCGAACCACGCCGTCAGGAACACCGCTGCCAGGAGCCACAGGGCCTGGACCGGCCGCCCCAGCCGCCGCACCCGCACGAGACTCAGGACCAGGCCCACCGCCGCCGGCACGCCCAGAAACGTCGCCAGGTCCAACGCCCATGCGACTGCGCGCACAGTCGTGTCGCGGAAGGTCGTCGGTACACCGAGGGACGTCATCCGGTGCGAGAGGAACCAGAAACTCGACGGCGCGTAGAACGTCTCGGGGCCCCGCGCAAGGAGCATCGCCCGGACGTCGGCCGGGATCGACGGGTCGCCACCCGAGAGCGAGAGGTAGACGACCCCGGTCGTCCCGAGGTGGACGTGGCGCCACGCGAGGTCGGGCACGACGACCAGGGCCGTCCCCAGGGTGGCGAGGAGGCCCGGCATGATGCGGCCGCGCCACCCCGGCCCCGCCGCGATCAGCACGCCGAGGAACCAGGCCGGCCAGATCAGGAACACGGTCGGCTTCACCAGGAACGCCAGGCCGAAGGCCAGGCCGCTCCCGAGCGGATGCCGCCGGATCGCCAGCGCCGCCGCCAGCGCGAGGAAGGCCATCATGGCGACTTCGACATAAAGCAATACGCCGAAAAAGAGGACGCACGGCATGGCGGCCGC
>CAYGZE010000100.1:0-9896 GCA_964354185.1 uncultured Anaerolineales bacterium | reverse complement strand
AGCGCCCGCCCCGCCTCCCACGCGCACCCCAGGAGCAGGATCACCCACGCGGCCTGGTAGGCCTGGGCCGCCAGGACGCTTCGCGTTCCCGTCAGCCACCAGAGGATCGCGAGGCCCGCGTGCCACAGGGCCCCGTCGTAGTAGGGCCAGCCGGGCGGCACGACCGGGCCGTATGCCGGGTCGCACGTCAGTCGGCGGCCGGCCTCGAGGAACAGCGACGCCTTGCGGAAGTGGTGGCTCTCGTCGCCCAGGCCGACGTCGGTCGCGGCCCCGAGGGCGAAGATGAAGAGGCCGACCGCCGCGGCCGCCAGCCAGGCGCGGGCGCGCGGCCGGGCATACCACGGTTGCGAGTCCGGGAGCGTCATGGCGGGGAGTATAGCAGATCGGCCGGCGGGTTCAACGCGCCGCGCGCAGCGGGCACGCGCGGCGGGCGCTCTTGACTCTCCGGCACCGGGCGGGCATAATACGCCGTCCCGGAACCGCACGGTGAGCGTAGCTCAGTTGGTTAGAGCACGAGGTTGTGGTCCTCGGGGTCGGGGGTTCGAATCCCCTCGCTCACCCCATTTCCTTGCGCCCCGCCGCTCCATCCGCTATAATGGGCCCCGCACGGACCTTCGCAGAGGGAGCACGCCGGAGCCATGGCCCCCAAGACGACCGTCGAGTACCTCGTCGTCGCCCCACACCCGGACGACGCGGAACTGGGGATGGGCGGGACGATCGCGAAACTCCTCGGGGCGGGGCGGCGCGTGGCGGTGGTCGACCTGACGAGCGGCGAGCCGACGCCCTTCGGCACGCCCGCCAAGCGCCGCCGCGAGACCGCCGCCGCCACGCGCGTCCTCGGCCTCAAGGTGCGGCTGAACCTCGGCCTGCCGAACCGCGCGCTGGAGGCGACCCTGGCGGCCCGCACGCGCCTGGCCGAAGTCTACCGGCTCCTGCGGCCGCGCGTCCTCTTCATCCCCTACTGGGACGACGCCCACCCGGACCACCTGGCCGCCTCGCAACTGGCCGTCCACGCCCGGTTCCACGCGAAACTCACGAAGACCCGCATGAAGGGCAAGCCGCACTACCCGCCGCGCGTCCTCTACTACTACTGCACGCACCTCCGGCGGCACGGTGACGTCGCGTTCGTCATCGACGTCTCGGGCGAGTTCGAGACGAAGCGGCGGGCCGTCGCGTGCTACCGCAGCCAGTTCTACGAGGGCCGCGGCCGCGAGGCCGGCGCCGTCATGGACTACGTGGCCGACCTGAACCGCTACTGGGGCCGCCTGATCGGCCGCGCGTACGGCGAGCCGTTCGCCGTGCGCGAGGTCCTCGGCCTGGCGGGCCCCGAGCCGATTCTTTGACGCCCGAGGCGGATTTCCCCGAACTACTGTCCCCCCTTGCGCATCCAAGCACGGGACGGATGCGCGCTACGACGGCGGTGGATTTGCGGAATAAATCCCCCCTGTCGCGCATATAGATAGTCGGAGAGTGCGGCCCCCGGGTGGGGGCCGGAAAGGGGGGACGCCCATGTCCCGATGCCCCACGTGTGACGGCCCGCTCGCCGAGGCGGAGTGCGGCGGCCTGGCCGTCGAGGCGTGTCCGGAGTGCGCCGGCACGCTGGTCGACGCGGCCCGGCTCGAGTTCCTCCGCGCGCGGCACGGCGCCGGCTGGACGCCGGAGGAGGTCCGCGCCCTGGAGGCCGAGGTCCAGGACATGCCCGCCCTCAGCCTGACGCGGTGCCCCCGGTGCCGCCGGTCGATGACCCAGGTCCCCGTTCCGCTGGACGGGCAGGCGTTCTACCTCGACTACTGCGAGGCGTGCGGGGCCTACTGGTTCGGGCGCGGCGAACTCGAACTTGTCCAGGTCCTCCACGAGAAGGAGGAGGCCGCCGCCCGGCACGCCTTGACACGCCACGCGTTGACACCACGCGTTGACCCCTGGCCGCGCGGCCTGACGCGCGGTATCCTCCCGCGGCAGCCCGCCTGCATGTGAGCGCTGGAACCGCCGATTGACATGCGTTGTACTCATCTCGCCGCGCCGAGTGCCACAACGCAACCTGCGCTTTGGCGCGGTGGGTCTCCGGACCCACCGCGCAGGGTAGTATCACGGTGCTGCGAGGCGTGCGATGCTCCGCTGTCCGGCGTGCGACATTCCGCTGTGCGGCATGACGTACGAGGGGGTGACGATCCAGCGCTGCCCCGACTGCGGCGGGTGCCTGGTCCAGGACCAGCGCCTGCGCGTCATCCAGGACCGCCGCGAGCGGACCTTGTCAGCCGAGGACGAGGGCCGCCTGGCGGCCGAGGTCGCCGGGAGCGACCGGCCGGGGCCCGTCCGGTGCCCGCGGTGCCTCATGCCGATGAAGAAGACCCTCGCGGGGAAGGGCGAGGACGTCTTTCACCTCGACCGGTGCGGCCCGTGCGGGGCCGTCTGGTTCGACCGTAGCGAACTCGAACTCCTCCGGGTCCGCGGGGAGAAGGAACTCGACGGCCGCACCGCGCAGGACTGGGATCGCATCGAACGCCAGGCGAGCGCCGAGATGGCCCTGCGCTCGGAGGCCGACGAGATCGCCGACCAGGCCCGGCGCGCCCAGGTGTACGACACCGGCAGGCTCCGGTACGGATCGCATGGCGCGCTGGCGGAAGCGCTCGGTATCATCACCCGCTTTCTCATGCAGACCTGATGCGGCGAATGGCCGGGGACGGCGCTTCGCCGTGGCCGGGCCGGCCGGACCCGGGTACAATGGGAGCGGGGCAGGGCCGAACACGGAGGACGACGCATGAGGAACCTCGCCTTGCTTGGCCTTGCGGCCGCGCTGACCGTTCTGGCTGCCGGCTGCACGTCGACCGCGCCGGAACCGCCCGCGACCCCCGCCGCCGCCAAGGCCGCCCCCGAGATCCAGGCCGCCTACTGGCTCAACTCGGGTCCGCTCACCCTGGCGGGCCTTCGCGGCAAGATCGTGGTCCTGGAGTTCTGGGCCACCTGGTGCCCGCCGTGCAAGCGGTCGATCCCGCACCTGGTGGGCCTGCACAAGAAATACGGCGAACGCGGCGTTGTCATCGTGGGTCTAACCGATGAGGCGCGCGAGACCGTCGAGCCGTTCGCCAAGGAACTGGGGATGACCTACGCGGTCGGCGGGGGGAGCAAGTCCGTCGCAGCCTATGACGTGACGGGCATCCCGCACGCGTTCCTCATCGACCCGTCGGGCGCGATCGCCTGGGAAGGCCATCCGCTCGAAGGGCTCGACGAGGCCCTGGAGGCGCAACTGAAGAAGACGCCGCCCCGGACGGGCGGCGCGAACTGATGCGGCAGCGCCGCGCCGAGCGGCGCTCCACGACCAAGGACGCGTTTCGGCAGAGGAGGGGGGACGATGAAGCCCTTCGCAATCCTGGCGCTCGCGATTCTGGCGGCCGGTGCCGTTGCCGCCGCGGGACAGCCGGCCGACGGCCCGAAGGTGGGCGACCCCGCGCCCGAGATCCAGGCCGCCGCCTGGCTCAACTCCGACCCCCTGACGCTCGGGGGCCTGCGCGGGCGGCTGGTCGTCGTCGAGTTCTGGGCCACCTGGTGCGGGCCGTGCCGGCAGTCGATCCCGCACCTGGTGGAACTCTACCGCAAGGTCGGCCCGAAGGGCGTCGCCTTCATCGGCCTGACGAGCGAGGGGAAGAGCACCGTCGAGCCCTTCGCCATCGAGATGAGCATGCCCTACCCGATCGGGTGCGGCAGCCTGACCGACAACGAGTACAAGGTGACGGGCATCCCCCACGCCTTCCTCGTCGACCCGACGGGCAAGATTGCCTGGGCCGGCCACCCGATGGACGGCCTCGACAAGGCGATCGAGGAGCAACTCAAGAAGACGCCGCCCAGCCTCATGGACCCCAAGACCAAGGCGGCCATGCTCGTCGTGCTGGACCAGGTGGACCAGGCCGTCAAGCAGGAGAAGTACGCCGACGCGGTCGCCATCCTCTCGCGGATCAAGGGGGCCGACGAGGATCCGGAGATCGGGGCCCGCGTGGCGACGGTCCGCAAGTCGCTGGGCACCTACGCCGAGAAGCACCTCGCCGCCGCCGAGGAGCACCGCAAGGCCGGCCGGCCCTACGAGGCCAGCGTCGCGCTGCGGGCCGTCCTCGCGCTGGCGCCCGGCTCCGACCAGGCCAAGAAGGCCGAGGCCGACCTGAAGGCGCTCCTGGCCGACGAGAAGGCGGCCGCCGTCATCGAGCAGGGACGCCGCGATGCCGAGGCCGACGCCGCCTATGCCGACCTGGCCGCCGTCGAAAAGAAGAAAGACCCGGCGGCGCTCCTGAAGGCGCTCGACGACTTCGCCGCCAAGTACCCCAAGACCAAGGCCGGCGCCGCCGCCGCCGACCGCGCCAAGGCGATGCGCGCCGACCCCGAACTGACGAAGCGCCTCAAGAACGCCGCCGCCGAGGCCGACTGCAAGGGATGGCTCTCCATGGCCCGCAACTTTCTCAAGGCCGGCATGCCGGAGAAGGCCGAGCCCTACCTGGCGAAGGTGATCGAGAAGTACCCGAAGACCGAGTACGCCGACGAGGCCCGCAAGATGCTGGCCGACGTCGCGAAGGCGAGGAAGAAGTGACCTGCTGATCGCGGCGCCGGGCGCCGTGCTTTCGGCTGCGAGAGCAGGCGGCGCGCACGGCGCCGGTCCGCCACGAGAAAGGCCGGCGGCCTCGCGGCCGTCGGCCTTGTGCTTTTCACTCTCGCGCCAGGCGCTCCGCCTACTTGGTGCTCTCCGGGATCGGCTTGGGGTTCGTCTTGGCCTCGTCCCAGATCTTCCGGCCCTCGGGTTTGAGCGTCTTGATCCACTCGAGGATGGCCTTGTAGGTGGGATCGGTCGTGCCCGTGATGGCGCGGCGGGGATGCCCGGCCTCGGGGCCCTTGAGGGGCTTCAGGAGGAGTCTGCTGTCTTCCGCCTTCTCGCTGTCGATGTAGGGGTAGATGGCCTGGAAGTTCTGGGCGATGGTGCGGCGGCTGCCGGGCCCCTGGCGGACGAGGGCGTACTTGGCCTCCTTGGCGCCGCCGTGGCATTGCGGCATGGCGCAGCGGACGAAGAGCATCCCCTGGACCTGGTTCTTGAACCGGTTCATCTGGGCCTCGCCCTCGAGGGCGTAGACGGCGTCGGCGTCCTTCTGGGTGATGGTGACCTTGGCGCCCGTGCTGGTGACCTTGTCGTCGATGGTCTCGGGTTCGACTTGGGCCGCGTAGACGATGTACTTGGCGCGGACGTCGTCGGGCGCGAGGGCCAGCGCCTCCAGGGCGTGCGCGCTGGCCTGGCCCGTCAGGTCGACCTGGTAACACCACTTCGCGAGGCCGACGAGGTCCTCGGCCTTCTTCGGATCGACCTTGGCCAGGCGCTGCTTGTACTGCTCGTCGAGGTCGGCGCCGCCCTGAGCGGCCACGATCGCCGCCGCCCCCGCCAGGCCCGCCACCGCCAGCCCCACCAGGAGGATGCCTCGCCCCTTGAGCCGCATGATGTCACCGCCTTTCGCTCTTCCTTGCGCTACCTGCAGTTTACCTCCGGGCCCGCCCGCCATGCAAGCCAATATCGGCCGCCCTTATCGGGCGGACTTCACTTGCCGATGCAGAACCGCGAGAAGATGGCGTCCAGGACGTCGGTGTTCGCTCGCCGGCCGGTGACCGTCGCGAGGGCCTCCAGCGATTCCCTGAGTTCCATGGCCACGAGTTCCCCCGCCCCGCGCGGGCGGCGGGCGACCCGCGCGGCCCGGGCCAGGGCGACCACGGCCGCCTCGAGCGCCGCCCGGTGCCGCGCCGTCACCACCGGGCCCGCCGCCTGGCGGTCCACGCCGCCGCCCTCGACCGCCCGCACCAGGGCGTCGCACAGGTCGGCCAGCCCTAGGCCCGTCACGGCGCTCGTGGCGACGACCTCGGCCCGCACGCCGCGCTCGGCCAGCCACCGGCGGGCCGCGTCCGCGGGCGCCAGGTCGCACTTCGTGATCACCAGGACCATGGGCGACGTCACCAGGCCGATGACCTCGGCCATCCAGTCGTGCGACAGGGCGGTGGCGTCCATGGCCATCAGGACGAGGTCGGCCCGGCCGATGGCCTCGAGCGCGCGGCCGCGGGCCTTGCCCGCCAGTTCGTCGGCCGTCTTGTCCAGGCCCGCGGTGTCCGAGAGGACGAAAGCGAGGTCCCCCACGCAGAGGGCCGCGCGGAGTTCGTCGCGGGTCGTTCCGGCCTGGGGGGCGACGATGGCGCGGTCGGCGCCGGGGCCCGCCCCCGCGGCGTCGGCCAGGAGGCGGTTGAACAGGCTCGACTTGCCGGCGTTCGGCCGGCCGGCGATGACGAGTCGGACCTCGCCGCCGAAGGTCTCCAGGCTGCGGCTGCGGCGGCCGAGGTCGGCCAGCGCCGCCCTGGCCGCGCCGATCCGGCGCGCCAGTTCCTCCGCCGGTGCCGCCTCGATGCCCTGATCCGAGAAGTCGAGGTCGGCCTCGACGAGGACGAGGATCTCGCGAACCTCGTCGGCCACGCGCGCCACCTCGGCCGACAGGTGACCGCGCAAGAGGTCGCCCGCCGCCCGGAGGGCCGCTTCGTTGGCCGCCCCGACGACCGCCATCACCGCCTCGGCCTGGGCCAGGTCCAGGCGCCCCCCGACGAGGGCCCGCAGGGTGAACTCGCCCGGCTCGGCCGCCCGCGCCCCGGCGCGCATCAGGCCCGCCACAAGCGCCCCCGTGACCGCCGGCCACGCCCCCACGTGGAACTCGGCCACGTCCTCGCGCGTGTAGGACCGCGGCGCCCGCATCACGTAGAGGACGGCGGGGACCGAGAGGCCCGCGCCCGGGGGCTCGAGGCGTCCCGGCCGCGCCGTGAAGGTGGGCCAGGAGGACGGTCGCGAGCCGTCGGCGGCGGCGAACACGCGGTCGGCGATCCGAAGGGCGTCCGCCCCCGAGAGGCGCAGGACCGCCCGCTCGCCCGCGCCCTCGGGGGAACTGACGGCCACGATCGTGTCGCTCAGGTTCACGAAGCGCCCTCGCCCACGTCGCCCCTGGGCCCGCCGGAGGATACCAGGTCGCGGCGCCGGAGGGTAGCCCCGCAGCCCTCCGCCTCCGCCCGGCCCGGTCGCGCGGGGCGCCGTTTTCCTGCGGTGCCCGCCGCCGCCGGCGCGTGTTACATGGAAGGCAGGCCCGATCGCCGTGGAGATGGCCCGGAGGGGCCGTGCCTGCCGCGTCCTCCGGGAGAAAGGAAGCCCATGCCTTCCGCACGAGCGCAGGGACAGGTCGCGTTCCGGTGCCCGAAGTGCCGGAAGCGGCTTCGCGCGCCGGCGGCGGCCCTCGGCCGGCGTGGCACGTGTTCCGCGTGCGGGGCCGCCTTCCGGATCGTGCGTCCCGCCCCGGCGAAGCCGGAATGGATGGTGTGCGAGATCTCGCCGTTCGTGGAGACCGGTCCGACGGGGTCGCCGGGCGCCGCCGCCGAAACCCTCCCGGTCGAGGTCGCCCTCCGCAGCGGCCTGCTCAGTACGTGCATCATCGCGGTGATCGCGGTCCTGGTGGCGGTGGGCCTGATGGGCTACGTGGCGTTCCTGCGGTAGGCCGCTGGGCGCGGCGGGTCAGCAGAGCCGCCGCATAAAGTCGCGTTGTAGGCCTACTTCCCTTTCTTCTTCTCCTGCCCCTTCGCGGCATCCATCTTCTTCTGCATCCAGGACTGGAGGCGCTCGGCGATGGAGCGGTCGCGCCCGCTCGTGCCGAAGGGCTTCTTCTTCGGCGGAGGGGGCGGCTTCGGCTCGGTCCGCGCGACCGCGGCCCCGCCCACGGCCCCGGCCGCCGCCTCGGCCGCCTGGTACCGCGTCCTCAGGTACCGCATCTCCGCGAACCCCAGGAGCGACGACGTGAAGATGTACAGGCACAGGCCCGCCTGGATGTTGTAGAACATGAAGAGCATGAAGATCATCATGAAGCCCATCATCTTCTTCTGCTGGTCGGCCTGCTGGGTCGTGGCGGTCGGGGCCGTCGGCGTCAGGCGCTGCTGAAGGAACATCGCCACCGCCATCAGGATCGGAAGGATGTTGAACGTCGTGATGCCCGCGCTCGTGCCCAGGGCCCCCTGGATCCACGTGATGACCGAGCCCAGGAGCGGGATGTCCTGGCCGGGCAACTGGAGCGGCGTCGACCACCGCACCAGTGCGTCCGGCTGGGCCAGGTCCTGGAGGAACGTCGAGAAGACCGACCCCTGCGGCAGCCACGAGGCCGGCAGGAACGCGGCGTGACGCAACTGGATCGCCGACTGAAGCGCCCCGTACAGGCCGATCCAGATCGGCATCTGGACGAACATCGGCAGGCATCCGCTCAGCGGGCTGAACCCCTCCTCCCGCGTGAACTTCATCATCTCCTGGTTGAGGCGCTCCTTGTCGTTGGCGTACCGCTCGCGCAATTCCTGCATCTTCGGGCCGAGCCGCTGCATCTTCATCATCGACTTGGTGCTCCACCGCGTCACCGGGTGCATCACGATGCGCAAGAGCACCACCAGGACGATGATCGCCACGCCGTAGTTCAGGACGACCGCGTGGAACGCGTCCAGCAGCACCACCATCACCTTGCTGATCCAGGCCGTGAGCGACACCAGAGGCCCGAGGAACGCGAGCGAGCAGCACGCGCTCCACTGGATCAGGTCGGGCAGGCCGAGGCCGCCGTAGTAGGTCTCCAGCAGGCGCTGGTCCTTCGGCCCGGCGAAGACGAGGTAGTCGTGGCGGACGGCCCCTTCCGGCCCGAGCGGCTCCTCACGGGTCTGGAGCCGAACGCCCGGCACCCAGACGGGCTTCCCGGCGTCGGTCCCCTCGTCGTAGAAGACCTTGGCGGCGACGGCGTAGAAGTCGTCCTTCTGGGGGGCGAAGCCGGCGTCCGTCACCTTGCCCGGGATGGCGATGACCGCGAAGTACCGGTCCACCGCGCCGATCCACTGGATGCGGGAGCCGCCGACGTCGGTAAGCGGCTCGGCCGGCTCCTTCTTGTCGGGGCCGCTCCGCTTGATCTCGACGCCGGCGTCGCCGCGCACGCCGACGACGGCCTGGCGCTGGTCGCCGCGCGGGTCCTCGCGCGGCAGGGGGGGCGGCCCTTCGAGGACGTAGGCCACCTTCTCGACCGACGGGTCGGCCCGCAGGAACTCAATGCGCATGTCCATGTCATAGGCCGGGGGCGCCGTCCCGCCCGCCGGGGCCTTCGACTTCGCCAGCGCGTACGTCCGCCGCACCGTCAGGAGGACGCGGTCCTTTGCATCCAGGACGTCCGCCTCCAGGACCGCCCGGGTCGGATCGGCCTCGGCGACCCGCCACACGGCGTCCGACAGGCCGTCCACGGCCAGGGGCCCCGTGACCCCCTGGAGCCAGACGCGCAGTTCCGCGATCCGCAGGGCCGGCCTGGGCGCGTCGGCCGGCACCAGGTCCATGGCCGCCCGATCGCACGTCGGCAGGTGGCGGTCCTCGACCGTCTTCAGGAACCGGTCCCGCGACAGGGTCAGCCGCCGCACGGCCGACCCCTGGGGCGCGATCTCGGCCTCCAGGTCGAACCCGCTCCCGCACGCCGCCGACCCGAGCACGACCGGCTGCGGGGCCTGGCCCTCGGGCGCCCCGGCGGCCCGGAGGGCCCCCGCGGTCACCGCGGGCTGCTCGGGCTTCTCCTCCGTCTCGCCCGGGACCTCGCCCGGCTCCTGCGGGGTCTCGGTCTTGGGCGGGCCCGGCGCCTCGGCGGGCTCGGACGTCCCGGTCTTGTCCGGCGCGGGCTTCTCGGCAGGCGAAAACAAGAGGGGCCAGACGCGCGGGCCAGCGAACAGGATGAGCATCGCCAGGATGCCCACGATCACAATCCGGATGATCGTCTCGCGGTCCACTCACGACCTCACGGGCCCGCCCTGCCTCCGGCAGGCTGCCGACAGGCAGGGCAGGCTTCGGGTGC